>JAEWFH010000005.1 GCA_023388955.1 Pseudomonadota bacterium
GTACCTGGCGCGCTGGGGGCACCCGGTGCCGCAACGCAACCTGGAGCGCGACTGGAGCCGCACCCATGTCGAGGATCCGGAGCTGCTGCCGGTCTTCGAGGCGATCTACCGGGACACCGGCCACCACTGGCGCGAGTACGCGCTGGCCGAGGACCTGGTCGACCTGGAGAGCCAGTTCCAGCTGTGGCGCTTCCGCCACATGCGCACGGTGATGCGGATCATCGGCTTCAAGCCGGGCACCGGCGGCTCGTCGGGGGTGGGGTTCCTGCGCCGGGCGCTGGAGCTGAGCTTCTTCCCGGAGCTGTTCGCGGTGCGCACCCGGATCTAGCGACGTTCAGCGCGCGTGAGGCGGCTGTTAGGATGCGGTGAATCCGCATTCGCTTGCCTCCAGGAGCCGGCATGAACCAGGTCCCCCAAGCCGCGCCACGGCGCAACCTCGTCACGCGCTTCCTCGATGGCGTGGAACGGGTCGGCAACAAACTGCCCGATCCGGCTGTGCTGTTCCTGCTGCTGATGCTGGCCACGTGGGCGGTCTCGGCCCTGATGTCGGGGATGAGCTTCAGCGAGATCGATCCGCGCAGCGGCGAGCCGGTGACGATCAACAACCTGCTCTCGGGGGCGAGCCTGACGGCGTTCATGGCGACCCTGGTCTCCACCTTCGTCAACTTCGCGCCGCTCGGCGTGGTGCTGGTGGCGATGCTGGGCCTGGGCGTGGCCGAGCACACCGGCTTCATCAACGCGCTGCTGCGCGCGATCCTGGCAGTCACGCCGAAGATGCTGCTGACGCCCGCGCTGATCGCCGTCGGCATCCTGAGCCACATCGCGGTCGACGCCGGCTACGTGCTGGTGATCCCGCTGGGCGCGGTGATCTTCTACGCGGCGGGGCGGCACCCGCTGGCGGGCATCGCCGCCGCATTCGCCGGCGTGTCGGGCGGGTTCTCGGCGACGTTCTTCATTCCCTCCAGCCTGGATCCGATGCTGGCCGCGCTGACCCAGGAGGCCGCGCGCATCGTGGCCCCGGCCGCGGAGATCAGCCCGCTCAACAACTTCTACTTCACCAGCGCCTCCACCGTGCTGGTGGTCCTGGTCGGCTGGTACCTGACCGACCGGGTGATCGAGCCGCGGCTGAAGTCCACGCCGGTGGACGGGGACGCCAGCGACATGCCGACCATGGAGCCGCTGGAACCGAACGAGAAGCGCGGGCTGGTCGCCGCCGTCGCGGCCATGGGCATCGCGCTGGTGCTGTTCGTGCTGACCCTGCTGCCGGAAGGCACCCCGTGGGCGGCCGACCCGGCCACTCTGGCCCCGGGCACCCAGCCGCTGCTGGCGTTCACCGCGCCGCTGATGCAGTCGATCGTGGCGCTGATCTTCCTGTTCTTCCTGATCCCCGGCGTGGTGTACGGCTACGTCGCCGGCACCGCCCGGAGCCACCGCGACATCATCGGCGGGATGAGCAAGGCGATGAGCGGCATGGGCTACTACATCGTCATGGCGTTCTTCGCGGCGCAGTTCATCTATGCCTTCAGCCAGTCGAACCTGGGCGTGCTGATCGCCATCAAGGGCGCCAACGCGCTGCAGTCCATGGGCCTGCACATGTCGCTGACCCTGGTCGGCATCGTGCTGCTGTCGGGCCTGGTGAACCTGCTGATCGGCTCGGCCTCGGCCAAGTGGGCGCTGATCGGCGCGATCATGGTCCCGATGCTGATGCAGCTGGGGATCTCGCCGGACCTGACCCAGGCCGCGTACCGGGTAGGCGACTCCAGCACCAACATCATCACCCCGCTGCTGCCGTACTTCCCGCTGATCGTGGTGTTCTGCCAGAAGTATGTGAAGTCCGCGGGCGTCGGGACGCTGCTGGCGCTGATGCTGCCGTTCTCGGTCACCCTGCTGGTGGTGTGGACCGCGTTCCTGGTGGGCTTCTGGGCGCTGGGCATTCCGCTGGGCGTCGGCTCGTCCTATGCGTGGCCTGCCGGTTGAGGATGATGAACAGGGCCCGGGCGCGCCAGCCGGCCTGAGTTGCGGTAAGTTTCACCGTCGCCCGGGCACAGGTCCGGGCTGACAAAGAGCAGGCGGCGACTGGCCGGCTGCCGATTCACCATCGGGGGAGTACTCAAGCCAGTGGCCACCAATCCATACGCAGCCGAGGAGCAGAAGACGATCCTCGGCCACCCGCGCGGGCTGTTCGTCCTGTTCTTCGCCGAGATGTGGGAGCGCTTCTCCTACTACGGCATGCGGGCGATCCTCATCTTCTACCTCGTCCAGCACTGGATGTTCAGTGACTCCGAGGGGTCGATCATCTATGGCGCCTACACCTCGCTGGTGTACATCGCCCCGGTTATCGGCGGCTACCTGGCCGATCGGTACCTGGGCCAGCGCAAGGCGGTGCTGTTCGGCGCGGTATTGCTGACCATCGGCCACTTCCTGATGGCGTTCGAAGGCGACGGCGGCCAGGACGCGCCGGAGCTCACCATCTTCTGGATGGCGCTGTCGTTCATCATCGTCGGCTCGGGCTTCCTGAAGGCCAACATCTCGGTGATGGTCGGCCAGCTGTACCCGCGCACCGACATCCGGCGCGACCCGGCGTACACGATCTTCTACATGGGCATCAACCTGGGCGCGGCGCTGGGCTCCATCCTCGCCGGCTGGCTGGGCCAGACCTACGGCTGGGCCTACGGCTTCGGCGCGGCGGGCCTGGGCATGCTGCTCGGCCTGATCGTGTTCGTGTTCGGCAAGCCGCTGCTGATGGGCCGCGGCGAGCCGCGTGACCCCGCCGTGCTCAAGCGCAGGGTCGTCGGCCTGCCGTTCGAGTGGATGCTGTACGTGCTGTCGCTGGCGGCGGTGGTGCTGGTGTGGTGGATGATCCAGCACCAGGCGCTGATCGGCGGCCTCCTCGGCCTGGGCGGCATCCTGCTGATCGCCTACGTCATCTGGGTATCGTTCCGGAAGCTGACGCGCGAGGAGCGCCACCGGATCTACGCCGCGATGTACCTGATCATCGGCTCGATCCTGTTCTGGGCGCTGTTCGAGCAGGCCGGTTCGTCGCTGAACCTGTTCACGGACCGCTCGGTGGACCGGCACATCTTCGGCTGGGAAGTCCCCGCCTCGATGTTCCAGTCTCTCAACGCGATCTACATCGTCATGCTGGCGCCGGTGTTCGCGATGCTGTGGCTGTTCCTGGGCCGCCGCGGGCTGGAGCCTTCGGCTCCCGCCAAGTTCGGCCTGGGCGTGATCCAGCTGGGCCTCGGCTTCCTGGTGCTGGTGGCCGGAGCGACCGCGGCGATGGGCAGCGGCTCCCTGACGCCGCTGGTGTTCATCTTCCTGATCTACCTGCTGCACACGATGGGCGAGCTGTGCCTGTCGCCCGTGGGCCTGTCGGCGATGAACCGCCTGGCGCCGGCCCACATGGCCAGCCTGATCATGGGCGCGTGGTTCTTCGCCTCCGCCACCGGCAACTTCGCCGCGGGCCTGATCTCCGCGGCCACCGGCGCCGGCAGCGGCGACGGTACCGCCCCCGAGCAGGCGATCTCGGTCTACTCCAACGTGGGCTGGCTGGCGATCGGCGTCGGCGTGGTGATGGTGCTGATCTCGCCACTGATCAAGAAGATGATGCACCTCGATACGCTGAAGGACACCGAGGACGCCGAACTGGCGGGGCAGGCGGAGCTTGCCGAGCCGGCCTCGGCGGGCGTGCACATCAAGCGCGAGCAGCGCTGACCCTGCTGGCGGATTCACTGGAAAACGGCGGCCCCGGGGCCGCCGTTTTCCTTTGTGCGGGGGCTATGCCCGTGGTTGCGGCTGGCACCGGCCCCTATCGGGCAGGACCGGGACCGGGTTCCCAGGCTTCGATGTCGAGGGAATCCAGCCGGTCGAGCTGGCGGAACAGCGCTTCGCGCTCCCGCGGCGC
The DNA here is from genome assembly GCA_023388955.1 of Pseudomonadota bacterium. Classification (GTDB taxonomy): domain Bacteria; phylum Pseudomonadota; class Gammaproteobacteria; order Xanthomonadales; family Xanthomonadaceae; genus Novilysobacter. Next base: position 3,905 of record JAEWFH010000005.1, read on the forward strand.
CAGGTGGCCGAACAGGCGCTGCTCGAACTCGAGTGCGAGCGGGGCGACCTCGGCATAGATCTCCTGCCCGGCGCCCGTGAGGTGCAGCACCGAGCGCCGGCGATCCTCCGGGTCCATCCCCCGCTCGACCCGCCCGGCCTCCACCAGCCGCGCCACCGCCCGGCTCACGGCCACCTTGTCCATCGCAGTGCGCTGGGCCACCTCGCCCGCGGACAGGCCCGGATGCAGGCCGAGCACGGCCATCACGCGCCACTCGGTGATGCCGAGGTCCAGGCGCTCGGCATAAATCCGTGCGATCGCGGTGCTCAGCCGGTTGGACAGCACCGAGAGCCGGTAGGGCAGGAAGTGGTCCAGGTCCAGCTTCGTGCCGGCCCTTACCGGGTGTTCCGGACCCGGCGCGTCTGCAACGGCCATGCGGCCCCCTTGCATATGGTTTCAGGTGAAACTATAAATCGTCATCCACCCCACGCAAGCCGCGCGGCCCGCGCAGGCATGCACGAACACCAGGAGTACGCCATGAGCGCCCAGCCCAACCTCGGCATGGAAGTCACTACTTTCGAGAACCCGATGGGAATCAACGGGTTCGAGTTCGTCGAGTTCGCCGCGCCGCAGGGCGAGGGCCCGCGCATGCGCGAGTACCTGGAGAAGCTCGGCTTCACCGCGATCGCGAAGCACCGCGCACGTGCGATCACTCTGTTCCGCCAGGGCACCATCAACTTCCTGCTCAACGAGGAGCCGGGTTCGTTCGGGGCCGACTTCGCCGCCGAGCACGGCCCGTCCGCGTGCGGCTTCGCGATCCGGTTCAAGAAGAAGCCGGCCGAGGTGCTCGAGCACGTGCTGGCCAACGGCGGCGAGAAGGCCGACCACAAGGTCGAGACCGGCGCGGTGGACTTCCCGGCCATCAAGGGCATCGGCGACTGCATGCTGTACCTCATCGACGACAGCAGCGACAACGTCTACGCCGACTACGAGCCGCTGCCGGGCGTGGACCAGCACCCCAAGGGCTTCGGGCTGACGTTCATCGACCACCTCACCCACAACCTGTTCCTGGGCAACATGCAGAAGTGGTCGGACTACTACGAGAAGCTGTTCAACTTCCGAGAGATCCGCTACTTCGACATCAAGGGCAGCAAGACCGGCCTGCTGTCGAAGGCGATGACCGCCCCCGACGGCGTGGTCCGCATCCCGCTCAACGAGTCGTCCGATGAGAAGAGCCAGATCAACGAGTACCTGCGCGACTACAAGGGCGAGGGCATCCAGCACATCGCGCTGTTCACCGATGACATCTACGAGTCCATCGAGAAGATGCGCGAGGCCGGCATCGAGTTCCTCGACACCCCGGATACCTACTTCGACGTGATCGACCAGCGCGTGCCCAACCATGGCGAGGACGTCGAGCGCCTGCGCCGCAACGCGATCCTGATCGACGCCGACATGGAGACCAAGAAGCGCCTGCTGCTGCAGATCTTCGGCCAGAACGCATTCGGCCCGATCTTCTTCGAGATCATCCAGCGCAAGGGCAACGAGGGCTTCGGCGAGGGCAACTTCCAGGCCCTGTTCGAGAGCATCGAGCGCGACCAGATGAAGCGCGGCGTGCTGTAAGCGGGAAATCGTCTCCCGTCCCATGTCCTTCTCCCGCTTGCGGGAGAAGGTGCCCGAAGGGCGGATGAGGGGCGCTTCTGGTTTTCCCGAGGCACGTCAAAAGCAAGAGCTCCCCTCACCCCAACCCTCTCCCGCCAGCGGGAGAGGGGGTATCAAAGCAGGTGACTCCAGATGCAGCAGAACGGCTACATGTCCGGCTTCGGCAACGAGTTCGCCACCGAAGCAATCGAAGGCACGCTGCCCGTCGGCCGCAACTCGCCGCAGAAGGTCGCCCACGGCCTCTACGCCGAGCAGCTGACCGGCACCGCCTTCACCGCGCCGCGCGGCAGTAACCGGCGCAGCTGGTTGTACCGGATCCGCCCGGCGGCGATGCACGGGCCATTCGAGCCGCTGCAGGTGGGGGATGGCCCGGCGCGCTTCCATAGCGACTTCGGCAGCGGGCCGGTCACCCCGGACCAGCTGCGCTGGGATCCGGCGCCGATGCCCGCCGACGGTGTACCCACCGACTTCGTCGACGGCCTGTTCACCATGGCCGGCAACGGCGGGCCGGAGGCGATGACCGGCATGGGCGTGCACGTGTACGCCGCCAACCGG
>JAEWFH010000034.1 GCA_023388955.1 Pseudomonadota bacterium
ACCACCAGCGCCACCGGCAGCTGGAAGCACAGCCCGAAGGCCAGCACCACCACCAGCACGAAGTCCAGGTAGGCGTTGATGTCGGTCATCATCGCCACCCCTTCCGGTGCCACCATCACCAGGAACCGGAACACCATCGGCAGCACCAGCCAGAAGGCGAAGGCACAGCCGGCGTAGAACAGCCCGACCGCGGTGGCCAGCAGCGGCGCGGCCAGTCGCTTCTCATGCCGGTACAGGCCGGGGGCGACGAAGGCCCAGGCCTGGTAGAGCAGCCACGGCATGGTCGCCAGCACGGCGACGAAAAAGGCCAGCTTGAGCGGGGCGAAGAAGGGGCTGGCGACCTCGACCGCGATCAGCTGGCCCCCCGGAGGCAGCTTTTCCAGCAGTGGCGTCGCAAACCAGCCGTACAGCCGGTTCGCGAACGGCAGCAGGACGAGCAGCACCGCCAGCAGCCCCGCGATCGCGCGCAGCAGGCGCGCCCGCAGCTCGACCAGGTGGTCGACCAGGCGTGCTTCGGTGGCCTCGGGGCCGGTGCCGGGCGTCGATCCGGGTGCGGTCATGGGGCTTTGTGTGGCGGGTCGCCCTCACCGGAGGCATCCGGTGGCGGGGCTTCAACGGAGGACGGCATGCGGGTGGCATCGCGCTCGATCTCCGAGCCGGTCCGGCGTACCGCGGCGTCGGCCTCGCGCACCGAGTCGCGGGCCTGTTCCACGCTGCGGCGCAGTTCGTCGTCGGCGATCTCGCGCTCGAACTCGGCCTTTACCGAGTACCACTGCGCGCGTGCCCGGCGTACCCACAGGCCGGCGAACTTCGCCGCCCGCGGCAGCCGTTCGGGGCCGAGCACCACCAGGGCCACGACTGCGATCAGCAGCAGCTCGGAGAAGCCGATGTCGAACATGCCGCCGGGGCCCGTGGCCCGCCGTCAGCGACCGTCGCGGTCGCGCGTGGCGGGCTCGTCCTCGCGCCGGCGCCCGGACTCCGCGTCCGTGCGCTCGTCGGAAAGGCGCGACTGCGGCTTGTCGGCGTCCTCGTCCGACAGGCCCTGCTTGAAGCCCTTGACCGCCTCGCCGACGTCACGGCCGACGTTCTTCAGGCGCTTGGTGCCGAACACCAGCACCACGATGACCAGCACGACCACCCAGTGCCAGATGCTGAAAGAGCCCATGGTTGAACCTGCCGGAGCCGGGAAAAGACGGCGCTCAGGATACCGCAGCGTCCCGGCACCGGAGCTAACCGGTACCGGGGCCCGCGGTCAGGGCAGCGGCTCGGTCCGGACCCGGTCCTGGTCCTGATCCGGGTCCACCGGCTGGAAGCCCTGCGGGGCAGGCGCGCTGGCGCGGTCCTGCGCAGCCGGGACGTTCAGCGGCTGGTTGCGCCAGTCGGGCTCCGCGTAGGTCGGCGTGGCCGGGGAGGCCGGCTGCGCCGGCGCGGCGGCGGCGCGCGGTGCCGGAGCGGCGGTGCCGCTGCGGCTGGCATGGGCGCTGGCCGAGGCCTCCTCCAACTGGTCGCGGAACGACACGACCTCGGCGGAAGGCCGCTGCGGGGCGCGGCCCTCGAAGATCATCCGCGGCGTGGTGCCGGCGCCGTACACGGCCTGGTTGGCCTCGTCGTCGATGCTCAGCACCGCGCCGTCCAGGGCGACGCCGGCAAACAGCCCGCGCGCCCGCGACCAGGACCAGATCTCCGCCTTCAGCTGGCCGTCGGTGGCCATGCCGGTGGTGCGTCCGAGCGGCCCGGCGGCCACCGAGGCATCCGCGCCCAGGGTGATCTTGCCGTTGACGATGGAATCCAGCCCGCGCTGGCTGGTGAAGGCCAGCACCACGTCCGAGGACTGCACGCCTGCCTGGAAGCCGATGCTGCCGCCGGTGAGCTTCACGAACGCGGGGTTGGACCAGGTGCCGTCGGCGGTCTTCACCGACAGCAGGCCATGGCCGCGGCGTCCGCCGATGACCAGGCCGATCTTGAGCGTGTCGGGGATCACCACGATCGCCCGCGCCTCGTCGAACATCACGTCCGGGATGCCCGATTCCGGGATCGCCTGGATCTCCTGCAGCACGCGCAGCGAGTTGCGGGCGCGCTCGTCCTCCTGGACGCCGGCGCTGGCCGGAAGGGCCACGGCAAGGACAAGGACGGCGGTGGCGAGGCGCGGCAGGATCGACATGTGCACTCCGGCGGTGAAAGGCGGGGACCGGGCCAATATAGAGGCCCGTGAAGACTTCGACCGCATGCCGGCGCGAACGTTCAGCCCACGGTCGGGAGCACGGCGGTTCCGGTTGGCGCCGGTATCCTTGGGCCATGAACGCCACTCCTGCCAGTCCGGCCGCCTCCGCGCCGGTGCCAGCCGCCGTCGTGCTCGCCAACCTGGGCACCCCCGATACCCCCACCGCACCCGCCGTGCGCCGCTACCTGGGCGAGTTCCTGGGCGACCCGCGCGTGGTCGACCTGCCGCGCCTGCTCTGGCTGCCGCTGCTGCACGGGCTGGTGCTGCCGCTGCGCGCGCCCAAGGTGGCGCCCAAGTACGCCAGCGTGTGGATGGACGGCGGCTCGCCCCTGGCCGTCTACACGCGCCGGCTGGCTGAAGCGGTGGGCGAGCGCATGCCCGGGGTGCGGGTGGTCGATGCCATGCGCTACGGCAACCCGTCCCTGGCCGGCGTGCTGCGCGGGCTGCGCGCCGAGGGCATCGCCGACATCCTGCTGCTGCCGCTGTACCCGCAGTACTCCACCACCACCACCGCCTCGATGCAGGACGTGGTCGACCGCCTGGGCGGGCCCGGCATCCGCGTGGTCACCGACTACCACGACGACCCGGCCTGGGTGGAGGCGGTCGCCGCCACCATCCGCGCCCGGCACCGCGGGCAGGGCGCCGCGCACCTGCTGTTCTCCTTCCACGGCCTGCCGCAGAAGGTGGTCGACAACGGCGATCCGTACCAGCGCCAGTGCGAGGCCAGCGCCGCCGCGATCGCCGCCGCCGCCGGCCTGGAGCCGGGCCGGTGGGACCTCTCCTACCAGTCGCGCTTCGGCAAGGCGAAATGGCTGGAGCCGTCCACTTCCGGCACCCTGCAGCGCCTGGCCGACCAGGGCGTGAAGCAGGTCGACGTGATCGCCCCGGGCTTCGCCGCCGACTGCCTGGAGACGCTGGAGGAGGTCTCGATGGAACTGGCCGCCGAGTTCGCCGCACGCGACGGGAAGCTGCGCTACATCCCCTGCCTCAACGACAGCGCCGCGCACGCCGACGTGATCGCCGCCCTGGCCCGGCGCGAACTCGAGCGCCCCTGATGCACACCCCGCCCCCGCCCACCCCACCGTCATTCCCGCGAACGCGGGAATCCAAGGACGTTGCCCTACCGGCCGAGTTCACCCTAGACACCCCCCACGGCCGCCTCGCCGGCCTGCGCCGTCCCGGCCCGCCCGGCGCCCCCCGGGTCCTGGCCCTGCACGGCTGGCTGGACAACGCGGCCAGCTTCGTACCGCTGCAGCAACACCTGCCCGGCATCGAGCTGGCCGCCCTGGACCTGCCCGGCCACGGCGCCAGCGCGCACCTGCCACCGGCCGGCGAGTACACCCTCCCCAGCACCGCGCGGGCGGTCTTCGCCGCCGCCGATGCGCTGGGCTGGGAGCGCTTCGTGCTGCTGGGCCACTCGCTCGGCGGCGCCGTGGCCAGCGTGATGGCGGCCGCGATGCCGGAGCGCATCCAGCGGCTGGCGGTGATCGAATCGCTCGGCGCCCTGACCGAAGACGAAGCCGACAGCGGCCGCCGCCTGCGGGACGCCTTCCGTGCCGGCACCGCCCCGCGCCGCCCACTGCGCCGTTTCCGCGACCCCGCCATTGCACTGAAGGCGCGCGTGGCCGCCGGCGGCATCGAGGAAAGTGCCGCCCGGCTGCTGGTCGAACGCGGCATCGCCCCGGCGCGCGGCGGCGACGGGCCGCCCGGCTTCACCTGGCGCAGCGACCCGCGCCTGACCCGCCCCACCGCCGTGCGCATGACCGAGGGCCAGGTGCACAGCATCCTCCGGGCGATCGAGTGCCCGGTACGCGTGGTCTATGCGAACCCGCCGCAGCCGTACTTCCCCGAGGCCCAGCGCCAGGCCCGCTACGCCTGCCTGCGCGATGCCAGCCTGGTCACGCTGGAGGGCGGGCACCACCTGCACATGGAGCAACCCGAGCGGGTGGCGGATGAACTGCGCCAGTTCCTGGAGTCCCGGTAGAAACCCTGCCGCTCCCGCGCCCCCCGTCGTTCCCGCGTCCCCCGTCGTTCCCGCGAACGCGGGAACCCAAGGACGTTAGGCCCCCCCGTCGTTCCCGCGAACGCGGGAACCCAAGGACGTTCCCTACCGCCCCCCCAGCAACCCCTGCAGCCGCCCCTTGATCCCACCCCCATGGGCGCGCAGCCAGTCCCGCTCCTCCCGCCACGCCGGGAACCGCGCCTCCACCTCGATCCAGAAGCGCGGGGAATGGTTGGCCTGCAGCAGGTGGCATAGCTCGTGCACCAGCACGTATTCGAAGGCGGAAGGCCGCGCCAGCACCAGCGCCAGGTCCAGCGACACCGTCCCGTCCGGCGCCAGCGACCCCCACTGCGAGCGCACCGGCCGGATGCGGAAGGTCCGCGGTGCACGCGGCAGTCCCGGCAGGTAGGCAGGCAGCCAGCGCCCCACCTGCGCCCGGGCGTGGGCGAGGTAGAACTCGCGCAGTACCCGTACCGCGGCCGCCTGCGTGGCCTGGGCCGGGAACTCGAACACGAGCCCATCCGGTTGCTCCGGATCCTCGCCCAGCCGCGCCAGGCGGGCCGGCTGCCAGCGCAGCGGGCGCTCGGCGTCCTGCAGCGGCAGCGACGGGGTGGCGAAGGGCTCCAGCGGCGGCTGCGTCGGCGGTGCGTGGCGCTGCAGCTGGGTTGCAAGCCAGCCTGCGTGCTCGGCCACGAAGCGCTCGCCCGCGGCCAGGCTCGCGCGTGGCGGCAGGGTGAGGCGTGCGCCGCGGTCATCGACGGAAAGCTTGATGCGGCGCGCGCGCGGGTGGCGGGTGTAGGCCACCTCGATGTTGCGGCCGTCGGGGAGGACGGTCCGGAGGGAGCCTCGCGTGCCGGGAGTGGGCGGGGGAGGGTCCTTGGGTCCCCGCGTGCGCGGGGACGACGTCAGCAGGAGGCTCACCCCTCCGCGCGACTCAGCTTCATCGCCGATTCCAGCACCGCGAACAGCCGCTTCACCTCGGCCGCGATCAGGATGAAGCGCGCGTCCATCTCGGCGCGCACGTCGTCGGCGTCGGTGGATTCCAGCTCGTCGACCGCGCCTTCCAGCAGCTTGAACTTGCGCACCACCAGGTCCTCGCCCAGCACGAAGCTAACGTGGTCGTCCAGGCTCAGCGCCAGGCGCGTGACCTGCTTTCCGGACTCCAGGTGGCGGGCGATCTCGTCGCTGTGCAGGTCCATGCGCTGTACCTTGACCACCGCGCCCTGGTCGACCGGGTCGCGCAGCTCGCACTCCTCCCCGATCACCAGGCCCTCGGGCATCTCGCCGCCGGCGACCCAGCCGGTCAGCACCGAGCGCGGCGCGATCTCGGCGTTCAGCGGCAGCGCCGGGAAGCTGCCCAGCGCCCGCCGCACCTCGCTGACCACCGCCTCGCCGGTCTTGCGGCTGGAGGTGTCGATGGCGATCACCCCGTG
>JAEWFH010000107.1 GCA_023388955.1 Pseudomonadota bacterium
AGGATCGCGATCAGGGTGATGCCGACCTGCACCGTGGACAGGAACTGCTCCGGGTGCTCGGCCAGCTCCAGCGCGCGCTGCGCCTTCTTCCCGTCCATCTGGCGCAGCCGCGGCTTGCGCGAGGTGACGACCGACATCTCCGACAGTGCGAAGAAGGCGTTGAACGCGATCAGGACCAGGACGATCAGGAACTCGAGCATGCCGCCGGGCTCCTGGACTCAGATGTGTGGATGGCGCACCTGGCGCCGCGGCGAGATCGTGGGTCGTCGTCCATGTGGGATGCTGGGGAAAGGTGCCCCGGGGGGTGAGGGCGGAGTCTAGCAGCCGACGGTGCCGCCACGCCCGTGAACGCGTGGTACTGGGCGCGCGTGCAACGAAACCGTCATAATCCGCCCCTGTCGTGGCCAGCCGGCCGCCTGGCCGGCCCGGAACGGGCGCGGCCCGCCTCCAGCATCCGCATCCCCGGGGTTCCCATGTTCTCGCTGCAAACCATCTTCGGCCAAGGCAACCAGTTCTACACGCTGCTCGAGGAGTCGGCCGTCGCCGCCCGCGACAGCGCCCACGCGCTGCACGAGATGCTGAAGGTCGCCGACCGCCAGCCGGCGCTGGACGCCTTCAAGCTCGCGCGCCTGCAGCAGCGCGACGTGTCGTCCAAGATCAGCCAGGAGCTGGTGGACAGCTTCATCACCCCGATCGAGCGCGAGGACATCGAGGCGCTGGGCTCGGCGCTGTACAAGATCCCCAAGCAGGTCGAGAAGTTCGCCGACCGCTACGCGCTGGCGCTGCAGCACCTGGAGCACATCGACTTCACCCCGCGCGCGGCGATGCTGGAGCAGGCCGCGGAGGTGGTGGTCGAGATGGTCCGGCTGCTGCCGAAGATGAAGCTGGGGCCGATGAAGGCGCTCAGCGACAAGCTCCGGGCACTGGAGAACGAGGCCGACCGCCTGATGCTCGAGCTCTACCGCGACATCTACTCCGGCAAGCTCGACCCGCTGCAGATGTTCCTGCTCAAGGAGTTCTTCGAGATCCTGGAGAAGGCCATCGACCGCTGCCGCGAGGCCGGCGTGGTGGCCTACGAGATCGTGCTCAAGAACTCCTGAGGCCGTACCGATGCTGACCCTGGTCATCGTCGTGATCCTGGTGGCACTCGCCTTCGAGTACATCAACGGCTTCCACGACACCGCCAACTCCATCGCCACCGTCGTCGCGACCAAGGTGCTCTCGCCGATGCAGGCCGTCGGGCTGGCGGCCGGCATGAACCTGCTGGGCGCCCTGGCCGGCACCGCCGTGGCCAAGACGATCGCCTCCGGCCTGATCGACATGGGCGTGGTGGAGGTCGGCTTGCAGCTGATCCTGTGCGCCCTGGCCGGTGGCATCGTCTGGAACCTGATCACCTGGTGGCTCGGGTTGCCGTCCTCGTCCTCGCACGCGCTGATCGGCGGGCTGATCGGGGCCGCGCTGGCGGCGGCGGGCAACAACATCGAGGCGATCATCTGGTCCGAGCCGGCCGACCCGGTCTGGCGCAGCGCCGGCGTGCTGTGGAAGGTGGTCGTACCCATGATCAGCTCGCCGGTACTGGGCTTCATCGCCGGCTTCCTGCTGATGGGGGTGCTGTTCGCGATCATCTCCGGCATGGCGGCGGCCGGCGGCCTGCTGGCGCGGCTGGCGCGCCCGCGCTGGGTCAACGGCCTGTTCGGCAAGGCGCAGATCCTCAGCGCCGCCGGCATGGGCTTCGCCCACGGCATGAACGATGCGCAGAAGACCATGGGCATCATCGCCCTGACCCTGGTCAGCGCCGAGGCCACAGGGCTGCTCGCCGACCTGCCCACGGGGCTCGGGTTCCTGCACCCGTCGCCGGGTGCGCTTGCCGACGGCGACATCGACCTGTGGATCAAGATCACCTGCGCGCTGGTGATGGCCGCCGGCACCGCCGCCGGTGGCTGGCGCATCATCAAGACCCTGGGCCACAAGCTGGTCAAGCTGCACCCGATCCACGGCTTTGCCGCCGAGACCAGCGCCGCGTCGGTCATCCTCGGCGCCTCGGCGCTGGGTATCCCGGTCTCGACCACCCACAACATCTCCTCGGCGATCATGGGCGTGGGTACCGCCAAGCGCTTCAACGCCATCAAGTGGACGGTGGTGGAGAGGATGATCTGGGCCTGGATCCTGACCATCCCGATGGCCGGCGGCTTCGCCTACGTGATGTTCCGGGCCATGGCCGCCGCCGGGCTGGCCTGACCGGTGGACGACGCCCGCCAGCGGATCCTCGTCGCGGTCCGGGCGATCCAGGCCGGCGAGGTTGCCGGCTACGGGGAGGTGGCGCGGCGCGCGGGGCTTCCCGGCCGCGCGCGGATGGCGGCTCGGGTGCTGGCTGAAAACGACGATCCGGCGCTGCCCTGGCACCGGGTGGTGCGCGCCGACGGGCGCATCGCCTTCCCGCCGGGCAGTACGCAGCATGAGGAGCAGTGCCAGCGCCTGCGCGCGGAGGGCGTGCGGGTCGAAGACGGGCGGGTGCGTGGCCAGCGGGCCGCGGCCAGCCTCGACGAGCAGCTCTGGCGTCCCTGAAAACTTCCGTCACGGGCCGGCGGGCTTCCCGGCCGCTACCATTGCGCGAGCTGCGAAGGAGCCGCGATGTTTTCCAACCTCCCCCCCGTCACCAAGGCGCTGCTGATCGCCAACGCGATCGTGTTCGTGCTCCAGCTGCTGCTGGGCGATTTCGCGCTGGCCGCCTTCATGCTCTGGCCACTGGGCCTTGGAGCGGACGGATCGGCGCCGTACGAATTCCTGCCGTGGCAGCTGCTGACCTACGGGTTCATGCACGGCAGCTTCGGGCACCTCGCATTCAACATGCTGGCGCTGCTGATGTTCGGTGCCCCGCTGGAACACGTCTGGGGCGAACGCCGCTTCCTGACCTACTTCCTGACCTGCGTGGCCGGCGCGGCCGTGTGCCAGCTGGTGGTGGGCTGGTGGACGATGTCCGCGGGCGGCGCCGCATATCCGACCGTGGGGGCGTCCGGTGGCGTGTTCGGCCTGCTGCTGGCCTACGGCCTGCTGTTCCCGCACCAGCGGGTGATGCTGCTGATTCCGCCGGTGCCGATGAAGGCGCGCACGCTGGTGATCGTCTACGGCCTCATCGAGCTGCTGCTGGGCTTCAGCGGCTGGCAGCCGGGCGTGGCCCATTTCGCGCATCTGGGCGGGATGCTGTTCGGCTGGCTGCTGATCCGCTACTGGCGCGGCCAGCCGCCCTTCGGCGGCCGCAGGGGGCCGCCGAAGATCCGGATCGTGCGTTAAGGCCGAGGCCAGACTTCCAGGCGTTCGGCGGGTGCCAGCCGCATCGGGTCCGATGCCTTGCAGCCGAAGGTCTCGCCGAACGCGGCCAGGTTGAGTAGCGGGCCATTGGTCCGCCACTTGCCGGGCGCATGGGGCGAAGTGGCCGCCAGGCCCGTGGCGGCGGCGGTGGACAGTTGCTGCGGCCACAGGCCGGCCCATGCGGTGAAGAAGCCTTCCTGCGACTCGTCGTCGGGTTCGGGCTGGGCCGCCTGGAGCGCGTCCCAGGCCAGTTGCACGCCGGCCAGGTCGGCCACGTTCTCGCTCGCGGTACGGGTGCCGTCGACCCGGGTGCCCTCCAGCTCCGGCCACTCGTGGCGGCCGTACTGGGTCGCCACCTGGCCGGCGAAGGCCCTCCATGCCTGCACTTCGGCCGGGCTCCACCAGTCGCGCAGTTCGCCGGCGGCGTCGACCAGGTGGCCGTGGATGTCGAAGCCGTGGCTGATCTCGTGGCCGACCAGCGCGCCGAAGCTGCCGTACTGGCCGGGCAGGTCCGCGGCCGGATCCAGGATCGGCGACTGCAGGGCGGCCGCGGTCACCACCAGCCGGTTCTGTGCGATGTCGTAGGCGAGCGCGGCCTGTTGCGGAAGCACGTTCCAGCGCCGGTGGGCGTTGGCCTCGCCGATGCGCCGCATCTGTTCGCGGTGGTGCCAGGTGGAGGCGATCAGCATGTTGCCGCCGAAGCTGCCCCGGCCCATCGGCTGGACGGTGTAGTCCAGGTCGCGCGGAGGGGTGCCGACCTCGATCTTCATGCGATCAAGCTTGGCGGCGGCCTCGGCCTTCGCCTGCGGGCCCAGGCGGGGATCACGCTGCAGGGCCTGGCCAAGCGCGTCGCGCACCTGGCCGGCGATCTGCACCGCACGCTCGCGGGTCGCCGGTTGCACGTAGCGGCTCGCGTACTCGCGTCCCAGCATCGGCCCGGCCGCCAGGTTGATCGCGTCCAGCACCTGCTGCTCGCGGCTGGGCGGCGCCTGCTTCCCGGCCAGCACCCGGCCGTGGAAGTCGAAATGGATGTCGCGCCAGGCCTTCGACAGGTACGGCGCCATCGAGTCGCCCACGCGCCATCGCAGGTAGGCGCGCCATTGCGGGGCCTTGAGCTCGTCCACCAGCCCGTCGAGCGTGGCGAAGAGGGTGGGGTTGGCCAGGGACACCACTTCGGAGTCCACGCCCTGGGCCTGCAGGAACTGCTCCAGCTGCAGGTTGCGATAGGTGCCGGCGAGGCTGTCGACCTGGACCAGCGCGTAGCTCGAGGCGGGGCTGCGCAGCAGGCTCAGCGGGCGCGATGCGGCGGCGATGCGGCGCTCCAGGTCCAGCACCAGGTCCGCTTCGGCGGCGGCGCGGCGCTCCGGTGTCCCGGTCAGCACCAGTACCTGCCGCACGTACTCGCGGTAGCGCTCCATCAGTGCCTGGCTGGCGTCGTCGTCGCGGCTGTAGAAGGCCGGGTCCGGCAGGCCCAGCCCGCCCTGGGTGAAGTAGCCGACGTGGCGCTGCAGGTCCTGCAGGTCGACGTCCGCACCGAAGCTGAAGACCACCGGGATCCCGACCTGGTGCAGGGCGGCGATGGTCGGGGCGATGTCGCGGGCACGGCGGATGGCGTTGATACGCTCCAGCAGCGGCCCCAGCGGCTGGGCGCCGTCGCGCTCCACCTGCGCCTCGGACAGCCCGCTGGCCCAGAAGTCGCCCAGCAGCTTCTGCACCTCGTTCTCCGGCGACTGCATCGCCGAATTGAGCAACGCGACCTGCTGCCCGCGCACCCGCGATTCGAGCTCCCCCAGCGCGGTGATGGCCGACACGCCTTCGGGAAGTGCGTGGTTGGCCATCCAGGTGGCGTTGGCGTACCCGTGGAAGTCCGTGCACGCCTCCACGGCGTGCCCCGGGAGACTGGCGAGTGCGGCGAGCAGCCCGGCGGCAACGGCACCGGCGAGGGGAGTACGGGTCATGCGCGACATCCATGCGTGGAGATTCCGCGGAGTCTATTCACACCCCCCGCAAGACCACGTACACATCCCCGCCACAAAAAAGGCCCGGGAAAAATCCCGGGCCTCCATCAAACACCTGCCGTGCCAGTCGCTTACCAGATCACCACCTGGTCGTCCCCGCTGCGCACCATCGGCTGCCCGGCCTCGCATTCGAAGGCCGCGGCGAAGGCCGGCAGGTTCGACGGCGCGCCCATCGCGCGGAAGTTCGCCGGCGCGTGCGGGTCGGTCTGCAGGCGCACGTCCAGTTCCTGGTCGGTGAAGTTGCGGCGCCACACCGTCGCCCAGTTGGCGAAGAAGCGCTGGTCGCGGGTCATGCCGTCGGTCATCGGGTCTTCGCTGCCTTCGGTCGCCGCCTTCATGGCGTCGTAGGCCACCGCCAGGCCGCCCAGGTCGGCGATGTTCTCGCCCAGGGTCAGGCTGCCGTTGACGTTCTTGCCCGGCTTGGCCTCGTAGGCGTCGAACTGGGCCACCAGCTGGTCGGTAAGGGCCTTGAAGCCGGACGCATCGGCCTGGGTCCACCAGTTCTCGAAGTTGCCGGTCGGCCCGAATCGGCTTCCCTGGTCGTCATAGCCGTGGATCATCTCGTGGCCGATCACCGCGCCGATGCCGCCGTAGTTCATCTCCGGGGTCGCATCGGGGTCGAAGAACGGCGGCTGCAGGATCGCCGCCGGGAACACGATCTCGTTGGCCAGCGGGTTGTAGTAGGCGTTGACCGTCTGCGGGCTCATGCCCCACTCGGTGCGGTCCACCGGTTCGCCGATCTTGGACAGGTTCCACTTGTAGTTGAACTCGTTGGCGGCCATCACGTTCTCGATGTAGCTGTCGCGGTCGGTGTCCAGCCCGCTCCAGTCACGCCACTTGTCCGGGTAGCCGATCTTCGGGGTGAAGCTGGCCCACTTCTCCATGGCCTTGGCCTTGGTCTCGTCGGTCATCCACTCCAGGCCTTCGATGCGGGCCTTGAGCGCCTGGCTCAGGTTGTCGACCAGCTTTTCCATCTGCGCCTTGGACTCGGGCGGGAAGGCGACCTGCACGTACAGCTGGCCCAGCGCCTCGCCGACCTGGCCGTTGATGGCGTCGAGCACGCGCTTGCCACGCTCCTTCATCTCGGCCTGGCCGCGCAGGGTGGCGCTGTAGAAGTTGAAGTGTTCCTGGGCGAACTGGTCGGCCAGGTAGGGCGCGGCACCGTCGACGGTGTGGAAGCGCAGGTAGGACTGCCACTGCTCCACCGGCACCTCGGCGATCATTTCGCTGACCTCGGCGTGGAAGTCCGGGATGGCCAGGGAGAACATTGCCGGTGCGTCGACGTCCTGCGACTCGAAGAAGCGCGTCCAGGGGAAGTTCGGGGCGAGCGCGTCGGCCTGCTCCAGGGTGACCGGGTTGTAGAACAGCGAGACGTCGCGCGACATCTCCTCGCTGGACTTGGACACCTCCGCCAGGCGGGTCTCGAAGGCGATGACGTCGGCGGCGCGGCGCGCGGCCTCGGCGGACTCGATGCCCGACAGTTCCAGCACCTTCGCCACGTGCTGCTGGTAGGCCTCCAGCTTGTCCTTCTTGTCGGCGTCGAAGTAATAGCCCTTGTCCGGCAGGCCCAGGCCGCCCTGCATGGCGTAGGCAATGTTCATGTCCGAGTCCTTGAAGTCGGCCTCGGCGCCGAAGCCGAACAGGAAGTTGCGGCCCTCCGCGGCGGCTTCGCGCAGGTACCCGGCAATGGCGTCCGGCGAATCGATCGCGGCGATGTCGTCCAGTTCCTCCTGCAGCGGGGCGATGCCCTGGGCGTTGATCTTCTGCGCGTCCATGCCGGTGGCCCAGAAGTCGCCGACGATCTCCTTCACGCCATCGGCGCCGGTATCGGCGGCGGCCTGCTCGACCAGCTGGCGCTGCACGGCGGTGGAACGCTCGTCGAGCATCTCGAAGGCGCCCCAGGAGGTGCGGTCGCCGGGAATGTCGTTGGCGGCCAGCCACTTGCCGTTGACGTGGCGGCCGAAGTCGACGCAGGCGTCGACCGACGGGTCCAGGTCGCTGGCCAGGAACCGGTTGACGCCGGGCAGGGCGGACTCGTCGAGCTGCAGCGCGTCGCTGGTGCCTTCGGCATCGGCGGTGGGGGTGGCTTCCGGCGCCGGGCTCTCCTGGCTGGAACAAGCCGCGACGGCGGCGGCGATGGCGAGGGACAGCAGCAACACTCTGGGCTTGGTCAGGTTCATGGCGGCTCCGGCCGGATGGGCATGGGTTCAACGCTCCGCCCCGCAGGGCGGATACCCGCGCACGATAGACCCGTTGCGCCGCGCGCGCAGGGTGGCAGAGGTCATGGCCTTCGCGAGGGCAACGTGAACAGGGCGGCTTCCCCGGCGTGGCGAGGCTGGCGCTCCGGCCCCCTTTGCCGTAAGGTTCCGCCTGTTCAGCGCACGGCTGCCTCCCCGCAAGGGGTACGTTTCCCAGGTAGGCCCTCGCACGGGTTGGCCCACGGCCAAGACCCCACCCCGCAAGGCGTGGTCCGGTGCGACGTTATCCCGCACGTCTTTCGTCGCGCCGACACGGCCCGGAACCTCCGGTGCCGTAAAAATCCGTCATTCGCAGCGCGGTTACAGGGAACGCTCCGGGTGGCTCCACGGCAGGTGCCGTGGATTTCCGTATTTGGAGCATTCGATGTCCTTTGAAACCCTCGGCCTTGCGCCGGCGTTGCTGCGTGCGCTGTCCGAACAGGGCTACACCAGCCCGACCCCCATCCAGGCGGAATCCATCCCGCTGGTCCTGGCTGGCCATGACCTGCTGGGCGGCGCCCAGACCGGCACCGGCAAGACCGCCGCCTTCGGCCTGCCGCTGCTGCAGCGCCTGTCGGCGAAGACGCCCCCCAAGGGGCCGCGCAAGCCGCGAGCGCTGGTGCTGGTGCCGACCCGCGAACTCGCCGTGCAGGTGGAGGAAAACCTGCGTTCCTATGCCCGCCATCTGCCGATCCGCACCGCGACCATGTTCGGTGGCGTGGGCATGAAGCCGCAGGTCGATGCCCTGCGCCGCGGCGTCGACGTGCTGGTGGCCTGCCCGGGCCGGTTGATCGACCACATGGGGCAGGGCACCGTGCAGCTGGACGCCATCGAGGTGCTGGTGCTCGACGAGGCCGACCGCATGCTCGACATGGGGTTCCTGCACGCGATCAAGCGCATCCTCGGCAAGCTGCCGGCGCAGCGCCAGACCCTGCTGTTCTCGGCCACCTTCGAGGCCCAGCTCAAGCAGCTGGCGCTGCAGTTCATGCGTGAACCGAAGCAGGTCCAGGTCGCCGCCGGCCGTGCCGTCGCCGAGACCATCAGCCACCGCGCCCATCCGGTGGACGCCGCGCGCAAGCGCGACCTGCTGGTCGAGATCCTGTCCTCGCGCCACACCGACCAGGCGATCGTGTTCGGCCGCACCAAGCACGGCTGCAACCGCCTGGCCGAGCAGCTGGAGAAGTCCGGCCTGACCGCGGTCGCCATCCACGGCAACAAGAGCCAGGCCCAGCGCCAGAAGGCCCTCACCGCATTCAAGGCCGGCAAGGCGCGCGTCTTGGTGGCCACCGACGTCGCCGCCCGCGGCCTGGACATCCCCGACCTGCCGCTGGTGATCAACTACGAGCTGCCGATGGTCGCCGAGGACTACGTCCACCGCATCGGCCGTACCGGCCGCAATGGCGCCAGCGGCGAGGCGATCTCGCTGGTTTCCCACGACGAGGGCGGCCTGCTGCGGCAGATCCACAAGGTGCTGGAGGGCAAGGGCGAGGTCGAAGTGGCCGCCTACGAAGGCTACGAGCCGGCGCAGCCGCTGCGGTTGAACGTGCCGCTGCCCAACCCGCGCCAGAAGTCCGGCGACCGCCCGCCGCGCGCCCAGCGCAATCCGTCGCCGCGCGGCCACACCCAGCCCAGGTCCACGGACGCCAAGCCGCACGCGCATGCGGGCCCCGGTCGTCGCCGTCGTGGGGGACGCCGTACCACTGCCGGCGCCTGAGGAATCCGTCATCCCCGCGCACGCGGGGATCCATGGGTTTTCCTC
>JAEWFH010000041.1 GCA_023388955.1 Pseudomonadota bacterium
TCCGTCCGGGGACGCCGTGCATGTCAGCTACCGCGACCTGCACGCCCGGGTCTGCCGCCTGGCCAACGCGCTGCGCAACCTGGGCATCGGCAAGGGCGACCGGGTCACCCTGTACCTGCCGATGATCATCGAGGCCGCCGTGGCGATGCTGGCCTGCGCCCGCATCGGCGCGGTGCACACGGTGGTGTTCGGCGGCTTCTCGGCCAACTCGATCGCCGACCGCATCCGCGACAGCGGCGCCAAGCTGGTGATCACCGCCGACGAGGGCCTGCGCGGCGGCCGCAAGGTGCCGCTGAAGGACAACGTCGACGCGGCGCTGAAGCTGCCGGGCACCAACACCGTGGAGACGGTCCTGGTGGTGCGCCACACCGGGGGCGCGATCGACATGCAGCAGCCGCGCGACCGCTGGTACCACGCGGTGGTCGACGGCCAGCCCGATACCTGCGAGCCGGAGCGGATGAACGCCGAGGACCCGCTGTTCATCCTGTACACCTCCGGGTCGACCGGGAAGCCCAAGGGCGTGCTGCACACCACCGGCGGCTACCTGCTGTTCGCGTCCTACACCCACGAGTGCGTGTTCGACATCAAGGACGACGACGTCTACTGGTGCACCGCCGACGTGGGCTGGGTCACCGGGCACAGCTACATCGTCTACGGGCCGCTGGCCAACGGCACCACCTCGCTGGTGTTCGAGGGCACCCCGACCTGGCCCGACCCGTCGCGCTTCTGGCAGGTGATCGACCGCCACCAGGTGAGCATCTTCTACACCGCCCCCACCGCGATCCGCGCGCTGATGCGCGAGGGCGAGGAGCCGGTGAAGCGCACCTCGCGCAAGTCGCTGCGGCTGCTGGGCAGCGTGGGCGAGCCGATCAATCCGGAGGCCTGGCGCTGGTATCACGACGTGGTCGGCGACGGCCGCTGCCCGATCGTGGACACCTGGTGGCAGACCGAGAACGGCGGCATCCTGATCACGCCGCTGCCCGGCGCCTGGCCGACCAAGCCGGGTTCGGCCACGCGGCCGTTCTTCGGCGTACAGCCGGCGATCGTGGACGCCGCCGGCAACTTCCTGGAGGGCGAGTGCGAAGGAAACCTGGTCATCCTCGACTCCTGGCCGGGCCAGATGCGCACGGTCTACGGCGATGACCAGCGCTTCTTCGACACCTATTTCGCGGCCTACCCGGGCACCTACTTCACCGGCGACGGCGCGCGGCGCGACGCCGATGGCTACTACTGGATCACCGGCCGCGTCGACGACGTGATCAACGTCTCCGGCCACCGCATCGGCACCGCCGAGGTCGAGAGCGCTCTGGTGCTGCACCCCAGGGTCGCCGAGGCCGCGGTGGTCGGGTTCCCGCACGAGGTCAAGGGGCAGGGCATCTACGCCTACGTGACCCTGGTCGCCGGCGAGGTGGAGAGCGAAGAACTGCACAAGGAGCTGGTCACCCACGTACGCAAGGAAATCGGCCCGCTGGCCACGCCGGACATCCTGCAGTGGGCACCCGCGCTGCCCAAGACCCGTTCGGGCAAGATCATGCGGCGCATCCTGCGCAAGATCGCCGAGAACGCGCCCGACCAGCTGGGCGATACCAGCACCTTGGCCGACCCGGGCGTGGTCGAGGCGCTGCTGGTGAACCGAAGGAGCCGGTAACCCGCGTGGCCACCGTCCTCATCGCCGACGACCACCCCCTGTTCCGCGAGGCGTTGCGGGGGGCGGTCGGTCGCGTGTTGCCGGAGGCCAGGCTGCTGGAGGCCGACAGCGTGGCCCGGCTGGAGGCGCTGGTGGCGTCCGAGCCGGACGCCGACCTGCTGCTGCTCGACCTGAACATGCCCGGTGCCCAGGGCTTCAGCGCCCTGGTGCACTTGCGCGCGCAGTACCCCGAGTTGCCGGTGGTGGTGGTGTCCGCACGCGAGGAGCCGGCGGTGATGCGCCGCGCGCTGGACCACGGGGCGATGGGCTTCATCCCCAAGTCGGCCGATCCCGCCACCCTGCGCGAGGCCCTGTCGCGGATCCTGGATGGAGAGCGCTGGGCGCCGCCCCAGGCGCAGGCCGCGGCCGCCGCGGCGGCGGAAGAGCACGAGGCCGCGCGGCGCCTGGCCGGGCTGACCCCGCAGCAGTTCCGCGTGCTGCAGATGCTCGGCGAGGGCCTGCTCAACAAGCAGATCGCCTATGAGCTGGACGTCTCGGAAGCCACCATCAAGGCGCACATGACCGCGATCCTGCGCAAGCTGGGGGCAAGCAACCGCACCCAGGCGGTGCTGATCGCCGGCCGCCTGGCGCTGGACCCGCGCCCGGAGGCGCCGTTCCTGGAGGAGTGAAGCCGGGGCGGGTCCCGGCGATGGCGCTCATGGCGTATGCCCCGCCGCGTGGTGGCTGCTGCGCGCGGCCAGGAAGGCGCGCAGCGAGGCTGGCTTCACCGGCTTGGTCAGCACCCGGTAGCCGCGCGCCCGGGCCTCGCGCCGGAGTGCATCGCTGCCATCGGCGGTGACCAGCGCCCCGGGCACGCGCGGGCCGTGCTCGCGTAGCGCGTCCAGTGCGTCCAGCCCGTCCAGCCGGTCATGCAGGTGGTAGTCGACCAGCAGCACGTCGGGCTCGCCGGCCATCCGCTCCAGCGCCTCGTCGACGGTGGTCGCCTGCAGCACGACGATCCCCCAGCGGCCCAGCAGGTTGGCCATGCCGGCCAGGATGTCGGCGTCGTTGTCCACGCACAGCACCCGCATGCCCTCCAGCCCGTCGGGCAGCCCCGTGGCAGCGGGCGGTGCCGGCAGCGGAGCATCGACCTTCTGCGCCCGTGGCACCCGGATCGAGAACATGCTGCCGTGGCCGCGCCGGGAGCGCACGTCGAGTGGGTGGTGGAGCACGTTGGAGATGCGCTGGCAGATCGACAGCCCCAGGCCCAGGCCCTGGGTACCCCAGCCGTCGGGATCCTCGATGCGGAAGAACTCCTCGAAGATCTGCTTGAGGTGGTACTCGGGGATGCCCGGGCCGGTGTCCCAGACCTGCAGCTCCACCGAAGCGCCCCGGACCCGGGCGGCGAGCAGGACCCGGCCCCTGCGGGTGTGGCGCAGCGCATTGGCCAGGAAGTTCTGCAGTACCCGGCGCAGCAGCGGACGGTCGCTGCGTACCGGCAGCGGGCGGGCGAGCACCCGCAGGCCGATGCCGCGGGCGGCGGCCAGCGGAGCGTACTGGGCGGCGAGCTCGGCCAGCAGTTCGGCGGCGTCGAAGTCCGACAGTTGCGGCTGCAGCGCACCGGCGTCCAGCCGCGAGACGTCGAGCAGGCCCTCCAGCAACTCTTCGGCGGCGCGCAGCGAGGTGTCCACGCGCTCGGCCAGGTGGCGCTGCTCGTCGGCGCTGTCGCTCTCGCGCAGGGCC
The DNA here is from genome assembly GCA_023388955.1 of Pseudomonadota bacterium. GTDB lineage: Bacteria > Pseudomonadota > Gammaproteobacteria > Xanthomonadales > Xanthomonadaceae > Novilysobacter. The sequence continues at coordinate 3,371 of JAEWFH010000041.1, forward strand.
GAGGTGAACAGGCGGGCGGCATTGAGCGGCTGCAGCACATCGTGGCTGACCGCGGCCAGGAAGCGGGTCCGCGAGGCCTGCGCCGCCTCCGCCTCGCGGGTGCGCGCGGCAACGCGCTGCTCGAGGGTCTCGTTCACCTCGCGCAGCTGGTCTTCGACGCGCTTGTACTCGGTGACATCGCTGTAGCTGGTGACGTAGCCGCCGCCGGGCAGGGGCTGGCCACGCATCTCGACGACCTGCCCGGAAGCGCGCACCCGCTCGAACACATGCGGCGTGCCTGCCCGCATGTGGGTGATGCGCTTGTCGACCTCGGCCTCCACGTCGGGACGCTGGCCCAGCTCGCCGCGCAGTGCGTTGTAGCGGATCAGGTCGGCGACCGGGCGGCCGACGTAGAGCATGCCGTCGGGATAGTCGAACATGCGCGCGTAGCGCAGGTTCCACGACACCAGGCGCATGTCGGCGTCGACCACGCTGACTCCCTGGTCGAGGTTGTCCAGGGTCGCCGAGAGGATGCCGCGGTCGAAGCGCAGTTCCTGTCCGGCCTCGTCGAGCACCGCCACCACCTCGGCCACGTCCATGCCCGAGCCCTTCAGTGCGCTGGTCATCACCAGCCGCGCGGAGGCGGCGCCGATCGCGGCGGCCATCAGCCGCTCGGTGAACTGCGCCCAGTTGCGGTCGCCGGGATGTGAGAGCTGCAGTTCCCCGTCGCCGCCGGCGCGGGCGTGGTCGCGGAAGGCGCGGCGCGCGGTGGAGTCGCCGACGAAGCGCCCGGCCAGGGTCAGCAGGTCGCCCACCTGCATCGCCGGGTGGGTCGTGCCGCCACCGCCCGACGGCAGCCTGGCTGCGCCGTACGGGTCCAGGAACGGGGCGGTCCGCAGGCGTTCCTCGAAACTGGGCCGCCAGCGCGCCGAGACCAGGAACAGGGCGCCGATGTTGGCCAGCAGCGACCAGAAGGTGCCGTGGGTCAGCGGGTCCCAGCCGGCCAGGCCGAACAACTGCTGCGGCCGCAACCACTGGATGCCGAACGGACCGTGCAGCAGCCAGGCACCGTCCATCCAGCCGGCTTCGGTGAGGGTGGGCAGCAGCAGGGTGTAGGTCCACAGGGCGAAGCCCAGCAGCAGCCCGGCCTCCATGCCCTGGCGGCTGGCACCGCGCCAGTACAGTCCACCGATCAGCGCCGGGGCGAACTGCGCGACCGCGGCGAAGGACATCAGCCCGTAGGAGGCCAGGGTGGTCTCGCTGCTGCTGACCCGGTAGTAGCCCCAGGCGAGGGCGGCGAAGCAGACGATGGCGATGCGCCGGATCCACAGCACGGTGGAGGCGAAGTTGCCGCCACGCCGCTGCGCCCAGCCCCGGGCCAGCAGCGGCGGCATCACCAGGTCGTTGGAGACCATGGTCGCCAGCGCCACGCTGGACACGATCACCATGCCGGTGGCGGCGGAGAACCCGCCCACATAGGCGAACAGCGCCAGCAGGTTGCGGCCCTCCGACAGCGGCAGCCCCAGCACCAGGGTGTCCGCCCCCGGTCCGGCCCCGCCCTCGGGCATCGCCAGCCCGGCGGCGGCGATCGGCAACACCGCCAGCGAGACCAGGGCCAGGTAGCCGCCGAACATCCAGCGGGCGCGGCGGATGTCCTTCACGTCGGTGCACTCCACCACCGCGACGTGGAACTGCCGCGGCAGGCACAGGATCGCGGTGAAGGCCAGCAGGGTCTGGCCGATGAAGCCCGCCGGCACGCCCTGCGACACCAGCACCCGGGTCGCCTCGCCCAGTGGCAGCTCGCGCGCGCTGAACCAGAACATCGCGAACACGCCCACGAACACCAGCGCCACCAGCTTGACCAGCGACTCCAGTGCGATCGCCAGCATCATCCCGGGGCGGTGCTCGGTGGCGTCGACCTGGCGGGTGCCGTACAGGATCGCGAACAGTGCCATCAGCACCGCCACGTACAGTGCCGGATCGCCGACGCTGGACAGCAGTGGATCGTCGCCGCCCAGTACCTGCAGGCTCAGCGCGACGGCCTTGTACTGCAGCGCCAGGTAGGGAACCGCCGCGATCAGCGCGATCAGCGAGACCAGCGCCGCCAGCCGCTGGGTGCGACCGTAGCGGGCGGCGATGAAATCGGCGATGGAAACCGTGTTCTGGCTTTGCGCCACCAGCGCCAGGCGCTCCAGGATCCGCCAGCCGAACAGCAGCATCAGCAGCGGCCCGAGGTAGATGGCGAAGTAGCCGATGCCGGTGCGGGTGGCGGTGCCCACCGCGCCGTAGAAGGTCCACGACGAGCAGTACACCGCCAGCGACAGGCTGTAGACCAGCGGCCGCAGCCAGGTGCCGCCGGCGCGCATGTGCACCGGGTGGCGGTCCCCCCACCACGCGACCGCGAACAGCAGGGCCGCGTAGCCCAGCGATACCAGCAGCAGGATCCAGCCCGGCAGCATCCCCGTTCCCCCGATCAGCCAGGGGACCAGTCTAGGCCGGGTGGGGGCGGGCGGTCAGGCCCGGGGTCAGGGAAGCCCGGCCAGCCACTCGTCGTCGGAGCCCTCCGGCACGTCCTCGAGCAGGAAGGTGCTCAGGTAGCGCTCGCCGGTGTCGGGCAGCATGGCCAGGATCGCCGAGCCCGGCGCGGCCGACTTCGCCACCTCCAGCGCCGCGGCCACGGTGGCCCCGGCGGACACGCCGCAGAAGATGCCCTCCTCGGCGGCCAGCCGGCGCGCGGTGTCGCGGGCGACGGTGTCGTCCACCGGGAGGACCTGGTCGGCGACGCCGCGGTCCAGCACCTCGGGGACGAAGTCCGGGGTCCAGCCCTGGATCTTGTGCGGGCTCCACTCCTTGCCGGCCAGCATGGAGGCGACCGCGGGCTCGCAGGCGGTGATCTTCACGTCCGGCCGCGCCACCTTCAGCACCTGGCCAACGCCGGTCAGGGTGCCGCCGGTACCCCAGCCGCTGACGAAATGGTCGAGCCGGCGGCCGGCGAAATCCTGCACGATCTCGGCGGCGGTGGTGTTGCGGTGCCAGGCCGGGTTGGCCGGGTTGGCGAACTGGTTGGCCAGGAACCAGCCCTTCTCCTTCGCCAGCTCCGCGGCCTTGCGGACCATGCCGGTGCCGCGCTCGGCGGCGGCGGTCAGGATCACCTTGGCGCCGTAGGCGCGCATCAGCTTGCGGCGCTCGATGGAGAAGGTCTCGGTCATCACCGCGACGAACTTGTAGCCGCGCGCGGCGCAGACCATGGCCAGGGCGACCCCGGTGTTGCCACTGGTGGCCTCGACCACGGTGCCGCCGGGCTTGAGCAGGCCGCGGGCCTCGGCGTCGAGGATGATCGCCAGGGCGAGCCGGTCCTTGACCGAGCCGCCGGGATTGAAGGCCTCCACCTTGGCGTACAGCTCGATGCCTTCCGGGGCGAGCCTGTTCAGGCGCACGACCGGGGTGCGGCCGATGGTGTCGAGGATGTTGTCGTGGATCATGGGGGCTCCGTGCCGTATCGACGTGGGCAGGCCAGACTGCCACAGCCCCTGGAGGGCCCGTGACAACGCCTGGGGAACAACGGGTTGTCCCGGATGGGACGGCCGCTTTGCCGGATCGGGCGGACCTGTGGTGCCGTCAACCTTTGGCCTACGCGCCCGTTACCCCCGGACATCTAGACTTCACCGTCCTCGTGTCGCCCCGGACACGACGCGTCCCGCGACCCCCCCC
>JAEWFH010000056.1 GCA_023388955.1 Pseudomonadota bacterium
GCCGGCGGCAACGGCCGCGAGCGCGCCAGCGCGCGCAGCGCGATCATCAGCACCCCGCCCAGCACCATCGCCCCGCCCACCCACAGCTGCGGGCCGGGCCGGTCACCCCAGAACACGATCCCCAGGATCACCGCCAGTACCGGGGTCAGCAGCAGCCACGGCGTGAGCTGGGCGATCGCATGGCGCTGCACCAGCACGTAATACAGGCCGTGGCCGAGCAGCGAGGCCAGCAGCGCCGAATACAGCACGCCGGCCCAGACCACCCAGCTCGCCTGCGGCAGCGCGGCCAGGGCGCCGGGCTCCACCAGCAGGCTCAGCGCCAGCAGCGGGCCCACCGCGATGATCGAGCTCCAGCCCTGTTGGCTGACCATGCTGAGCCCGACCAGCCGCCGCATCAGCACCGTGCCCAGGGCCAGGAAGGCGGCCGAGACCAGCATCAGCAGCAGGGAGGCGGGTTGCTGGATCACCGTGGGGTCGAAGCCGATCACCAGCACGCCGGTGAAGCTGACCGCGATCGCCGCCCCGGTGCGCCAGCCGAAACGCTCGCCCAGCACCGCCCAGGCCAGCAGCGAGGCCATCGGCACGTAGCTCTGCATCACGATCGCGACCGAGGACAGGTCCCCGGCCAGCTTCAGCGCCCAGAAGCTCAGACCGAAGTGGAAGACGTTGTTGCACAGCGCCACCGCCAGCAGCCGCGGCCATTGTCCTTTGCCCGGCGCCTTCACGAACGGCGCCAGTACCAGCGCCAGGATCGCCATGCGCAGGGCGGTGTACTCGAACGCGGGGACTTCCTCCAGCGCGTAGGCGGAGGCCAGGAAGTTGCCGGCCCACACCAGGCAGATGAGCAGGATCAGCAGCAGGTCGCGGACCGGCATGGCGGAGCGGGGGAGGCGGGAGGACGGACCGGCGGCAGCCGGTCAGTCCACCGAAATCCCGGCCAACTTCCGCAGCGCCTCGGCGTAGCGCGCGCGGGTGCGTTCGATCACTTCCTCCGGCAGGCGTGGCCCCGGGGCGGTCTTGTCCCAGCCGGAGGCTTCCAGCCAGTCGCGCACGATCTGCTTGTCGTAGCTGGGCGGGCTGGAGCCGACCTCGTACTCGTCCGCCGGCCAGTAGCGCGAGGAGTCCGGGGTCAGCATCTCGTCCATGACGTACAGCCGGCCGTCGGCGTCGGTACCGAACTCGAACTTGGTGTCGGCCAGCAGGATCCCGCGCTCGGCGGCGTGGTCGGCGGCGTGGCGATACAGGCGCAGGGTGGCGTCGCGCACCGCCTCGGCCAGGTCGGCGCCGCACAGGCGCACGGCAGTGTCGAAGTCGATGTTCTCGTCGTGCTCGCCGACGGCGGCCTTGGTCGAGGGGGTGAAGATCGGCTCGGCCAGCTTCTCCGCCTGGCGCAGGCCGTCGGGCAGGGCGATGCCGCTGATGCGGCCGGTGCGCTGGTAGTCCTTCCAGCCGCTGCCGATCACGTAGCCGCGGGCGATGCACTCGATCGGCACCGGGCGCAGCCGGCGCACCACCACCGCGCGCTTTTCATACAGCGCCGGGTCGACGCCTTCGGGCAGCACGCCGGCCACGTCGATGCCGGCCAGGTGGTTGGGGAGGATGTGCTCGGTACGGTGGAACCAGAAATTGCTGATCTGGCACAGCATCTCGCCCTTGCCCGGGATCGGGTCGGGCAGCACCACGTCGAAGGCGCTCAGGCGATCGGTGGCCACCATGAGCAGGTAGCCGGCGCCGGGCGGCGTGCCTTCGGGCAGGCGTTCGGGCGGGATGTCGAACACGTCGCGGACCTTGCCGCGATGGCGCAGCGGAAGGCCCGGCAAGGCGGACTCGGACAGGGTGCGGCGTTGCGAAAGCGTGGACAACGTGAAGCCCTCGGTAGCGCGTCTGGCACTGCCCTGCCGCGGTCTGCCGCCGGCCGTTTTCGCACCTGCGGGCGCGACAGGGCCGGCCAGTGTACGCCGCTGCGCGCCGGCGTGCAGGTACACTGCGCGCCATGAAGCGCTGGTACGGAAAACTGCTCGGATTCGTGGCCGGTGCGGCCCTGATGCGGTTCAACCCGCTGCTGGGCGCACTGCTGGGCGTGTTGATCGGCCATGCCTTCGACACCGACTGGTTCCGCCTGCGCCGCGACGATCCGTACCGGGTCCTGGGGCTGACCAGCGACGCCTCCGACCAGGACGTGGAGCGCGCCTACCGCCGGCTGATCGGCCAGTACCACCCCGACCGCGTGGCCGGCGCCGCGCCGGAGCTGCGCCAGCAGGCCGAGACCCGCGCCCGCGCCATCAACCGCGCCTACGACCGCATCCGCACCCTGCGCAAGCAGTAGCCCCCGAGGTTTGCACCCCATGCAGAAGACCGTCATCGCCCCGTCCATCCTGTCCGCCGACTTTGCCCGCCTGGGCGAGGAGGTCGACGCGGTACTGGCCGCCGGCGCGGACTGGGTGCACTTCGACGTAATGGACAACCACTACGTGCCCAACCTGACCATCGGCCCGATGGTCTGCCAGGCACTGCGCAAGCACGGGGTGACCGCGCCGATCGACGTGCACCTGATGGTGGAGCCGGTCGACCGCATCGTCCCCGACTTCGCGAAGGCCGGCGCCTCGCTGGTCAGCTTCCACCCCGAGGCCAGCCGCCATGTCCACCGCACCATCCAGCTGATCAAGGCCGAGGGCTGCAAGGCCGGCCTGGTGCTCAACCCGGGCACTCCGGTCGACGTGCTGGACTGGGTGCTCGACGAGCTGGACATGGTGCTGCTGATGTCGGTGAACCCCGGTTTCGGTGGCCAGGCCTTCATTCCCTCGACCCTGGACAAGCTGCGCCGGGTGCGGGAGATGATCGACAACTCCGGCTGCGACATCCGCCTGGAGATCGACGGCGGGGTGAAGGCCGACAACATCGGCGAGATCGCCGCCGCCGGTGCCGACACCTTCGTGGCCGGCTCGGCGATCTTCAACGCCCCCGACTACACCGACATCGTCACCCGCATGAAGGCCGCGGTGGAGGCCGTCCGCGGCTGAAACCGCGCGTCCATGACCCGGTAATGTTCCCGTAACCGGCCGCCCGGAACATCAGAGTCCATTTCAGGGACGACGGGCGGAGGCAGGATCAGCCTCCAATATTCCAGAAGGGCGGTGTCCGCAGGGGCACCGCCCTTTGTCCGTGCCGTGCCGGGGTGCACCGGCGGCACGGGGTGCGGATATGCTGCGGCAATGAAAACGCAAACCGGCCAGGCAGCCCGCTGGAGGCTGGTCCTCAACGGCAAGGCCGCGGGGGACCCACGCCTGCGCGAGGCGGTGCAGGACGTGCGCGCCCGCGGAATCGACGTGGGCGTGCGGGTGACCTGGGAGAAGGGCGACGCCGACCGCTTCGTCACCGAAGCCGTGGGCGACGCCGTTGCGGTGGTGGTCGCAGCCGGCGGCGACGGCACCCTGAGCGCGCTCGCCACCGCCATGGCCGGCTGCCCTGGCGGGCCGCTGCCTTCGCTGGGCCTGGTGCCGCTGGGGACCGCCAACGACTTCGCGACCGCGGCCGGGATTCCCGATGACCCGCGCGCGGCACTGGCGCTGGTGGCCGATGTCGATCCACGGCCGGTCGACCTGCTGCGGCTGGAGGCCGACGGCACGGAACACT
>JAEWFH010000112.1 GCA_023388955.1 Pseudomonadota bacterium
TCGACCAGCACCCGCTGGATGAACTCCTCCGCCGTCAGCGAGGCCATCGCCTTGCGGAAGCGCAGCAGGCCGACGTGGTCGGCGCCCAGTTCGCACAGTCCCAGGACCTTGGCCCGCGGCGACAGCAGTCGCGGTGGTGGTTCGCCCCTGGCGAACAGCTCGCGCGGCAGCGGCTCGAAGCTGAGCGCGACCGCCGGCAGCCCGCGTTCACGCGCACGCCCGACGGCGTGGCGCACGAGCGCCTGATGCCCCAGGTGCAGGCCATCGAAGGCGCCGATGCAGACCACGCTGCCGCGCGGGCAGCGGAGCCCGCCCTCGACGTCACGGAACAGCCTGTTCATTGGGGGCAAGTATAGGGGGGAAGCGAGGAACGAGTGGAGAGGAACGAGGAACGAGTAAAGGCGTCTCTCCGGCGCGTCCGCGGCGAACTTGAAAGCCCGCCGCTCCGGCTTTTGCTTTTGCTTTCACTCGTTCCTCGTTCCTCTCCACTCGTTCCTCGCCTTCCGTTCCTCGCCTTCCGCTCCTCGCCTCACGCTCGCAAATGCCGCACCCGCACCCCCATCACCACCAGCGTCACCCCATACGCCACCGCGCCGGCGCCGATCACGGCCAACAGCCACACCCACCGCCACAGGCCGGGCAATGCGCTCCATTCGCCTACCCATTCGCGGCCGGGGACGACCACGGCGGCCATGACCAGCAGGGCGACGACGATCCGGGCGAGCCAGCGGCCCCAGCCGGGCGCGGGCTGGAAGACGCCTTCGCGGCGCAGGTAGCGCCACAGCAGGGCGGCGTTGAGCATGCCGGCCAGCGCGGTCGCCAGGGCGATGCCGGTGTGGGCGTAGGGGTTGCCGGACAGGTACAGCGGGGTGACCAGGGCGATGGTGAGCACGACGTTGGCCACCACGGTGAGGATCGCGGCGCGCATCGGGGTCTTCGTGTCCTGGCGGGAGTAGAACGCGGGCAGCAGCACCTTGGTCAACATGAAGGCGGGGATGCCGGTGGCCATCGCCAGCAGGGCCCAGCCGACCATGCGGGTGTCGTGGTCGGTGAATTCGCCATAGTTGAACAGCGCGGCGGTCAGCGGCTCGGCCAGCAGGACCAGGCCCAGCGCGGCCGGCAGGCCGATCAGCATCACCATGCGCAGGCCCCAGTCGAGCGAGCGCGAGTAGCCGCCGGCGTCCTCGTCGGCATGGTGGCGCGACAGCGCCGGCAGGATCACGGTGCCGATGGCGACGCCGAACAGCCCCAGCGGCAGTTCGATCAGGCGGTCGGAGTAGTACAGCCAGGCCTGGGCCGCCGGCACCAGGGCGGAGGCGACGACGGTGCCGACCAGCACGTTCACCTGGGCGACCGAGGACGAGAAGATCGTCGGCAGCATCAGGTTGAACACGCGCTTCACGCCCGGGTGGCGGAAGTTGAAGCGGAAGCGCGGGCGGATGCCCAGCCGGCCCATCGCCGGCCACAGCACCAGCACCTGCAGCACGCCGGCGGCCAGCACGCCCCAGGCCAGCGAGTACTCGGGGATGGGCAGGTTCGACGCCAGCAGCAACATCGCGCCCATCATCGCCAGGTTGTGCAGCACCGGGGTCAGCGCCGGCAGGCCGAACTGGCGGAAGCTGTTGAGCACCGCGCCGGCCAGCGCCGTCATCGAGATGAAGGTCAGGTACGGGAAGGTGATGCGCAGCATCTCCGCCGCCATCGGCACGCGCTCGGCGTCGGCCGGGGCCATGGCCAGGAAGAGCCGCGCGATCCACGGGGCCGCCAGCACGCCCAGGGCGCTGACCACCACCACCGCCGCCAGCAGCGCGCCGGCGACGTGGTCGATGAAGTCCTGCATCGCCTCCCGGTCGCCCTTCTGCCGCAGCTCCGACAGCACCGGCACGAAGGCGGAGGCGAAGGAGCCCTCGGCGAAGATGCGCCGCAGGTAGTTGGGGATGCGATAGGCGACGACGAAGGCGCTGACCGCCGGGCCGGCGCCGAACAGGCTCGCCTGCAGCCAGTCGCGGGCATAGCCGGCAATGCGCGACAGGAAGGTCATCACGCTGAACACCAGCGTGGAGCGCAGCATGCCGCCGCCCTTCCCTGCTGGAGCCGGACTGTTGACCGAAGCCTTTGATTCCCCCATAATTTCCTGTCTTTCCGGCCGGGCACGGCTGTTTGCCGATCCGCCAGCTTAGATTTCCAGCCCGAACTACACAATCTTCCAGGAATAACCGTGGCCAACATCAAGTCCGCCCAGAAGCGCGCAAAGCAGACTGTCGTGCGCAACGCCCGCAACGCCAGCCAGCGCTCGCTGCTCCGCACCTCCGTCAAGAAGGTCCTGAAGGCGCTTGACCAGAACGACGTCGCCGCCGCCGAGGAGGCCTACAAGGTCGCCCAGCCGATCCTCGACCGCTTCAGCTCGCGTGGCCTGATCCACAAGAACAAGGCCGCCCGTCACAAGGCCCGCCTCAACGCCCGCATCAAGGCCGCCAAGGCTGCTGCCTGAGGCGCCATCGCGGTGCGATGAAAAAACCCGGCTCGCGCCGGGTTTTTTTGTACCTGCCCCCCTTCTCCCCGCCCCCCTCCCTTCTCCCGCTTGCGGGAGAAGAGCCTGCGCCCGCGAAAGCGGGGGTGCCCGAAGGGCGGATGAGGGCAGATGGCAAGTCCAGCATGGGATCCTGACTGGACTTGGGAACTGCCCTCACCCCGACCCTCTCCCGCAAGCGGGAGAGGGGGTAAAAGCAACGGGTTATTCCGCGTCGGCGGCGTCGGCGGCGTCCTGCTTCTGCCGGTCGAAGAAGGCCATCACCTCGAGCATGATCGGCCAGGTGCCTTCGCGGCCGATGGCGGAGACGGCGAACCAGCGGTCCTTCCAGTCAAGCTCGTCGACGATCGCGCGGGCCGCGGCGTCGCGCTCCTCCTCCGGCAGCAGGTCGGCCTTGTTAAGGACCAGCCAGCGTGGGCGCCCGAGCAGTTCGGGGTCGTGGCGCTCGAGTTCCTTCTCAA
>JAEWFH010000115.1 GCA_023388955.1 Pseudomonadota bacterium
ATGATGAGCTCGGCGACACCGTCCCCGGCCAGGCGTGCTTCCAGCCGGTCCAGGCCCAGCTCGGCCGGGCCGATGCCGTCGAGCGGGCTCAGCCGCCCCTGCAGCACGTAGTACAGGCCGCGGTAGCCGGTGGCCTGCTCGATCGCCAGCCGGTCGGCCGGCGTCTCGACCACGCACAGCAGGCGGGCATCACGCGAGGCACTGGCGCAGGTGGCGCATACCGGCTGCTCGCTGAAGTCCCGGCAGCGCTCGCAATGGCCGATCTTCTCCACCGCCTCGGCCAGCACCGTGGCCAGGCGCGCGGCGCCGGCGCGGTCACGCTCGAGCACGTGGTAGGCCATGCGCTGGGCCGAGCGGGGGCCGACGCCGGGCAGGATGCGCAGCGCCTCCACCAGCTGCTGCAGCAGCGGCGAGCTCATCGTCGGGTCCCGGTCAGAACGGCATCTTGAAGCCCGGCGGCAGCTGCATGCCGGAGGCGGCCGCGCCCAGCTTCTCCTGGGAGGCCGCATTGACCTTGTTGACCGCGTCGTTGATGGCCGCGGCCACCAGGTCCTCGGTCATCTCCGCGTCGCTGATCACGCTGGGGTCGATGCGCACCTTGCGGCACTCCATGCGCCCGCTCAGGGTGACGCTGACCATGCCGCCGCCGGCGTTGCCGGTGACCTCGACGCTGGCCAGCTCCTCCTGCGCACGCTGCATGTTCTCCTGCATCTTCTGCGCCTGCTGCATGAGTTGGGCGATGTTTCCGCGCATGTCGTTCACTCGTGTGTGGGAAAGGAAGGAATGGGGGCGCGCCCGGACTTGCTCAAGCTTCGTCCAGGGGGCGGATGGAGTCCGGCACGACGGTCGCACCGCGCTCGCGGATCAGGCGCTGGACCTCGGCATCGGCCATGAACGCGGCTTCCGCATCGGCCTGGCGGCGCACCTTCTCCCGCTGGCGCCGGCGGTCGACGGATTCGGCGGGGCTGCTGGCGGCCTCGAAGCTGATCCTCGGTTCGGCGCCAAGCACGGAAGCCAGGGCGGCGGCGATGCGTTCGACCAGCGCCGGTTTGCGCAGCAGCTCGTCCTCCGGCGCCAGGGCCAGGCGTAGCACGCCATCGGCCAGCCCCAGGAACCCGGCGTGCTCGGCCAGCACCCGGGCCGGGCCCTTGAGCTCGCTGCGCAGCACCCACTGGTGCCAGTCCTCGGACGTGGCCAGCCCTCCAGGGGGGACCGTCGCAGCGGGCGTCACCTTCGCGGGCGTGGGTGTGGGCGTGGGCGGAGAAGACGCGCGTTCCTCGTCCCAGAACGCAGCCGAGGGCGCCGCGGGTGGATCACCGGCGGCGTCGGGTTCGTGCCAGGGGACGCGGTCCTCATCGGCAGCACCGGCTTCGGGGCCGGGCACGGGCGCGTCCACGGGTACCGGCCGGGGCCGGGCCTCCGCCGCCGGCAGGGGGCGACGTTCCCGCTCCGGTTCGGGTTCGGGTTCCGGCTCCGGGTCGGGCTGTGGTTCGGCTTCGGGCTCCGGGGCAACCTCCCGCCTGGTGCCGGGTTCCGGTTCCGGTTCGGGGTCCGGTTCCGGTTCGGGTTCTGCATCCGCGCGCGGGCGTGGACGCGCGACCGGTGCTTCCGGCGCGGCGACATCCCCGTTGCTGGCCGGGCGGAAGGCCAGCATCCGCAGCAGGCTCATCTCGAAACCGGCCCGCGGGCTGGGGGCGAGCGGCAGGTCGCGGCGGCCACCGATGGCCATCTGGTACCACAGCTGGATGAGCTCCGGCGACACGCGCCCGGCCAGGCCGTCGATGTCCACGCCGTCCATCGCGGTACCCGCTTCCGGGACCAGCTGGCGTACCTGCACCCGATGCAGCGCCTCGGCCAGTGCATCGAGCACACTGCCCCAGTCCGGGGAAAACTCGGCCAGGGCCGCGACCTCGGCCAGCAGCGCCGCGCCGTCGGCACCAGCCAGCGCCTCCAGCAGCGCGCCGACGCGGGTGCGGTCGACGGTGCCGAGCATGCTCGCGACCGAAGCATCGGTCAGCTGCCCGCCGGTGTAGGCGATCGCCTGGTCGAGCAGCGACAGCGCATCGCGCAGGCTGCCGTCGGCGGCACGTGCCACCTGGCGCACCGCACCGGGCTCCACCGCGATCTCCTCGGAGGCGAGGATCTTCTCGATCTGCCCGCCGATCTGCCCTTCGTCCAGGCGCTTGAGGTTGAACTGCAGGCAGCGGCTGAGCACCGTGACCGGCAGCTTCTGTGGATCGGTGGTGGCCAGCAGGAACTTCACGTGCCCCGGCGGTTCCTCCAGGGTCTTGAGCAGCGCGTTGAACGCCGCCTTCGACAGCATGTGCACCTCGTCGATCAGGTACACCTTCACCCGCCCGCGCGAAGGCGCGTACTGGGCGTTCTCGATCACCTCGCGCACGTCGTCCACGCCGGTATTGGAGGCGGCGTCGATCTCCAGCAGGTCCATGAAGCGGCCGGCGTCGATGTCGCGGCAGGCGGCGCACTCGCCGCACGGCTCGGCCGAAGTGCCCTGCTCGCAGTTGAGCGACTTGGCGAAGATCCGCGCGATCGTGGTCTTGCCCACCCCACGGGTGCCGGTGAACAGGAACGCGTGGTGGATCCGGCCGCTGTCGAGGGCATTGGTCAGCGCGCGCACCACGTGCTCCTGGCCGACCAGTTCGGCGAAACGCCGGGGGCGCCACTTGCGGGCCAGGACGAGGTAGGACATCGAGTACCTTGGTGGTCGGTCGGACACGGGGCGCCGCGGCGGTCGCGACGGTGGCCGGTCATTGTGCCACGCGGCATGGCCGCGCCCGCCGCACTTGCCGGCCACCCGGACGGGCGCTAGAATTCGCGGCCCCGTGCGCCCTGCGCCCCGGGGAATTCCGGAGAGGTGTCCGAGTGGTTGAAGGAGCACGCCTGGAAAGTGTGTAGGCGGCTAAACCCCGCCTCGGGGGTTCGAATCCCCCTCTCTCCGCCAGAT
>JAEWFH010000028.1 GCA_023388955.1 Pseudomonadota bacterium
CCTCGTACACCACCGTCGGCGCGGTGCTGATCAGGTCCAGGTTGTATTCGCGCTCCAGGCGCTCCTGCACGATCTCCATGTGCAGCATGCCCAGGAAGCCGCAGCGGAAGCCGAAGCCCATCGCCTCCGAGCTTTCGGGCTCGAAGCGCAGCGCGGCATCGTTGAGGCGCAGCTTCTCCAGTGCCTCGCGCAGGTCCGGGTAGTCGTCGGCGTCGACCGGGAACAGGCCCGCGAACACGCGCGGCTGCATCTCCTGGAAGCCCGGCAGCGGCCTGGGTGCCGGGTCGCCGGCCAGGGTCAGGGTGTCGCCCACCGGCGCGCCGTGGACGTCCTTGATGCTGGCGTTGATCCAGCCCACCTCGCCCGCCCGCAGCGCTCCGGTCTCCTTGCGCTTGGGGGTGAACACGCCGACCTTGTCAACCTGGTGGGTGCGTCCGGTCGACATGACCAGGATCTTGTCGCCGTTCTTGATCTCGCCCTGCATCACGCGCACCAGGCTGACCACGCCCAGGTAGTTGTCGAACCAGGAGTCGATGATCAGCGCCTGCAGCTTGTCGGTATCGCGCGGCTGCGGCGGCGGGATGCGCGTGACGATCGCCTCCAGCACGTCCTCGACGTTGAGGCCGGTCTTGGCGCTGACCGGGATCGCGTCGGAAGCGTCGATGCCGATGACGGCCTCGATCTCCTCCTTGGCGCGGTCGATGTCGGCGGTCGGCAGGTCGATCTTGTTCAGGACCGGGATCACCTCCAGGCCCTGCTCCACCGCCGTGTAGCAGTTGGCGACCGACTGCGCCTCCACGCCCTGGGCGGCGTCGACCACCAGCAGCGCGCCCTCGCAGGCGGCCAGCGAGCGGCTGACCTCGTAGCTGAAGTCGACGTGGCCGGGGGTATCGATGAAGTTCAGGTAGTAGGTCTGGCCGTCCTTCGCGGTGTACGGGACGGAGACCGACTGCGACTTGATGGTGATCCCGCGCTCGCGCTCGATCGGGTTGTTGTCCAGTACCTGTGCTTCCATCTCGCGCGCCGTCAGGCCGCCGCACAGCTGGATGATGCGGTCGGCAAGCGTCGACTTGCCGTGGTCGACGTGGGCGATGATGGAAAAGTTGCGGATCTGCTGCATGCGGGCGCGGTATCGAGCTGGACGACCGCAGGGCGGCCGGGGCAAAAGGCCGGCGATTATCGCACAGGCCCGCGATTTCCCGGGGCGCGATGCGCCGCGCCCCGGGTTCCACGTGTCCCGGGGCCTAGGGCGCGGTCAGGGTCACGTACTGGGCCGCACCGGCGCCCCGCTGGACCAGCAGCATCACGGTCTGGCCCGGGTCGACGGCTTCCAGGCGCTGCTCCAGCTCCGCGGCGCTGGCAACACTGGCGCTGCCCACCGCGATGATGACGTCGCCGTTGCGCAGGCCGGCCTCGCGGGCCGCCTCGCCGTCGGCACGTACCACCTGCACGCCCTCGTCCTCGCCCAGGCCCAGCCGCTGGCGCTGGTCCGCGGTCAGGTCGCGCGCCTGCAGGCCGAAGCGGGCGATCCCGGCTGCCTCGGCCGCTGCCGGCTCGGTGCGGTCGCCGCCACTGGATACGGTCGGATCCGCCGGCTCGCCGCCGATGGTCAGGTCGACCGTGCGCAGCCGCCCGTCACGGAACACTTCCAGCTCGGCACGGGTGCCCGGCGCGACCATGCCGACCATCGGCGGCAGGTCGGAGGCGTCGTTGATACGGGTGCCGTTGAAGGAGCGGATCACGTCCATCCGACGCAGCCCGGCATCGGCGGCGGCACTGCCCGGCTCCACCTGGGTCACCAGGGCGCCCCGGGTGTCGGGCAGGTCGATCGCATCGGCCTGGGCGGTGGAGACCGGCTGGATCACCACGCCGATCCGGCCGCGGCTGACCTGCCCGGTCTGCTTGATCTGCTCGACGGCGTTCATCGCCAGGTCGATCGGGATCGCGAAGCTCACGCCCATGTAGCCGCCGGAGTTGGAGAAGATCTGCGAGTTGATCCCCACCACCTCGCCGGAGGTGTTGAGCAGCGGGCCGCCGGAGTTGCCGCGGTTGATCGCCACGTCGGTCTGGATGAAGGGCACGTACTGCTGGCCCGAATAGGGATTGGAACGGCCGACCGCGCTCACGATACCGGCGGTGACCGACTGGTCCAGGCCGAACGGCGAGCCGATGGCGATCACCCACTGCCCCGGCTTGAGGTCGGCGGAGTTGCCCGGGCGCATCCAGCGCAGGCCGTCGGCCTCGATCTTCAGCAGCGCCACGTCGTACTGCTCGTCGCTGCCCACCACCTCGGCCTCCAGCTCACGCCGGTCGGACAGGGTCACCTTGACCGTGTCGGCGCCGGCGATGACGTGGTGGTTGGTCAGCACGTAGCCATCGGCGGAGATGACGAAACCGCTGCCCAGCGACACCCCGCCACCGCGCGGGCCCTCCGGCACGCCGGGGAACGGCATCCCGAAGCGGCGCAGGAAGTCCTCGAGTCCCGGCGGCAACTGCTGCGAGGGATCGGCCTGGCGCGGCGCGGTCTCGGCGCTGATGTTGACCACCGCCGGCCCGACGCGGTCGACCAGCGCAGTGAAGTCCGGCAGGCCGGTGACCAGCGGCGCCGCGGTCGGCGGGGTGACCGCCTGCGCGGCGACGGCACCGGTCGTGGCGTCGACCGGGGTCATCTGCGCGGTGCAGGCGGCGGGAGCGGCGGAGAACAGCACGCCCATCAGGGCGAAGGTTCGAAGCTTCGGGTTCATCGATACTCGGCCTCGGGAGAAAGGAAAAGCGCGAAGTCGCACTCAGTGCTGCCCGGCCGGCTCCATGGCCGGCGGCAGCGCCACGCCCAGCTGCTCTTGCAGCTCCGGCGGCAGGTGCGGCTCGAAGGGGTAGAACGTCGGGGCTGCAGTCTGTGACCCGGCCCCGAAGCTGGCGGTGAAGGCACTGCGGCCCGACAGCGCCGGCAGCGCCCGCGGCCAGGGACGCGACGCAATGGTGTCGGTGGGCGCGAACGGCTCCTGCAACGCCGGTGCCGGCTCGCCCGCGCCCGCGACACGGATGTCGCGCTCTGCCGTGGGCGCCGGATCGATGGCGGCGGCGATCGCCACCCGTGCCGGCGCGGACGGCGTGTTTCGCGCCTGCGAGGCGCGCAGCGCCGCGCGCTGCTGCTGGCCGCGCGAACGCGCCGCCTCGCGGCGGCCGGCATCCACCGCCGCCACCGCTAGCGGGGCCGCCGCGGCCAGTGCCGGCACACCGCCTGCCGGATCAGCGGATGCCCCGGAGGGGGAGGTTGCCGCCAGTGCGGGATCCGGATCGACTGCCGCGCGCTCCGCCGGGGCATTGGCAGGCGCGGGCCCGAGCCGTATCTCGCTGGCATCGGCCAGCTCCGCGTCCGGGCCGGGCTGCAATGGCGGTCGCACCGCGAACAGCGCGATCATCGCCACCGAGGCGGCCAGCGCGGCGCCCCCGATCCAGCGCGCGTGGCGGCGGCCGGAGGCAGGTGCCGGCATGGAGGGGATGCGGGGGGGGGTGGTTGCCGTCGCCACCTGCTCCGCGGCCACTGCCGCGGCCACCCGGGAAGCAAAGCCCGCCGGCGCCGGCAACACCGGCTCGCCACGCAGCACGTCGCCGGCCAACTGCCAGCGCGCCGCCGCCTGCTGCCAGGCGGTGTCGTGGGAAAGCCGGCGCAGCGCGAACCGGCGCGCGTCGCCGGAAAGCTCGCCGTCCAGCAGCGCGCCCAGCGTCCCGCGGTCTTCAGGAGTCATGGATCCAGTCATCGTCGCGTCCTCAGTGCACCGCGCCGCCGCCGCCGTCGAGCAGCGGCGCCAGGGCGGCATCGATCGCTTCGCGGGCACGGAAGATCCGCGAGCGCACCGTGCCCACCGGGCACTCCATGCGCTCGGCGATCTCCTGGTAGCCCAGCCCCTCCGCTTCGCGCAGGGTGATCGCCTCGCGCAGCTCCGGCGCCAGCCCGGCGACCACGTCCATCACCACCTGCGCGACCTGCTCGCGGGCGAGTTCGCGATCCGGGGTGTCGTGGTCGCGCAGGCGCAGGCCGGCGTCGAAGTTCTCGGCGTCGACGACGTCGATGTCCGCGCCGGGCGGGCGGCGCCCCTGGGCAACAAGATGGTTCTTTGCGGTGTTCACTGCGATGCGATGCAACCATGTATGGAACTGCGAGTCGCCACGGAAGCTGCCGATGGCGCGGTACGCGCGGAGGAAGGCCTCCTGGGCCACGTCCTGGCATTCCGCCCAGTCGGCGACGTAGCGGCCCACGAGGGCGAGGATGCGATGCTGGTGCCGGCGCACGAGGACGTCGAACGCCGCGCTGTCACCTTGCTGCACACGCTGTACCAGCTCCTGATCCAGTTCGTTATCGGCCATACCGCCGCCGGCGCTCCTTCGGGCTCGGCCTTGGCCGAACAATGGACAACCCTTTCGGGGAAAAGTTCCAACGGGGGAGACTTTGGGGCAGCCCCGGCCGTGCGCAAGCGCCAGGGGTCATGCCGGCGGATTTGACGGGGGCGAAACGCCGCCCGGATCATAGCGGCTCCTTCCATACCTGAACGGATGGTGCCGGATGGCCACGAACGCGTCCGCAGTCCCCGGTTTCGACGGCCTGCGCCTGCAGCACTGGCATTGGCAGATGCGCGATGACGGCGTGCTGGTGCTTTCCCTGGACCGCGCCGGCGAGGCGGTCAACGCCTTGTCCCAGGACGTGCTGATCGAGCTGGACGGCCTGCTCGAGCGCCTGGCGATCGACCCGCCCAAGGCCGTGGTCTTCGCCTCCGGCAAGGACAGCGGCTTCATTGCCGGGGCCGACATCAAGGAGTTCCGTGACTTCGACGCCCAGGGCACCGTCGGCGGCGCGCTCAAGCGCGGCCAGCAGGTGTTCCAGCGCCTGGCCTCCCTGCCCTCGCCCACCGTGGCCGCGATCCATGGCTTCTGCATGGGCGGCGGCACCGAGCTGGCGCTGGCCTGCGACTACCGCGTCGCCAGCAAGGACCCCTCCACCCGCATCGGGCTGCCCGAGGTGAAGCTGGGCATCTACCCGGGCTGGGGCGGCAGCGTGCGCCTGCCGCGGCTGATCGGCGCCCCCGACGCACTGGACCTCATGCTCACCGGCCGGACCCTGTCGGCATCGGCCGCGAAGGCCAAGGGCGTCGTCGACCGCACCGCCGAGAAGGCCATGCTGGTGGACACCGCGGCGGCGCTCGCACTCAAGGGCAGCACGCGCCCGCTGCGCCAGCGCTTCATGGGCTGGCTCACCAACACCTGGCCGGCGCGGCAGGTGATCGCGCCGATGTCGCTCAAGCAGGTAGCGCGCAAGGCCCGCAAGGACCACTACCCGGCGCCGTACGCGCTGATCAACACCTGGAAGGCGACTGGCGGCGGCCTGGAGCGCAAGCTCGCCGCCGAGCGCAAGTCGGTCACGAAGCTGGCCGGCACGCCCACCGCGCGCAACCTGATCCGCGTGTTCTTCCTGCAGGAACGCCTCAAGTCGGCCGGCGGCCGGGACCACGGCATCGGCCACGTACACGTGGTCGGCGCGGGGGTGATGGGGGGCGACATCGCGGCCTGGTCGGCCTACAAGGGCTTCCAGGTCACCCTCGCCGACCGCGGGCAGGAATACATCGACAAGGCGCTCTCGCGCGCCGGCGAGCTGTTCGCCAAGAAGGTGAAGGACGAATCGAAGCGGCCGGAGGTCGCCGCGCGCCTGCAGGGCGACCTGGCCGGGGATGGCGCCGCCCGCGCCGACCTGGTGATCGAGGCGATCATCGAACAGCCCGCCGCCAAGCGCGAGCTGTACGCCAGCGTGGAGCCGGCGATGAAGCCGGGGGCACTGCTGACCAGCAACACCTCCTCGATCCCGCTCGATGAGCTGGCCGAAGGCCTGCAGCGCCCGGCACAGTTCGCCGGCCTGCACTACTTCAACCCGGTCGCGCTGATGCCGCTGGTGGAGATCGTCCGCCATGCCCACATGGACGCCGGCACCGAGCAGCGCCTGGCCGGCTTCTGCAAGGCGCTGGGCAAGCTGCCGGTGCCGGTCGCCGGCACCCCGGGCTTCCTGGTCAACCGGGTGCTGTTCCCGTACATGCTCGAGGCGGTGACGGCCTATTCGGAAGGCATCCCGGGCCGCGCCATCGACAAGGCCGCCGAAGCCTTCGGCATGCCGATGGGCCCGATCGAGCTGGTCGATACCGTGGGCCTGGACGTCGCCGCCGGCGTGGGCGCGGAGCTGTCCCCGTTCCTGGGGCTGCAGGTGCCCGAGGCGCTGGCCAGCCAGGCCGAACCGGGCAAGCGCGGCAAGAAGGATGGCCAGGGGCTGTATCGCTGGGAGGAAGGCAAGGCGGTCAAGCCCGAGCTGCCCGACGGCTACCAGGCGCCCGAGGACCTGCAGGACCGGCTGGTCCTGCCCCTGCTCAACGAGGCGGTGGCCTGCCTGCACGACGGCGTGGTGGCCGATGCCGACCTGCTGGATGCCGGCGTCATCTTCGGTACCGGCTTCGCCCCGTTCCGGGGTGGTCCGATCCAGCACATCCGCGACACCGGTCCCGAGGTGCTGCTGGAGCGGCTGCGGCAGCTGCAGAGCCGCCACGGCGAACGCTTCGCCCCGCGCCCGGGCTGGGATTCCCCGGCACTGCGCCAGGGCTGAGCATGCCCTACATGGTGTGGGTGGGGCGCTCCGCGTCCAGGCTGCCGGCCAGCAGGGCCTCGATCCGGCCCTTGAGCGCATCGCCTTCGGGGCCGTCGTTGAACTGCACCCCGATGCCCGCCGGACGCGCGCCCTGCGCACCGGCCGGGGTCACCCAGACCACCTTTCCGGCGATCGGCATGCGCTCGCTGGACTCGGGCAGGGTCACCAGCACGAACACCTCGTCGCCGAGGAAATAGCGCCGGGGCGTGGGCACGAACAGCCCGCCCTGGCGGATGTAGGGCATGTACGCGTTGTACAGCGCCGCCTTGTCCTTCACCGCGAGGGTCAGGATCCCCTGCCTCGCGCCCCCTGCTGCAACCATCGTCCGGTATCCCTGCTTGCCATGGCCGCCAGCGGCCAGTCCATCACCCCGGCCGCGCGTGCACCGCGCGCCAGGCCAGCAACAACTCCACCACCACCAGGTCGGCGCGGACCGTGCTGCGCAGCAGGTCGCGGGCCTTGTTGGCGCGGTCGAACCACTCCGCCAGACTGCGCGTGCGCGCCGGGTCGGTCAAGTTCGCCGAAGCCTGCTCCAGCGCCAGGTCCGCCGCCAGCCGCAGCCGCAGCGGCCCGTTCGCATCGGCGGTCCAGGCCTGGGCCAGGGCCGGCACGGCGGTGCGTCCGCTGGCCACCCCGGCCAACCCACCGGCCACCTCGCGGCGCAGCTCCAGCACGCCCTCCCCGAGCCAGGCATGGGCCTGTCCGGGGTGGCCGCGCGCGGCATCCAGGGCCTCGTCGACGTCCCCGGCACCATGGCCCTGCTCCAGCAGCCACTGGCGTGCCTCCTCCCGTGGCGGCAGGCGGAACTCCAGCTTCTGGCAGCGGCTGCGGATGGTCGCCGGCAGGCGCGCCGGCTCGGAAGCGACGATCCACAGGTAGCGCCCCGGAACCGGTTCTTCCAGCGTCTTGAGCAGCGCGTTGGCGGCGGCGGTGTTGACCGCCTCGCCCGGGTCGATGATCGCCACCCGGGCACGGCCGTACTGCGGGGTCAGCGCCATCTGCTCGCCGAGCGCACGAACCTGGTCGATGACGATCTCGGTACGCATGCGCGGCGGACGCACCTTGTGGTTCCAGGCGTGGCCGACCAGCAACAGGTCCGGATGCGCCGCATGGCCCCACGGGTGCGCCGGGCTGCCGTCGGGCCGCAGCTCGATCGGGTCGAGCTGGGAGCGCGAGGCCAGCAGGCGGCAACTGCGGCACTGGCCGCACGGTGTCCCGCCGGCTGCAGGCGACTCGCACAGCACGCGGGCGGCCAGGCGCTCGGCGACCTCGCGCTTGCCCAGTTGCGCCGGACCGCACAGCAGCAGGCCATGCGCCAGCCGGCCACTGTCGAGCGCGGCGGCGGCACGGTCGTGGATCCGCGCCTGCCAGGGTGCCAGGGCGCTCATGCCAGCGACCTGCGGTATTCGTCGAGGTGGCGCGCGGCGATCACGGCGACCTCATCGGCGGAAAGCGTGGCGTCGATCACGCGGAAGCGCTCCGGCTCCGCGCGCGCCCGTTCCAGGTACCCGGCCCGGACACGCTCGAAGAAGGCGGTGTCCTCCGCTTCGATGCGGTCCACCCCGCCGCGGCCGCGTGCACGCGCCAGCCCGACCCCGACCGGCACGTCCAGCAGCAGCGTCAACCCCGGCGAGAGGCCCACCACGCGCTCCTCCAGCAGCCCGATCAGCCCGCGGTCGCCGCCGCGGGCACTGCCCTGGTAGGCATGGCTGGCATCGGTGAAGCGGTCGCTCAGCACCCAGGCGCCACCCGCCAGCGCCGGGGCGATCGTCGCCTGCACGTGCTGGGCGCGGGCGGCGAACATCAGCAACAGCTCGGTGGCCGGCGCCGGCGCCTCGTGGCCGGTGTCGAGCAGCAGCCCGCGGATGCGCTCGGCCAGCGGCGTGCCCCCCGGCTCGCGGGTACACACCACGCGCTCGCCGGCCTCCTCCAGCCGGGCACGCAGCGACGCCAGCACGGTGCTTTTGCCGGCACCTTCGCCGCCTTCCAGGGTCACCAGGCGTGGTTCGGTGCGAAGCGCCATCACTGCGAACCTGCCTCCCGCTCGCGCACGTATTCGCGGTAGTTGCGCAGGTAGCGGCGCACGTTGGCCTGGTGCTCGGCGTAGCTGTCGGCGAACAGGTGCCGCCCGCTGCCATCGCCCAGGGCGACGAAATACAGTGCCGTGCCCTCCTCGGGCGAGGCCACGGCCTCCAGCGCGGCGCGGCCCGGCATCGCGATCGGCGTGGGCGGCAGGCCGTCGCGGGTATAGGTGTTGTAGGGCGTGTCGGTGGTGAGGTGGACGCGGCGGATGTTGCCGTCGTAGTCCTCGCCGATCCCGTAGATCACCGTGGGATCGGTCTGCAGCCGCATGCCGATGCGCAGCCGGCGCTCGAACAGGCCGGCGATCTTCGGACGCTCGTCCGCGATCCCGGTCTCCTTCTCGACGATCGAGGCCAGGACCAGCATCTCGTACGGGGTCTGCAGCGGCGTGTCCGGGTCGCGCGACTCCCAGGCCGCGGCCAGCGCCTCGTCCATCGCCCCGGCCGCGCGACCCAGTACGTCCAGGTCGCTGTCCCCGCGGCTGAAGACGTAGGTCTCGGGCAGGAAGCGGCCTTCGGGATGCTCGCCGTCGCGGCCGAGCGCCGCCATCAGCGCCGCATCGTCCAGCCCGCCCGCCTCTTTTTCGAGCACTTCCGCCCGTCCCAGCGCGGCCCGCAGCTCGCGGATGTTCCAGCCCTCGACGATGGTGAAGCGGTGGCGGACGATGTCGCCACGGGACATCGCCTGCAGCAGCTCGCGCGGGGTCATGCCCTCGCGCAACGCGTATTCGCCCACGTGCAGGCGCGCGTCGGCGCCCAGCTGGCGGGCCAGCAGCCGCCACTCCAGGTCGTCGCCGGCCTCGACCCCCGCCTCGCGCAGCTTGCGCACCACCACCGGGAACGAATCGCCGCGCTCGACCATCACCGTAGCGTCGTCGCCGAAGCCCCCCAGCGGCGTGCCGGCGAACGCGCCATAGCGCTGCCAGCCCCACCATCCGGCCACGACGGCGGCCAGCAGGACGAAGACCACGAGCAGGAAGAGGAACTTGAGGCCGGCGCGGCCCTGGTGTCTGGAGGCGATCACGTGGTCTCCGGATCAGCTGTCGGCGAAGGCGGGGTTGTCGGCGGCCAGCGCGGCGCGCAGTGCGTCGACCCGGGGATGCGGCTGCCATCGTCGCGCCCCCAGCCGCGAGACCGGGAGGATACCGCGCACGGCATTGGTCAGGACCACGGCCTCGGCCTGTTCGACCTCCTCCCGGAGCAGGCGCCGTTCGCCCGCATGGCCCTGCGCCAGCAGCCAGCCGCGGCAGACGCCGGCAACCCCGCAACGCTCGACCGGTGGCGTCGACCAGTGCCCGTCCCGAAGTACGAAGACGTTGGCGGAGGTGGCCGAGATGACTTCGTCGTCCGGTCCCGGCATCAGTCCTTCGTCGCTCCCGTCGCCCTGCAGCTCCAGGCGCGCCAGGACCTGTTCCAGGCGGTTGCAGTGCTTCATGCCGGCCAGCAGCGGCTGCTCCGCCAGCCGCGTCGCACACCAGCGCAAGTGCAGGCCGGCAGCCGGCGGAGCGGCGGGCAACGGGTGGCGCGACAGTACCCAGGCCGGTTCTGGTGCCACCGGCGGCGCATAGCCACGGCCGCCGCTGCCGCGCGTGAGTTGCAGACGCACCACCCCGTCGCCGCCCGCCAGCAGGGCGGTGACCTCCCCGAAGACAAGCCCGGTTGGCGGCAGCGGCAGCTGCAGCCGCGCCGCGCCTGCCGCCAGGCGCCGCCAGTGGGCTGTCCACCAGGGAACCGCCCCGCGGTGCCCGCGCATGGTCTCGAACAGGCCATCGCCGTAGCGGAGGCCCCGGTCGTCGGCGGCGATCGCCTCCACCCGGCTCGTGCCGCGGTAGAGGCGTACCTCCCCGCTCACCCTTCCACCCCCAGCGCCCGCAGCATGCCGCGGGCCTTGGCGCGGGTCTCCTCGACCTCGCGCAACGGGTCGGAGTCGATCACGATTCCGGCGCCGGCACGGAAGCGCAGCGCGTCGCCCTCCAGCTCCGCACTGCGAATCAGGATGTTCAGGTCCATGTCGCCGTCGCGGTTGAGCCAGCCCATCGAGCCGGTATAGGTGCCCCGGCCCTGGCCTTCCAGCTCGGCGATCACCTGCATGCAGCGCACCTTGGGACAGCCGGTGATGGTGCCCCCGGGAAACGTCGCCGCGATCACCCCGCCCGGCGTCACGTCCGGACGCAGCAGGCCGCGCACATTGCTGACGATGTGGTGGACGTGGGCATAGCTCTCCACCGCCATCAGCTCGTCGACCTCGACCGTGCCGGTCCGGCTGATCCGGCCCAGATCGTTGCGCTCCAGGTCGACCAGCATCACGTGCTCGGCCCGCTCCTTGGGGTGGCCGACCAGCTCGCGGATGCGCCCGGGCTCGTCGTCCCCGGCCATGCGCGGACGGGTACCGGCGATGGGGCGGGTCTCGACCACCTCGCCGCGCACCGACACCAGCCGCTCGGGGGAGGCACTCGCCAGCGCCCAGCCCTCGCCGGCCAGCAGGCCCGCGAAAGGCGCCGGGTTGTGCCGGCGCAGGCGCTGGAACAACGCGGCCGGCTCCACCGGTGCGTCGAACCGGGCCCGCCAGCCGCGGGAAATGTTGGCCTGGAACACGTCCCCGGCGCGCAGGTACTCCAGCACGCGCGCGATCGCGTCGACGTAGCGTTGCGGGGGTTCTTCCTCGACCTGCTCCGGTGGGCGCCACGGCAGGTGCGCCGCCCGGCTGCGCGGAGCAGACGCATCGACCAGCAGCTGTTCCAGCAGGTGTGCATGCTCCGGCTCGGCGACCGCCACGCATTCCCCGGTGGCATGCTCGCGCAGGATCGCCGCGGGGCATCGCAGCGCCAGCGCCACCGGCAGCCGCCCGGGGGCCTGCGGCAACCCGAGCACCGGTTCCACCTCGCCGGCCAGCTCATAGCCCAGCAGCAGTCCCCAGCCACCCCGGAACGGCCAGCGCGGTTCCTCGCGCGCGACCCGGAGCGCCTGCCACTCGCGGTCCAGTGCCTCCAGGAAGCCCCCTACCTGCGCCGCGCCGTCCTGGTCCCGGACCACGCCGTCCCGGTCCAGCCGCAACGACCCGCCACTGGCGCACAGCAGCATGTCCCAGCGCCCATGGGCGGTGCCATGGGCGCTGGATTCGAGCAGCATCGGGTATCGCACCGGGTCGCCCCGGTGCAGGTCGAGCAGGTCCGGTGGCGAGGCGATCGGTCGCGCCAGCAGCACTCAGGTGCGCCGGAAGACCAGCGTGCCGTTGGTGCCGCCGAAGCCGAAGCCGTTCGACATGGCGACGTCCACCTGCTGCTGGCGGGCCACGTTGGGCACGTAGTCGAGGTCGCAGCCCTCGCCCGGCTCGTCCAGGTTGATGGTCGGCGGGATGATGCCGTGGTGCAGCGCCAGCACCGAGAAGATCGCCTCCGCGCCACCGGCCGCGCCCAGCAGGTGGCCGGTCATCGACTTGGTCGAGCTGACCATGGTGCGGTAGGCGTGCTCGCCCAGCGCGCGCTTGATGGCCAGGGTCTCGGCCAGGTCGCCCAGCGGCGTGGAGGTGCCGTGCGCGTTGAGGTAGCCGATCTGCTCCGGGCCGATGCCGGCGTCGGCCATCGCCGCGGCCATGCAGCGCGCCGGGCCTTCGCCGTCCTCGCTGGGGGCGGTCATGTGGAAGGCGTCCGAGCTGGCGCCGAAGCCGGCCAGCTCGCAGTAGATGCGGGCGCCGCGGGCCTTCGCCGACTCGTACTCCTCCAGCACCAGTACCCCTGCACCGTCGCCCAGCACGAAGCCGTCGCGGTCCTGGTCCCACGGGCGGCTGGCCTTCTCCGGCTCGTCGTTGCGGGTGGACATGGCCTTCATCGAGCAGAAGCCGCCCATCGAGGTGGGCGAGGAGCCACGCTCGGCGCCGCCGGCGAGCATCACGTCGGCGTCGCCGTACTGGATCATGCGCATCGCCATGCCGATCGAATGGTTGGCCGTGGCGCAGGCGGAGACCGCCGAGAAGTTGGGGCCCTTGATGCCGGTCAGCAGCGAGACCTGCCCCGGCAGCATGTTGATGATGGTGCTGGGCACGTAGAACGGCGAGATCTTGCGCGGGCCGCCGTCGAGGTACTTGGCGGTCTGCTCCTCGATGCCGAGGATGCCGCCGATGCCCGAGCCGATGAGCGCGCCGATGCGCGGTGCATTGGCCTCGGTGATCTCCAGGCCCGCGTCCCCGATGGCCATCATCGAGGCACCCACGCCGTAGTGGATGAACGGATCCATCTTGCGCGCGTCCTTGGCCGGCACCCAGCGGGTGACGTCGAAGTCGCGGACCTCGCCGGCGATCCGGGTGGCGAAGCCGGTGGCGTCGAAATGGGTGACCGGGCCGATGCCCGAACGGCCGTTGACGATACCGTCCCAGCTGCTGGCCAGGTCATTTCCCAGCGGCGAGACGAGGCCGAGGCCGGTGACGACTACGCGACGTTTGGACATTGGGGACTCCGTTGACTGGTCGTGCAAAGACGCAGGGCCGCAAGATGCGGCCCCGGTCAGGTACTGCCAGGCGGTGCGCCGGCCACTGGACCGGTTCCGCCTGCACGCGCCTTACTCCTTGACGTGCGCCTTGACGTAGTCGATCGCCTGCTGCACCGAGGTGATCTTCTCCGCTTCCTCGTCCGGGATCTCGCACTCAAACTCTTCCTCGAGGGCCATGACCAGCTCGACGGTGTCCAGCGAGTCAGCACCCAGGTCGTCGACGAACGAGGCGTTGTTGGTGACTTCCTCTTCCTTGACGCCCAGCTGCTCGACGACGATCTTCTTGACGCGCTCTTCGATGGTGCTCATTTCTTCTCACTCCTCCCGTACGGGATGTTCGACGCAATAGTGTAGTGGAATCGGGACCGCCGCAAACACCGGCCGCGGCCCCGGGTACTGGGTGTCCGGGTCCTCCGGACGATGCGCTTCCTGCGCTCAGGGCATGTACATGCCGCCGTTCACGTGCAGGGTCTCGCCGGTGATGTACGACGCGGCGGGACCTGCCAGGAATGCCACGGCCCGCGCGATGTCCGCGGGCTCGCCGAGCCGGCCCAGGGCGATCTGCCCGAGCATCTGCTCGCGCTGTGCCTCGGGCAGCTCGCGGGTCATGTCGGTATCGATGAAGCCCGGCGCGACCACGTTGACGGTGATGCCGCGCGAGCCGACCTCGCGCGCCAGCGACTTGCTGAAACCGATGATGCCGGCCTTCGCCGCGGCGTAGTTGGCCTGCCCGGCGTTGCCGACCAGCCCGATTACCGAGGCGATGTTGATGATGCGGCCGCGGCGGGCCTTCATCATCGGCCGCATCACCGCCTTGCTGGTGCGGAAGATGCTGCTGAGGTTGGTGTCGATGATCGCCTGCCAGTCCTCGTCCTTCATCCGCATCAGCAGGTTGTCGCGGGTGATGCCGGCATTGTTGACCAGGATCGAGACCGGGCCGAACTCGCTGGCGATGCCGTCCAGCAGCGCGTCGATCGACGCCGGGTCGGTGACGTTGAGCACGCGGCCGTGGCCGCCGGCCGCCGCCAGGCGCTCGCCGATGGCCTTGGCGCCGTTTTCCGAGGTGGCGGTACCGATGACGGTCGCGCCGTGCGCCGCCAGTTCATCGGCGATCGCGGCACCGATGCCACGGCTTGCGCCGGTCACCAGCACGATCTCGCCGGCCAGGGTCTTTTCCATACGAAGGTTCCTCACGATCCTGCGCAAGCAGGTTGGGTCAGCCGTTCCAGTCCGCCAGGACGCCGTCGAAGTCGTCCGGCGTGCCCAGCGCGCGTGCATCCAGGCCGCGGTCGATCCGCTTGGCCAGTCCCGACAGCACCTTGCCGGGGCCGCATTCGCCGATGCGGGTGATGCCCGCCTCCGCCAGCGCCCGCACGCAGCCGGTCCACTGCACCGGCAGGTAAAGCTGGCGCACCAGCGCGTCGCGCACCGCAGCGGTGCCCTCGTGCATGCCGGCGTCCACGTTCTGCACCACCGGGATCGAGGGGGACTGCCACTGGATGTCGTCCATCGCCACCGCCAGGCGCTCGGAGGCGCCGCGCATCAGCGGGGTGTGCGAAGGCACGCTCACCGCCAGCTTGACCGCCTTGCGCACGCCGCGCTCGGCCAGCAGCGTCAGCGCCTTGTCGACCGCGCCGGCATGGCCGCCGATCACCACCTGCCCGGGCGAGTTGTAGTTGGCCGGAACCACGACCTCGCGGCCGGAGGCGCTGTTGCAGACCTCCTCCACCAGCGCGTCGTCGGCGCCCAGCACCGCGGCCATCGCCCCGGTACCCGCCGGCGCGGCTTCCTGCATCAGCTGGCCGCGCAGTCGCACCAGCTGCGCGGCGTCGGCCAGCGGGAGCGCACCCGCGGCGACCAGCGCGGCGTACTCGCCCAGGCTGTGGCCCGCCAGCAGCGCCGGGCGGGCGCCACCGCGCTGCTGCCACAGCCGCCACACCGCCACGCCCGCGGCGAGCAGCGCCGGCTGGGTGAATTCGGTCTGGTTGAGCTGCTCTTCCGGACCTTGCCGGGCCAGCGCCCACAGGTCGACACCCGCGCCCTGGCTGGCCTCGGCAAAGGTCTCGGTGACCACCGCATTGCCCTCGGCGAGCGCGCCCAGCATCCCGACGGACTGGGAGCCCTGGCCCGGGAAGACGAAGGCGAGCTGCTGGTCTGGGCTGGTGTGGTCCATGTGCGATCCCCGGCAAACGAACTCGCCATGATACGGGCGTTGCGCCGCGGGCGTCTGTACCGCGGCGTACAGTCCCGGTCAGTAGCGCAGCAGCGCCGAGCCCCAGGTGAAGCCGCCGCCGAAGGCCTCCAGCAGCACCAGCTGGCCCCGCTCCACGCGGCCCGAGCGCACCGCCTCGTCCAGCGCCAGCGGCACCGAGCCGGAGGAGGTGTTGCCGTGGCGGTCGACGGTGACGACCACGCGCTCCATCGGCATGGCCAGGCGCTTGGCGGTCGCCTCGATGATGCGCAGGTTGGCCTGGTGCGGGATCAGCCAATCGATCTGGCTGCGGTCCAGGTCGTTGGCGGCCAGCGTCTCCTCGACCACGGAGTCCAGCGCCTTGACCGCGTGCTTGAAGACCTCGTTGCCGGTCATCAGCACCTTGACGCCGGCATTGTCCTCTTCCGGCCGGAACCCGCTGGACACGCCGACCGGGTTGTACAGCAGCTCCTTCTTGCCGCCGTCGGCGTGCAGGTGGGTGCTGAGCACGCCGGTCTCGGTATCGGCCTTCAGCACCACCGCGCCGGCGCCGTCGCCGAACAGCACGCAGGTGGAGCGGTCGCTCCAGTCGAGCATGCGGGTGAGGGTCTCGGCGCCGATCACCAGCGCGGTCCTGGCCGCGCCGGAACGGATGAAGCTGTCCGCCACCGACAAGGCGTAGATGAAGCCCGAGCAGGCCGCGTTGACGTCGAACGCCGGACAGCCGTTGGCACCCAGCCGATGCTGCACCAGGCAGGCGGTGGACGGGAAGATGATGTCGGGAGTGGTCGTGCCGAGCACGATCAGGTCGAGTTCGGAGGCCTCGACGCCGGCCGCTTCCAGCGCGCGGGTGGCGGCATGGAAGGCCAGGTCGCCGGTGGTTTCGCCTTCGGCGGCGATGTGCCGCTGGCGGATCCCGGTCCGGGTGGCGATCCACTCGTCACTGGTGTCGACGAACTCCGCCAGGTCGGCGTTGGTCAGCACCTTTTCCGGCAGGTAGCTGCCGGTGCCCGCGATGCGGGAATACATACGCTCAGTCATCACCACTCCACAGCAACGGGCCGTAGCACGCCGTCAGGCGCCGGCCGGCAGGAACACCGCCCGCGCCGATGGCTTCACGGGACCGGAGTGGCCCGGCCCGCCATGGCGCGGCCGGACCACGCCAGCCGTCGGTCACGGCTGGCGCGGCGATGCGAAGCCGAAGCTTACTCTTCGTCGAACACCGGTGCCTTGGTGTCCATCACCTTCTTGCCACGGTAGTAGCCGTCGGCGGTGACGTGGTGGCGCAGGTGGGTCTCGCCGGTGGTCGGGTCGGTCGACAGCTGCTTGGCGGAGAGCTTGTCGTGCGAACGGCGCATGCCGCGCTTGGACGGGGAGACTTTGGATTTCTGGACAGCCATGGTCTTGCTCCAAGGAAAAACGTCGTGGGACGTAGGGGTCCGGGCCGGTCAGTCCGGCTTGCCGGGTGTCTTGTTCTTCAATGCCGCCAGGGCGGCAAACGGGTTCTCGCGCTCGGGCGCCGCTTCCGCCCCCGGGATGGGCCAGTCGCGCTCGACCGCCTCGCTGCCCGGCTTCACCGGGATCACCGGCACCGCGAGGATCAGCTCGTCCTCGACGATGTCCAGCGGCACCAGGACGCCGTCGGCGGGCACCTCCAGCGCCTCGTAGCCCTCCGGCAGCGCGGCCTCCTCGGCCTCGCTGCGCACCAGCCCAAGCCGCTGCGTGATCACCACCGGCAGCACGAAGCGCTCGAGGCTGCGCTGGCACTGCAGGGGCAAACCCGCCTCGACATGCAGCTCGGCGTACGGCACCTGCAGCTCGTCGCGGTCGAAGTCGAGCGTGAACGAAACCTCGCCCCCGGCATCGACCAGCGCATCGCGCAGGCGCGCCAGGCGCTCCAGCGGCACGCGGCCTTCAACGCCGCGGCGCGAGGCCACCATCCTCCACGCATCCACGGTTTCCGGAACGGGCACGTTGGGCACGCCAGCGGACATAAGCCGGGGAATGCTAGGGATCGCGGGCCCCGCTGTCAATCCGCAGCCACCGCGCAGGACGACGGTTTGCCCCGCGCCTGCTTGCCGTTCAGACTGGCTGCACACCCGTTCCTGCAGTCGCCGTGGACTTTTCCGTATTGCTGATCCCGGTCGCCGCTGGCGCCGCACTGCTGGCGTGGCTGCTGCTGGGCCGCCACCGGCGCACCCGCCACCAGCGCGAAATGCGCCAGCTTCTCGACGCCGCCGACGCCCTCGAAGCCCGGCTGCGCACGGCCCGCTCGGAGATCACCGCGGTGGCCGGCGACCGCAACGGCGACCCGGTGCAGGACGCGATGCGCGAAATGCTGCGGCAGCGCCTGTGGCTGCGCGAGCACGGCGGCGATGCCAGCATCGGCGAGCTGCGCCAGGTCCGGGGCTCCATCGAGGACGCCCGCCGCCGCATCGACCACCAGTTGACGCGGGTCCGCGAAGCCCGGGTAAGCGCCGCGTGAGCCCGCTGCGCCTGGTCCTGGCCTCCACGTCCCGGTACCGGCGGGAATTGCTGGCCCGCCTGGGCCTGCCGTTCGATGCGCTCGCGCCCGGCGTGGACGAGGCGGCCCTGGCCGGCGAGGCGCCCATCCGCCTCGCCGCGCGCCTTGCCTCCGCCAAGGCCGCCGCGGTCGCCCGCGGACAGCCGGAAGGAGGCTGGGTGCTGGGCTCCGACCAGGTCGCCGAGCTCGACGGACGGCCACTGGGCAAGCCCGGCCACCGCGCGGCGGCGATCGACCAGCTGCGGTCGATGTCCGGCCAGCGCGTGCGCTTCCATACTGCGGTCAGCCTCCAGGCCAGCGACGGGACGCGGTTGCAGGCCCTGGACACCACCACGGTGGTCCTGCGCTGCCTGCAGGATGACGAGATCGGGCGTTACCTAGACGCGGAACAACCCTGGGACTGCGCCGGCAGCTTCAAGGTCGAGGGCCTGGGGATCAGCCTGTTCGAGTCGGTGGAAAGCCGGGACCCGACCGCGCTGGTCGGGCTGCCGTTGATCGCCACCGCGGCGCTGTTGCGCCAGGCCGGGTTCCAGGTCCCCTGAACGCCCTTCAGCGCAGCTCGACAGGCTGTTCCGGGCTGTCCTCCACGCTGCCATCGGCGCCATGCAGGCGCAGCCCCAGCCAGTGGCGCCCCGGCTCCACGCCCGGCGCCAGCACGACTTCGGCGCGGAAGCCGACATCGGGGTGGTTCGGGTCACCGCTGATGCGCCAGTACGAGGCCACGTGCGGTGCAGGCAAGCCGTACTCCGCCTCGCCCACCGGCACCCCGTCCAGCAGCACTTCGACCCGCTCCAGACCGACCCCGTCCTTGAACGCCCAGCCCTCGACGGCGAACCGGCGGCCCACCCCGTCGCGCGGCTCCGGGGCGTCGATCCAGGACATCGCCGGCGCCACGCATTCCGCGTCGACGGGTGCCGGCTGCTGCAGGTGGAACAGCAGGAAGCGCTGGCTGCCATGGTCGACGTTGAGCACCTTCGGCGGCGGCAGCGGACCGACCATCGAGCACATGTGCCGGTAGCGCGCCAGCAGGTCCTTGTACGGCACGTCGCTGGAGGCCTCCACCAGCAGCACCGGCCCCTGGCCCTGTCCCGGGCGGTCCGGCGCCTCCAGGCCCCACAACCGCAGTTGCGGTGCGCGGCCGTGCTTGTGGTTGAGCGGGTGGTCGAGCACCGGGATCGAGGCATCGCCAAGCGCGAAGCCCAGTTCCGCTCCCACCTTGAAGCTCCCGGCAACCAGCCGCGTGTCCTCGGGCAACTGCGCCAGCTCGCGGCGGACCCCTTCGGCCAGTTCATCCCAGCCTGCGAAGTTGGAGGGGTACCACTTCTCCGCCGCCGAGCGCGCCCGCACGTCCGGGATCGACACCGCGACGTAGTAGGACAGCACCGCGACCAGCCCGGCGGCCGCCACCGTCCAGGTCGCCACCCGCAGCCAGCGCGGCCAGCCCCCCAACAGGGCCGGCGCCAGCGGCAGCAGGGCCAGGTAGCCCGGGAAAGGCCAGTGGAAGCTGACCCGTTCGGTATCGGCGAAGAAGCCCAGCAGGAAGAAGCCGGCCACCACCAGCAACCCCAGCAGGGCGAGGTAACGCGCCGCCGGCAGCGCGCTGCGCCGCGCCCGCCAGCCTGCCAGCAGCAAGCCGGCGAACAGCAGCGGGGTCACCATCAGCGCCTGCACCAGCACGAACCACAGCCCTTCCAGGTGGAACGCCCACGGATGGCGGTCGACCAGCTGGAAACGCAGGCCGGCGTCGGCGTTGTCCAGGTTCCACCACACCAGCGGCGTCCACGCCGCCGCGCCGATCGCAATGGCGGTAAGCACGCGCACGTCGCGCAGCGCACGGCGCCCGTCGGCGAGCAGCAACAGCGCGATGAAGCCAACGCCAATCACCGCGATGAAGCGGTAGTGGCTCAGCGCGCCGATCACCAGCCCGAGTGCCAGCTCCAGCGCCGCCGCGGCATCGATCCGGCGCAGCAGCTTCGCACCCGCGTCCATGCACAGCAGGGTCGCCAGCGCCATCGCCGCATCCGGCAGCGCCATCAGCCCGAGGGTGCCCGCCAGTGGCAGCAGCAACGCCAGGCTGCCGGCCTGCCAGCCGTGGGCGGCGCCGAATTCACGCGCGGTGATGCGCACCACCAGCCATGGCACCGCCGCGCCCATCAGCAGGAACGGCAGCCGCAGCCCGAACTCGTTGTTGCCGGCCAGCGCCACGCCCAGCCGCGCCAGCCAGGCGGTCAGGCCTGGCAGGTCGGAATAGGCCGGCGCCAGGCGCTGACCCTCGAGCCAGTAGAAGGCTTCGTCGACGAATACCGGCAGCCGCACCGCGACCAGGACCTTGAGCGCCATGACCACCACGAACAGGGCCAGGAACGTGCGGCGGGCCCGGTCCGCACCGGCATCGGGCAGTGGCCCGGTGCCATCTGTGCGCGGATCGGCGGAAACGGGTCGCGCGGCTTGCGGCATGCGTGGATAACCTCGGTACACTCGTTGATTGCCCTGGGGCGGCGACGGCACAGGAGACCATGATGGCTGCGACCGGCACGGCAACCGGTGACACCCGCCGCCCGGGAGGGCCGGCCATGCTACCCGAGCACCTGCGCGATGCACTTGACGGCGCACAGGACCAGGTCAACTCGCTGGTGCTCGGCAAGCCGCGACAGGTGCGGCTGGCCTTCGTGGCCCTGTTCTCCGATGGCCACCTGTTGATCGAGGACCTGCCCGGACTGGGCAAGACCACCCTCGCCCACGCCCTGGCAAGCACGCTCGGGCTGTCGTTCCAGCGCGTGCAGTTCACCTCCGACCTGCTGCCTGCGGACGTGGTCGGGGTCTCGGTATTCGACCCGCAGGCGCGGCGCTTCGACTTCCACCCCGGTCCGGTGTTCACCGAGGTGCTGCTGGCCGACGAGATCAACCGCGCTCCGCCCCGGACCCAGAGCGCCCTGCTGGAGGCCATGGCCGAGCACCAGGTCACCGTGGACGGCACCACCCACGCCCTGCCGGACCCGTTCTTCGTCATCGCCACGCAGAACCCGGTCGATCTGTCGGGGACCTACCCGCTCCCTGATTCGCAGCTGGACCGGTTCCTGCTCCGGCTCGGGCTGGGCTATCCCGACGGCGCCGCCGAGCGCGCCCTGCTGGCCGGCGAGGACCGCCGCGCGCTGATTGCCCAGGCAAGGCCGCTGCTCACCCGCGACGACGTGGCCGCGGTGCGCCGCTCGGTCGCCGGGGTGCACGCCAGCGAGGCGCTCATCGACTACGTGCAGGCGCTGCTCGGGCGCAGCCGGCACCATCCGGGCGTGCGCGTGGGGCTGTCGCCGCGCGCCGGCCTGGCGCTGTTGCGTGGTGCACGGGCCCACGCGCTGCTGGAGGGCCGCGCCCACGTCCTTCCCGCCGACGTGCAGGCGCTGTTCGTCTCCGTCGCCGCGCATCGCCTGGTGCCCGAGGCGGACGCCGGCAGCGACGAGGCGCTGGCCCGCTCCATCCTGGACGCGGTGCCGGTGGACTGAGCCGTGGGGCTGAAGGCGCGCGCGGGGGCACGGCTGCGTTCACTGGTGCGTCCGCGTGCCCCCGAGGCCCTGCCGGTGCACTTCCACCGCCGCCGGGTGTATGTGCTGCCGACCCGCTTCGGCCTGTTCTACGGCGTATTGCTGGCCGCGATGCTGCTGGGGGCACTGAACTACAACAACAATCCGGCGCTGCTGCTGGGCCTGCTGCTGGCCGGCGGCGGGCTGGCGAGCCTGGTCGCCGCCCAGCTGCAGCTGACCGGATTGCAGGTCGCGGCCGTGGACGCCGAACCCGTACCGGCAGGCAGCGACCTGCAGTTGCGCGTGCATGCCCGTGCCGGCGACGGCCGCGAACGGCGGGGCCTGCGGATCGCCGCCGACGGTGATCCGGGCCGCTCCGCGCTGCTCAGCCTGGACCAGGGCGAGGGCGAGGCCCGGCTGTCGCTGCCGACCCGGCGCCGCGGCTGGCATCCGGTGCCGCGCCTGCAGGTCTCGACCACCCGGCCGCTGGGCCTGGCGCGCGCCTGGGGACTGGCCTGGCCGCCGGAGCCACTCCTGGTCTACCCGCGCCCCGAAGCGGACGGTCCGCCCCTGCCTGGCGGCTCCGGTGACCGCGCGCAACAACGCCTGCATGCAAGCGGCGATGATGTCCACCACCTTCGCAACTACCGTCCGGGCGACTCGCGGCGGACAATCGCCTGGAAGCCCTCGGCACGCCGCGACACCCTGCTGGTACGCGAGTACGAGCAGCCGATGGGCGCCGACGTCGTGCTGGACTGGAGTGCCACCGGCCTGCTGGACCAGGAGGCCCGCATCGCCCGCATGGCGCGCTGGGTCGACGAGGCCGAGCGCGATGGCCGCCGCTACCGGCTGCTGCTTCCCGGGCAGCTTCCCCTCGGCCCCGACCGTGGCGCGCTGCACCGCCACGCCTGCCTGCGCGCCCTGGCGCTGATGCCCGATGGCTGAGCCCGCCGAGCGCCTGCAGCTGGACCCTTCCAGCCGGGCCTGGACCCTGGCCGCCGCCTGGGCCTGCCTGTTGCCGCTGCTGTTGCAATTGCCGGGCCTGCTCGGGGCCCTGGTCGGCGCGGTGGCGGCCGGCGTCGGCGTGGTGTCCTGGCGCCGGACCATCCCCGGCGCGGCGCGGCTGCTACTGGCGCTGGCGATGCTCGCGGTGGTGCTGGCGATGTCGGATTTCCACATCGGCCGCGATACCGGCACCGCGGTGCTGGCGGCGATGCTGGCGATCAAGCCATCCGAGACCTTCCGCCTGCGCGATGCCCGCAGCCTGCTGGGCTTCGCCCTGTTCGCCCCCTTCGGCACCTTCCTGCTCGACCAGGGGCCGGTGAGCCTGTTGTTGGGCCTGGCCGGCGTGGTGCTGGTCCTGGTGGCGCTGCAGCGGCTGGCCGAGCTGGAGTCGGGCGAGCCGGCGGCCGGCGGCGCGGTGCCGCGCCTGCGCCGGGTCGGCAAGCTGCTGGCGCTGGGCCTGCCGCTCGCCCTGGCGGCGTTCTGGCTGTTCCCGCGCCTGCCCTCGCCGCTGTGGGGCGTGCCGGAGCGCGCGATGGCGACGACCGGCCTTTCCGACGAGATGTCGCCGGGCGAATGGCTGGACCTGCTGGTGGACGACACCCCCGCGCTGCGGGTCCGGTTCCAGGGTGCCGAGCCGGCGCCTTCGCAGATGTACTGGCGCGGCCCGGTGATGTGGCATTTCGACGGGCGCACCTGGAGCCGGTCCGACTGGCTCGGACGCGCGGCACCGGCGCCGGTCGAGCATGCCGGCCCGCGCTGGGACTACCAGGTCGAGGTGGAGCCGACCGAACGGCGCCAGCTGGTCGCGCTGGACCTGCCGATCTCCGCGCCGGATGGCGTGCACATGGGACGCGACCTGGAGCTGTTCACCCGACGCCCGCTGAGCGCGCTGACGCGCTGGACGATGAGCTCCGCGCCGCCGGCGCGCTTCGATGCCGCGCTCCCCCCGCAATTGCGCCGCCTCGCGCTGGCCCTGCCCGGGGATTTCAACCCGCGCACCATCGACCTCGCCCGGCAGTGGCGCAGCGAAGCGGGCGACGGCGGCGACGAGGCCATCGTCCAGCGGGCGCTGGACTGGATCACCACGGATTTCGCCTACACCCTCAGCACGCCGCTGGCGGGACGGCACAGCGTCGACGAGTTCCTGTTCGACCAGCAGGAAGGCTTCTGCGAGCACTTCAGCAGTGCCTTCGTGGTGCTGATGCGGGCGTCCGGGATCCCGGCGCGGGTGGTCACCGGGTATGTCGGCGGCTATCGCAACCCGTATGGGGACTATTGGCTGGTGCGCCGTTCCGACGCCCACGCCTGGGCCGAGGTGTGGCTGGAGGGCGAAGGCTGGCGGCGGGTGGACCCCACAGCGGCGGTGGCGCCGGAACGGATCTACGACACCCTCGCCGACCGCCGGTCCGGTACCGGCGTGCTCGGCGGGGCGCTGGGCGGGGCGGCCGGCCTGTTCGACATCGGCGACTGGCTGCGGATGGGCTGGAACGACCTCCTGCTGGGCTTCGACGCCGAACGCCAGGCCGCCCTGCTGCGGCCGCTGGGCATCGAGCGGCTCGATCCGCTGCGGCTGGCACTGTCATTCGCCCTGGTCGCGCTGCTGGCGCTGCTGTGGATGGTCTGGCTCAGTCGCCGCGGCGAGCGCCAGCCCGACCCGGTGCTGCGCGCCTGGCACCGACTGGACGCGCGCTACCGTCGCCTGGGCCTGGGCCGCAACGCATCCGAACCGGCCCAGCAGTGGGCCCTGCGCGTCGACGCGGCGCTGGGCGGCGACCCGGGCCTGCGGGAACTCAGCCGGCGTTTCAGTGATTCGCGCTACGCTCCGGCACACACCCGGCAAGCGGCGGGCGCCCGGCACCTCGCCCGCGACCTGCGCCGCCACCGCCCGCCCCGACGGCGGCGCGGCCCCGACACCGGAGAGCCGACATGAAGATCCGCCTGACCCTGCTCGCCTTCGCCCTGGCCGGACTCGCCGGCTGCGCGACCTACCCCGCCCCGTTGCAGGGCGGCTACGCGCAGATCAGCGCCCACCAGGCCTCCACCGGGGACCACACCGGGCTGCCCGTGCGCTGGGGTGGACGGATCATCCAGGTCGAGCCGGGCGAGAACCGCACCTGTTTCCAGATGCTTGGCATCGAACTCGACGCCACCGGCCGGCCGGTGCGCTCCAGCGACCGCTTCGAAGGCCGCTTCCTGGCCTGCCGCGATGGTTTCTACGACCCGGCGATCTTCCAGGCCGGGCGCGAGGTCACCTTCACCGGCCGCATCGACGGCTACGAGCAGCGCCAGATCGGCGAGTACGACTACCGGTTGCCGCGCATGGCCGCCGACGTGGTGTACCTGTGGGGCGTGCGCGAGCGCGTGGACGTCATTGAACGCCCCGCCCCGTGGCCGTGGTGGGGCTGGTGGTAACGCCGCCGGACGCGTGGCGCCTCCTCCCCGCCTGAAGGGCTAGCGCCCCTCGCCAAAGCCCCCCAGCGGTGCCCCCGCCAGCAGGTGCAGGTGGATCTGGAACACCGTCTGCCCCCCGTATTCGTTGCAGTTCATGACGATCCGGTAGCCGTC
>JAEWFH010000057.1 GCA_023388955.1 Pseudomonadota bacterium
TCGGCGCCGGAAACCGGCTGGCCATCGGCCGAGAAGATCTGGCCGCCGACACCGGCGGACGTGCTCTGGGCGAAAACAGGGGCAGCGGCGAGGGCGGCGAGCAGGCCGACGGTCAGCCTGGACATACGGACGCGACGATGCTGGGACATGGGCGGGAGGCCTCGGATGGAGAAAGCTGGGACGTGGACGCGCGACCGGTGGCCGCGCCAGGCAACGGGAAAACCCGGCGGGAACCGGGTTAACGTGAGTTTAACACTGCGCGAGAGAGTACGGCGATTTTCTTACGGTTCGGTGACAGCCCGCCCTTGGGGCGGGCCCTAGGCCGGCCCGGCCGCCGCCATGTAGCTCTGGAGGCCATCCAGGAACATCTGCACCGAGATCGCGACCAGCAGCATGCCCATCAGCCGCTCGACCGCGGACAGCACCCGGCGGCCGAGCCACTTGTAGATCATGGTCGCCGACAGCAGGATCGCCGCGGTCGCTCCCCAGGCGATGCCGAGCGCCAGGCTCCATTCCCACAAGCGGTCGGGCTCGTTGCTGCCCATCAGCATCACCGCCGCCATGCCCGAGGGACCGGCGATCAAAGGGATCGCCAGCGGCACGATGAAGGGCTCGCCATCGGGAAGCTCGCCCATCAGGCCTTCCGGCGGCGGGAAGATCATCCGGATGCCGATCAGGAACAGCACGATGCCGCCGGCGATCGAGACCGCCTCCTGGCGCAGGTTCATGACGTCCAGCGCGTACTTGCCGCCCCACAGGAACGCCATCAGCACGAACAGCGCGATCAGCAGTTCGCGCACCAGGACCTTGCGCTGTCGCTCCGGCGGCAGGGTGCGAAGCAGCCCGAGGAAGATCGGGATGTTTCCCAGCGGATCGAGGATCAGGAACAGCAGCAGCGCGGCGGAAACGACGGTCACGACGCGTGTGCTCCGATGGTGGATGTGGCAAATGGCGACCAGACCTGTCCCCGGTGCGCCGCGCCCGATGGTGACAACAGGGTTACGCAGGCCTCGGCCGCATGGGCGGGATCAATCGCGCGGGTGTCTTCCTGTTCGACGTAGGCCCGCGAGCGCAATCCAGTGCGCATCGGGCCCGGCTGCAGGCCGCTGACACGAACCGGCGAGCGGGCCGTCTCGGCATGCAGCATCTCCACCAGCGCATGCTGTCCGTGCTGGGCCAGGCCATAACCACCCCAGTAGGCCTTGCCCACCCGTGCCAGGTCATCGACCACGAACACCAGCGCCGAATCGTCCGCGGCGGACAGCAACGGCAGGCAGGCCTGGCTCAGCCACGCGCGCGCGGTGAGGTTGACGTGGATGGCACGCGCGAGCGCGGCCGGATCGGTGTGCAGCAGCGGGGTCAGGCCGTGGAAGTCGGCGGCGCAGTGCAGCACGCCGTCCAGCCGCCCCGGCCCTTCGCTGATGCGCGAGGCCAGGGTGGCGTGGTCGTCGGGGGCCGCCCCCTCCAGGTCCATCGGGTACAGGTGCGGCTCGGGCCCTTCGGCCGCGATCGCGTCGTAGATCCGGTTCAGCCGCGGGATCCTGCGCCCGAGCAGGACCACGGTCGCGCCCGCCCGCGCGCAGGCACGGGCCGCGGCCGCGCCGAGCCCGCCATGCGCACCGGTTACCAGGATGACCCGCCCTTCGAGCGCCCGGGACGGCTGGCTTCCCGAGTCGGTCACTGTCCGGCCGCCTCGCTGAGGATGCGTGCCAGCTCGCCGGAGTCCGCCAGTTCACCGACGACATTGCTGCCGCCGATCAGCTCCCCGTGCAGGAACAGCTGCGGGAACGTCGGCCAGTTGGAAAATCGCGGCAGGTTGGCGCGCACTTCGGGGTCCTCCAGGACGTTGACCACGTGGATCTCCTGCGCGCCCGCAGCCTCGAGCGCGCGGATCGCCTTCGCCGAGTATCCACACATGGGGTATTGCGCCGTGCCCTTCATGAACAGCACCACCGGGTGGCTGTCGACCAGGGCCTGGATCCGTTCCAGGACGGACATCGCGTGCTCCTGCAGCTTGGCCAGCGGTCGTCAGGGCCGCGTGACACGGGATCGATACAATGGGTGATTGTAGTCTCCGTGGTGCTGCTGACGCGACCGTCATCGTCCGGCAGCACCGCTCCCCACCCGATGCTTAAGGAGTACCAAGATGGCCTTCGAACTTCCCGCGCTTCCCTACGAGCGTGACGCTCTCGCCCCGCACATGTCGGCCGAGACCCTCGACTACCACTACGGCAAGCATCACAAGACCTACGTCGACAACCTCAACAAGATGGTCGAAGGCACCGAGTTCGCCGGGATGGACCTGGTGGAAGTGGTGCGCAAGTCGCAGGGCGGCATGTTCAACAACGCCGCACAGGTCTGGAACCACACCTTCTTCTGGAACTGCCTGTCGCCCAACGGCGGCGGCCAGCCGACCGGCGCCCTGGCCGAGGCGATCAACAAGACCTTCGGCGACTTCGAGACCTTCAAGCAGCAGTTCACCGACACCGCGGTGAAGACCTTCGGGTCGGGCTGGGCCTGGCTGGTGCAGCGTCCCGACGGCGCCCTGGCCCTGGTCAGCACCTCCAACGCCAACACCCCGCTGACCAGCGAGGACACCCCGCTGATGACCTGCGACGTGTGGGAGCATGCCTACTACATCGACTACCGCAACGCCCGGCCGAAGTTCCTGGAAGCGTTCTGGAACCTGGTCAACTGGGACTTCGTGGCCTCGAACCTCAAGCAGTAAAGCGAGGAACGAGGTGAGAGGAGCGAGGAACGAGTAAAAGCAGGAGCAGGAACGGAAGGCGCCGGGCGGTTGCCCTTGCCTTTACTCGTTCCTCGTTCCTCTCCACTCGTTCCTCAGCTCCTGAGCTGCCCCACTGCCGGCGCGACCTGGTCGCGCCGGTCCAGTGCAGCGCCGACGGTCTCCAGGGCCGTCGCCAGCTCTGCGGCGGAATCGGCTCGCAGCGTGGCGTGGCCGACCTTGCGGCCCGCGCGTGGGGACTTGCCGTAGTCGTGCCAGTGGCCGCCGGGCTGTGCCAGCACCGGCGTGGCGTCCGGCATTTCACCCAGCCAGTTGAGCATGCAGGCGTGGCCGCGGGTCGCGGTCGAACCCAGCGGCAGGCCCAGCACGGCGCGCACGTGGTTCTCGAACTGGCTGGTCTCCGCACCCTCGATGGTCCAGTGGCCGGAGTTGTGCACGCGCGGGGCCATTTCGTTGGCCAGCAGTTCGCCATCGCGACAGAACAGCTCCAGCGCGAACACGCCGACGTAGTCCAGGGCCTCGGCGAGGCGGCGGGCGTGGGCGATCGCCTTCGCCTCCAGTTCCGGATCCAGGCCGGCAGGGGCGAGGCTCGCGGAGAGCACGCCGTCGACGTGCCAGTTGCGCGTCGGCGTCCAGGTGCGGAAATCCCCGTCGCGGCCGCGCACCGCGATCACCGAAAGCTCGAAGTCGAAGGGAACGAACCCCTCCAGGATCAGCCCGGTACGGGCCGCCTGGTCGCCCAGTGCGGCCCAGGCGGCGTCGACGACGCCCTCGCCCGCTTCGGGACGCAGGCGGAACTGGCCCTTGCCGTCGTAGCCGAGCCTGCGGGTCTTGAGGATCGAGGGCACCCCGATGTCGGCCACCGCCCGCGCCAGCGTTTCGCGGCTGTCGACGTCGGCGAAGGGCGGGACCGGGATCCCCAGCTCGCGGAACAGGCGCTTCTCGCTGAGCCGGTCCTGCGCGGTCGCCAGTGCGTCCGGACCCGGTTGCACGGCCACGCGCGAGCGCAGCCAGTCGCCAGACCCGGCCGGGACGTTCTCGAAATCGAAGGTCACCACGTCGATGCGCTCGCCAAACGACTCCAGCGCATCCCGGTCGTCGTAGCCGCCCACCACCAGCGGCGCGACCTGGCCGGCGCAGGCCTCGCGCGAGGGGTCGAGCGCGACCACCGGCACCCCGAGCGGGGCCGCGGCCAGCGCCATCATCCGGGCCAGCTGCCCGCCCCCGAGGATGCCCAGCCGCTTCATGCGCGCGGGTCGATCCGCGGGTCGTCGTTGGCGGCGACCTCGGCGCTCTGGCGCTCGCGGAACGCATCCAGGGCGCGTGCCACGTCCGGATGGTCGGCCGCCAGCAGGGCAGCGGCGAACAGGGCCGCATTGGCTGCCCCGGCATCGCCGATGGCGAAAGTCGCCACCGGCACGCCCGCCGGCATCTGCACGATCGACAGCAGCGAGTCCAGGCCGTTGAGCGCGCGGCTCTTGACCGGCACGCCCAATACCGGCACCGGCGTCTTGGACGCGATCATGCCCGGCAGGTGCGCGGCGCCGCCGGCGCCGGCGATGATCGCCCGCAGCCCACGGCCGGCCGCCTGGCTGGCGTAGTCGAACAGGACGTCGGGCGTGCGGTGGGCGGAGACCACGCGCACCTCGTGGGCGATCCCCATCGCCTCGAGCCGTGCGCTGGCGTGCTGCATCGTGTCCCAGTCGGAGCGGGAGCCCATCACGACGCCAACCAGCGGCGCCTGAGCGGTGTCTGTCATGGCTGGAGCCTGCGGCAAAACGGTATTCTAGCGGTCTTCCGCCGGTGCCGAGGACCCCATGGACCGCAAGTTGATCGACCTGCTCGCCTGCCCTGCCACCCGGCAGCCGCTTTCCCTCCTGGACGCGCGTGGACTCAAGGCGCTGAACGATGCCATCGCCGCCGGCGGCGTGCTGCGCGAGGACGGCCAGGTGCAGT
This sequence comes from Pseudomonadota bacterium, assembly GCA_023388955.1. Classification (GTDB taxonomy): domain Bacteria; phylum Pseudomonadota; class Gammaproteobacteria; order Xanthomonadales; family Xanthomonadaceae; genus Novilysobacter. Next base: position 4,703 of record JAEWFH010000057.1, read on the forward strand.
CCGATGCGTTGCGCGAGGCACTGGTCACGCGCGATCGCAAGCGCGTCTACCGCGTCGACGACGGCATCCCGGTGCTGCTGGCCGAGGAAGCGATCCCGACCTCCGCCATCCACGCTTTCACGCAGGCATGAGCCTCCCCTTCGATCCGCCGCTCGAAGCGGTCGCGCGCGACGTCGCCGCGGCCCTGGCCGAGGACATCGGCAGCGGCGATGCCACCGCCGCCCTGCTTGCGGACGGCCCCGACCAGGCCTGGCTGCTGTGCAAGGAAGACGCCGTGGTGTGCGGGCGCCCCTGGTTCGACGCCTGCCACCGGGCGCTGGATCCGGAGGTGGCCATCGACTGGCGCGTGGCCGAGGGCGACCCCGTCGCTGCCGGGACGGTACTGGCGACGCTGCAGGGCCGTTCGCGCAGCCTGGTCACCGCCGAGCGTACTTCGCTGAACTTCCTGCAGACGCTTTCGGGCACGGCCACGGAAACCGCTCGCTACGTTGCCGCCCTGGACGGCACCGGGACCCGCATCCTCGACACCCGCAAGACCCTGCCCGGCCTGCGCGTGGCGCAGAAGTACGCGGTCCGCGTGGGCGGTGGCTGCAACCACCGCATGGGCCTGCACGACGCGGTGATGCTCAAGGAGAACCACGTGCGCGCCGCCGGTTCGTTGACCGCCGCGGTCGAGGCCGCCCGGCGCAGCGCGCCCGGCCTGCCGCTGATCGTCGAGGTGGAGGACCTGGACGAGCTGCGCGAAGCGCTCGACGCCGGTTGCGACCGCATCCTGGTCGACGACTTCGAACCGCATACGCGTCGCGAGGCGGTACGCATCACCGCCGCGCATTCCCGCCCGGTTCCGCTGGAGGTGTCCGGCGGCGTGGAACTGGCGGGGTTGCGGGCCATCGCCGCCGACGGCGTGGACTTCATCTCGGTCGGCGCGTTGACCAAGCACGTGCGCGCGATCGACCTGTCGCTCAAGCTCGGCCGCCCGCCGGAACCGGCCTGACGCCATGCCTACCCTGGTCCTGCTGATGATCGTGGGCGGTGCGGCCTTCGGGTTCTGGAGCGCCGGGCGCGCCGCCGCCGAGCAGGCGATCGAACTGGGTCGTGACGCCTGCCAGCGCGCCGGCGTGCAGTTGCTGGACCAGTCGGTGCACCTGCTGGGCATGAAGCCATGCCGGCTCGAGGATGGCTGGCTGGGCTGGGAACGGACCTTCCGCTTCGACTACTCGCGCGATGGCGCCGACCGCCACTCCGGGCGCCTGGTGCTGCGCGGCGCCAGACTGGTCGCCTTCATCGGCCCGGTGGAAACGCAGCTGGAAGGCTGAGGGGCGGGCCGCCCCTACTTCACCACCCGCAGGTGTCCGCCGCGACGCGGACCCGGCGTATCCGGGCCGTCATCGCCACCGCCGTCGCCGTCCGCCTCGCCCTGCGTCGTCCCGGCGTCGTCCTGCGCGCCCCCACTGTCGGGAACCGCGCTCAGGCCCGGGCGGCCGGGAGTTGGCGACGGCGCGGCATCGGAGTCACCGGGTTCCGCGCCGGAATCCGCCACCGGGTCTTCGGGCAGCGCCATTCCCTGCCCGTTCTCGCGCGCGTAGATGGCCAGCACGGCCTGGACCGGGACCCGGACGCCCTGGCTGACCCCGCCGAAGCGGGCACTGAAGCTGATCTGCTCGTTGTCCATCTCCAGCCCGGCCACGGCACGGTCGGCGATGTTGAGCACCACCCGCCCGTCCTGGACCGCGTGCGGCGGGACCTGCACCCCCGGGCGGGTCGCATCGACCAGCAGGTGCGGGGTCATGCCGTTGTCGGCGATCCACTCGTACAGGGCCCGCAACAGGTACGGGCGGTGGCTGGTCATGGCGGGTTCGATGTCGCTCACTCCGGCGCTCAGGGCAGCTCGCGCAGGCGGCGTTCCTGCTCGGTCAGGCTGCGTGCGAACCCGGGGTTGCGGAAAATGCGGTTGCCGTATTCCTCGATGACCTTGGCGCCATCGCGCGGCAACGAAACCCCGAGCGCGTCCAGGCGCCAGATGATCGGGGCCATGGCGCAGTCGGCCAGGCTCATCTCCGGGTTCAGGAAGAACTTGTAGGCCTTGAACAGCGGCACCGAGGCGGTCAGCAGTTCCTTGAGCCGCTTGCGCCCCGCTTCGGCCTGCGCGCGGGTGCCAAGCTGGATCGCCTGCACCTGCGGCACCCAGTCGTGCTCGAGCCGGAGCATGCCCAGCCGGAGCCTGGCGCGTGACAGCGGGTCGATCGGCATCAGCGGCGGGTGCGGATAGCGCTCGTCGATGTATTCGCTCAGCACGCTGGCGGCATACAGCACCAGGTCGCGCTCGACCAGGGTCGGGACCGAGTGGTACGGGTTGAGGTCGATCAGGTCCTCCGGAGGATCCTGCGGATCGACCGGGATCAGGTCATAGCTCACGCCCTTGGCCGCCAGCACCAGGCGGACGCGATGGCACAGCACGCAGTCGGTCGAGGAGAACAGGGTTAGTGCGTTGCGCAAACGTTGGCTCGCTGCCATTTCGACCTCTCTCCGGTGTCCGGGTCCGCCGGACGCAAAAACGCCGCCCACCCCACGTGGACGGTCGCCACGCCCCGGCCGCCGTCTCCCCCGCCGCCCTCCCCGGCAGCGCCGGTTGCGTGCGGCCGGGCCCGGCAGTGCCGGGCCCGGGTCGCGCAACCGTCGGGCAGCGTTACTTCACGTCCCGCCAATACTCCTTGTTGAGCAGCCAGGCGAGGAACGTGAACACGGCCAGGAAAAAGATCACCCACACACCGATCTGCTCCCGCTTGAGCACGGCGGGTTCGCCGGCGTACTCCAGGAACGCGGTGATGTCGCGCACCGCCTGGTCGAACTCCTCCGGCGCGACCGAGCCGGGGGTGGCCACGGTCAGGCCGACCACCGGGCGCTCGCCGGTGGTCGGGTCCGGCGCACCGTACTCAGCGTGCTGGATGCCCTGCAGCGGCCACAGCGGGTTGGGCATGGAGACGTTGGGGAACAGCTTGTTGTTCCAGCCCAGCGTGGCGCTTTCGTCCAGGTAGAACGACTTCAGGTAGGTGTACAGCCAGTCGGCCCCGCGCACGCGGGAGATCAGCGTCAAATCCGGCGGTGCCTTGCCGAACCAGTCGGCGGCGGCGTCGGCCGGCATGGAATTGACGATGTGGTCGCCGATGGCGCCGCCGGTGAAGTTGAGGTTCTCCATCACCTGCTCCTCGGTCAGGCCGAGGTCCTCGGCCATCCGCGAGTAGCGCAGGTGTTCCAGCGAATGGCAGCCGGCGCAATAGTTCATGTACAGCTTGGCGCCACGCTGCAGCGAACCACGGTCGCCCAGGTCGGTGCCTGCCTGCTGCAGGTCACCGCCGGCGGCGGCCAGGGCGGAGGCCGACAACAGCAGGCCGGCGGCGGCTACGACGAACCTTGCGAACATGCGGGTACGGGAGAGCGTCTTATTCATGCGTGGTCACCCGTTCCGGCAACGGCTTGGTTTTGTCGAGCTTCGTCCAGATCGGCATGGTCAGGAAGATCAGGAAGTACACCGCGGTGAGGATCCGGCCGATGATCGTCTCCACCGGGTCGGTACCCGGGCCGGCGCCGATCTTGCCCAGCCAGACGAAGCTGACCGCCAGCAGGGCCAGCATGAGCTTGGTAATCCAGCCACGGTAGCGATGCGAGCGCACCGGGCTGCGGTCCAGCCACGGCACCGCGAACAGGATCGCGATCGCACCGAACATCACCAGCACGCCGCCCAGCTTGTCGGGGACCACGCGGAGCATCGCGTAGAACGGCGTGTAGTACCACACCGGCTTGATGTGCTCCGGGGTCACCAGGCGGTTGGCCTCGGTGAAGTTGTCGTGTTCCAGGAACCAGCCACCGAAGGCCGGCGCGAAGAAGATGATGAACGCGGCGATGATCAGGAAGAACCCGATGCCCACCAGGTCATGCACCGTGTAGTACGGATGGAAGGGGATCCCGTCGGCCGGCGCGGTCGGCGACCAGCGGTTGCCCTTCGGCCCCTTCTTGATGTCGATGCCGTCCGGGTTGTTGGACCCGACCTCGTGCAGCGCGCCGATGTGCAGCACGACCAGCAGCAGCAGCACCAGCGGCAGCGCGATGACGTGCAGGGCGAAGAAGCGGCCCAGGGTGGCATCGGAGGGCAGGTAGTCGCCCATGATCCACTCGGTCAGTCCGCCGCCGATCACCGGGATCGCGCCGAACAGCGAGATGATCACCTTCGCGCCCCAGAACGACATCTGGCCCCACGGCAGCACGTAGCCCATGAAGGCCTCGGCCATCAGGACCAGGTAGATCAGCATGCCGATGATCCACACCAGTTCGCGCGGCTTCTGGTACGAGCCGTACATCAGGCCGCGGAACATGTGGATGTAGACCACGATGAAGAACAGCGAGGCACCGGTGGAGTGCATGTACCGGATCAGCCAGCCCCACTCCACGTCGCGCATGATGTACTCGACCGAGGCGAAGGCCTCGGCGGCGCTGGGCTTGTAGTGCATGGTCAGGAAGATCCCGGTCAGGATCTGGTTGACCAGCACCACCATCGCCAGCACGCCGAAGTAGTACCAGACGTTGAAGTTCTTCGGCGCGTAGTACTCGGACATGTGCTTGCGGTACACCGGCATCATGCCCGGAGCGCGCGCGTTGACCCAGTCCCAGGCGGTGGTTGCACCGCGGGTGATGAAGTTCGCCATGGCTTATGCGGCCCCCTGCGGATCGACGCCGACGACGAGGGTGGTGTCGTCGACGTAGTGGTGCGGCGGCACGACCAGGTTGGTCGGCGCCGGCACGCCCTGGTAGACGCGACCGGACATGTCGAACTTGGATTTGTGGCAGGGGCAGAAGTAGCCGCCCTTCCAGTTCGCGTCGAATGGCTCGGGCCGGATCTCGGCCTTCATCTCGGGCGCGCAGCCCAGGTGGGTGCACAGGCCGACCAGCACCGAGACCTCCGGGCGCAGCGAGCGCATGTGGACGTCACCCTCCAGCACGTAGGCCGGCTGCTGCTCGGGGTTCTCCGACATCGGGTCGCGCAGCTGGTCGTCCAGCGTCGGCAGGGCCTCGAGCACCGCCGGCGAGCGGCGCACGATCCAGATCGGCTGGCCGCGCCACTCGTGGACCAGGCGCTGCCCCACCTCGAGCGCGCTGATGTCGACCGTGATCGGCGCGCCGGCCTGCTTGGCCCGCTCGCTGGGATTCCAGGACTTGATGAACGGGACCGCGGCGAACCCAGCGCCGACGGCACCGACCACCGCCGTGGTGGCGGTCAGGAACCGCCGCCGCCCGGTGTTGACGGGCTCGTATTGAGGATCAGTGACCCCTTCGTTGGCCATCCGGCACTCCGCAGAACATCTGAAATGGGAATCCGCCGGGCTGCCCGGCCACTCGCGCGGCAGGGCCACCCATAAAGACGCGCCAGTGTAACGGAAGGCTTAACAACCCGACAATCCGTTCAGCCCGCCCGCATCGCGTCGCGGTAGCGCTCGGCCAGCACCCCGACCCGCTGCACGTAACGCTGGGTCTCGCTGAACGGGGGGACGCCGTCGTATTTGTCGACGTTGCCCTCCCCCGCGTTGTACCCCGCCGCGGCCAGGGTCAGGTCGCCGTTGAAGCGCTTGAGCAGCCATGCCAGGTACTGCACCCCGCCCTGGATGTTCTCGGCGGCGTTGAACGGATTGTCGACGCCGAAGCGGCGCGCGGTCGCGGGCATGAGCTGCATCAGGCCCTGCGCACCCACGCGCGAGAGCGCGTTGGGGTTGAACGAGGACTCGGCGTGGATGATGGCCCGCACCACCGCCTCGTCGACCCCGTGCCTGCGCGCCGCCTCGGCGATCTCGGCGGTGTAGGCGGTGGTGTTCAACCGCACCCGGCCGAAGTCCGGCCCGGCCGGGGCGCAGGCGAAGCAGGTTTCCATGAAGCTGTAGCTGATCGTGCGGACCCGGCTGCTGGCCGTGCCACGCGGCGGTGGCGCGCTGGTGTAGTGGCGCACGCCGTCCTTGATGTAGGAGTAGACCTGCCCCTGCACGCGGCGGCTGCCGGTGCCGGAGCGGGCGCCGGACGGCGGGGCGGCGTTGGTCATCTTCGACCCGGCGACGGGGTCGGCCGAGGTGCTGACGACGGCCGCGCTGGACTGCGCCGGCTTCGGCGCGGAGCTGGCCGGCGGCGAGGGAGTGGACTTGTAATGGCTGACGGCGGTGCATTTGGCCCCCGCCACCCGCTTGCTGACGTAGCTGATCGCGCCGTCCGGCCCGTCGCAACGCCAGATCGTGCCGGCGACGGCGGACTGCGCCGCCAACAGGCACGCAAGCAAGACCAGCGCTGTCGCCCCTCCCCTCATGGGCGCGATTCTGCCAACCGCCCCGGCAGGGCGCAACAGCCAGGGCGGCGCGGTAGAATTGCGGTTTTTCCGGCGCGGATTGACCGCCGCCACCCCGGACACCCGCCATGACCGACACCCTCGCCCCCGCGGCCGACGCCACCCTGCCGGCGCGCGGCAAGCTCTACATCCAGACCCACGGCTGCCAGATGAACGAGTATGACTCGGCCCGCATGGCCGACGTGCTCGCCGCCGCCGAGGGACTGGAGTTGACCGACAACGCCGAGGAGGCCGACGTCATCCTGGTCAACACCTGCTCGATCCGCGAGAAGGCGCAGGAGAAGGTGTTCAGCCAGCTCGGCCGCTGGAAGTCGCTCAAGAACGGCGACCGGCCGGTGCTGATCGGCGTCGGTGGCTGCGTGGCCAGCCAGGAGGGCGAAGCCATCGTCAGGCGCGCCCCGCACGTGGACCTGGTGTTCGGCCCGCAGACCCTGCACCGGCTGCCCGAGCTGATCCGCGGGCGCCGCGAGAGCGGGCTTCCGCAGGTCGACATCAGCTTCCCGGAGATCGAGAAGTTCGACCGCCTGCCCGAGCCGCGGGCGGAAGGGCCGACCGCGTTCGTGTCGATCATGGAGGGTTGCAGCAAGTACTGCAGCTTCTGCGTGGTCCCGTATACACGCGGCGAGGAGATCAGCCGGCCGTTCGAGGACGTGCTGGTGGAGGTCGCGCAGCTGGCCGCCAAGGGCGTGCGCGAGGTCAACCTGCTGGGCCAGAACGTCAACGCCTATCGCGGACCGATGGCGGACGAGGACGGCAACGAGGCCGGCACCGCGGACCTGGGCCTGTTGATCCGCGCGGTGGCGCAGATCGACGGCATCGACCGGATCCGCTTCACCACCTCGCACCCGCTGGAGTTCTCCGACTCGCTGGTGGAGGCCTACCGCGACGTGCCGGAGCTGGCCAACTACCTGCACCTGCCGGTGCAGTCGGGTTCGGACCGGGTGCTGAGCGCGATGAAGCGCGGCTACACCGCGCTGGAGTTCAAGCAGAAGGTACGCAAGCTGCGCGAGGTGCGGCCGGATATCTCGATCAGCTCGGACTTCATCGTCGGCTTCCCCGGCGAGACCGATGCCGATTTCGAGAAGACCATGAAGCTGATCGCCGACGTCGGTTTCGACCAGAGCTTCTCCTTCATCTACTCCCGCCGCCCCGGCACCCCGGCGGCGGACCTGGAGGACAGCACCTCGTCCGAGGACAAGCACGCCCGGCTGTCGCGGCTGCAGGCGGCGATCAACGACAACGCCCGGGTGATTTCCGAGGCGATGGTCGGCAGCGTCCAGAAGGTGCTGGTCGAGGGCCCGTCGCGGAAAGACCCCAACGAGCTCACCGGCAAGACCGAGAACATGCGCTCGGTGAACTTCCCCGGCCATCCACGGCTGGTGGGCCAGTTCGTGGACGTGGAGATCACCCGGGCGATGGCGAACTCGCTGCGGGGGCGGGTGGTTACGCGCTGATACGGCGGGCGTGGATCCCCGCTTTCGCGGGGATGACGGAGTCGCGGGAATGACGGAGTCAGGGTGCGCGGCGGTACACCGCCTCGCCGTCGACCCAGGTGGACAGGATGGTGAGCTCGTCGAGGCCTTCCGGGTCGATCGCCAGGGGGTCCTCGGCCAGCACCACGAAATCGGCC
>JAEWFH010000096.1 GCA_023388955.1 Pseudomonadota bacterium
CCGCCGGCGCCGATCAGCAGCACCTTGCGCCCGCGCAGGTCCTGGCGGCGGCGCTCGGTCAGGTCGCGCACCAGCCCGCTGCCATCGGTGTTGTGGCCGCGCCAGCCGCCTTCGATGCGCGCCAGGGTGTTGACCACCCCGCAGCGCTGGGCGGTGGGGCCGAGCTCGGTACACAGCCCGTACGCGGCGCGCTTGTGCGGCAGGGTGATGTTGAGCCCGCTGCCACCGGCGGTGGCGAAGGCGGCGACGTGGTCGGCCAGCGCCTCCGGCGGGCAGTCGATGGTGCCGTACTCCAGCGGAATCCCGATCTGGCGCGCAAAGGCCTGGTGGATGCGCGGGGACAGCGAGTGGGCCACGGGGTGGCCGATGACGGCGTAACGGGCTGCGGACATGGCGGCTCCTGCGATGGCGTGGCCGGGCCGGTCCCGGCCAGTGCAGTCTAGGCCGGCGGGCGTGCAGATGCCGTCCGCCGGGAAAGCAAGCGCGGGGCCGGGCGGGCGGCCGCGGTCAGCCCTCGCGCAGCCAGCGCGCCGCGTCCAGGGCGAAGTAGGTCAGCACGCCGTCGGCCCCGGCGCGCTTGAAGCCCAGCAGCGCCTCCAGCGTGCACTTGCGCTCGTCCAGCCAGCCGTTGGCGAAGGCGCCGCGCAGCATCGCGTACTCGCCGCTGACCTGGTAGGCGAAGGTCGGCACGCCGAACTCGTCCTTCACCCGGCGCACGATGTCCAGGTACGGCATGCCCGGCTTGACCATGACCATGTCCGCGCCTTCCTCCAGGTCGCGGGCGACCTCGTGCAGCGCCTCGTCGCTGTTGCCCGGGTCCATCTGGTAGGTGCGCTTGTCGGCCGCGCCCAGCGCAGCGGACGAGCCGACCGCATCGCGGAACGGGCCGTAGAAGGCGCTGGCGTACTTGGCGCTGTAGGCCAGGATGCGGGTGTGGATGTGGCCGTCCTGCTCCAGCGCGCTGCGGATGGCGGCGATGCGCCCGTCCATCATGTCGCTGGGAGCGACCACGTCGGCGCCGGCCTCGGCATGCGAGAGCGCCTGCTTCACCAGCACCTCGACGGTCTCGTCGTTGAGCACGTAGCCGCTGTCGTCGACCAGCCCGTCCTGGCCGTGGCTGGTGTACGGGTCCAGGGCCACGTCGGTGATCACGCCCAGCTGCGGGAAGTGCTGCTTGAGCGCGCGGATGGCGCGCTGGCACAGCCCGTCGGGATCCCAGGCCGCCTCGGCGGTGGCCGACTTGGCCTCCGGCGCGGTGACCGGGAACAGGGCCAGGGCGGGGATGCGCAGCTCGCTGGCCTGCTCGGCGACCTTCAGCAGCTCATCGATCGACAGCCGCTCGATGCCCGGCATCGACGGCACCGGCGCGCGGCCGGCCGGTTCGTGGACGAACACGGGATAGATCAGGTCGTCGGCGGTGAGGACCGACTCGCGCATCAGCCGGCGCGAGAAATCATCGCGGCGCATGCGCCGCGGGCGGGAAAAGGGGTGGGTGCTCATGGGGGCGATTGTACGCCCCGGCTGCTGTACGCCCCGGTCCCGTTCCTCAGATGACGCCGCCGCCGATGGAAAGGCGGAACACGGCGACCACGATGACGATCGCGTTGAGCAGCAGGCCGGTCTTGGCGCGCCCGCGGTTGCCGGGCGAGGTCAGCGCGATGCCGATGGCGCCGATGATCGCGCCAACCGCGGCGAACGGGATCAGGAACCAGTTGCCCCAGCCCAGCAGCGGGATCAGGGCCAGGATCATCCACAGCAGCGACACGATGCCCCACAGCAGGCTGATCAGTCCCATCGGTGTCCCCTCCACAAGGTCGATGGCGCAAGCATAGCGCCAGCGGCCCGTGCCGGTTAGCCGGCGGCGTCGTGGATGCCGTCGATCTCGATGCGCAGTTCGCGCCGGCATACCGCCGCGTGCAGCAGCAGGTACGGAACCTGGTCGCCCAGCCGGTCCCGGAGCAGGGCATCGGCCGGCTCCAGGGCGTCGGCATCGCGGACGTAGACCTTCAACCTGGATCCGGGCCCGAAGGCGGGGGGGAGCGAGGACCGGTGCCCCCGGGCCGCGCCGATCAGCGCCTGGAAGTTGGCCAGGGTTTCGTCGAGCTGGGTTGCCAGCGAGTCCACGTGCTGCGACTCGTGGCCGACGATGGCCGCGGTGCCCGAAAGCAACAGCGGCATGTCGCTCCCTGCCGGCGGCAGCATGGCGCGCGCGAAACTGGGTGCCTGTGGTCCGTAGCGTCGCGGGTAGCGGTAGGCACTGAGCTGGCGCGGGTTCTCCAGCGGGGTGCCGGGATGAGTGCCCGACAGCCAGTACACCTGCAGGCTGCGCCGGCCGTCGAGGCGGCCGATGGCGGTGGCCGCGGGCAGGGTCGCGGTATCGAAGCGGCCCAGGCCGGCGGCGCGGCCCAGGCAGAAACGGCGGTAGCGCTCGGCGTCGTCCTCGCCTTCGGTGATCGCGTCCAGGTAGTTCCAGACCCGCAGCAGGTGCGGGTGGCCCTGCCCGGCGACGAACCCATGCAGGCGCCGGTAGGTATCGGCCGCGGCCTCCTCCAGGCCGTCCGGCCCGGTTTCGTCCAGCTCGATCGCGCCGAACTGGAGGCCGTCGGCTTCTGCCCAGGCGACGCCGTCGCGGATGCCGTGGCGGACCGGCCCGGTGCTGCGCCAGACCTCCAGGGGCGCGTCCCCGTGTGGCTCCAGTGACACGTGCAGGTAGCGGGGGTCGTCGACCCGTGGTGCGCGGGCACCGAAGCCGAACACCGCCAGCACGTCGTCGGCGGCGAGGACGGAGGCGGGATCGGCGTGGACGTACTCGATGGCCAGGCGCGGCGCGTGGCCCGGCATTGCGGCACCGGCTGCAGGGCCGCGGGATGCTGCTGGGATCATCCGGCGATGATACGCGCCGCCGCCGCGGCAGTCGCGCGGCCTTGCGCAAGCGCGGCGTATGGCGGATCGTTGCCCCGCTTGTCATTGCCCGGAAGCCGTACCGATGTCCGCACAGAGTCCCGCCGAGAACGAACTGGCCCGCCTGCTGGTCGAGAGCCTGAACCTGGAAGAGGTCGAGCCCGGCTCGATCGATCCGGAGGCGGCGTTGTTCGGCGACGGCCTGGGCCTGGACTCGATCGACGCGCTGGAGCTGTCGCTGGCCGTCAACAAGCACTATGGCGTGCAGTTGCGCTCGGACGGCGAGGAAAACCGCCGCATCTTCGCCTCCCTGCGCGCGCTCGCCGCGCACGTGGAGCAGAACCGGGCGGCCTGACCCGGCCATGGACCGCCTGCTGCCGCTGCGGCTGCTGCTGGCGGTGGCCTACCCGCTGCTCGCCCACGCCGCCAGCGTCCGCCACGACGGCACCCTGGCCATGCTGGCGCTGCTGGACCTGGTGGTGGTGATGGCGCTGCTGCCGCTGGCGCGGGGCCGGTGGTGGGCCTGGAGCCTGCTGCTGGCCAGTGCCGCGGTGTTGTGGACGCTGCGGACGACGCCGGTGCCGGAACTGCTGCTGCTGTTCCCGCCGATGCTGTTCACCGGCGTGCTCGGCTGGTGGTTCGCGCGCTCGCTCGCTGCCGGCCGGGTGCCGCTGATCGCACGCATCGTCGCCGCGCTGGAGGACTGCCAACCGGCCACCTTGCCGGATGAGCTGGCCCGCTACGCACGCGGCCTGACCGCGGCCTGGGCGGCGCTGCTGCTGGCGATGACGCTGGCCAACCTGGTGCTGGCACTGCTGGCCGAACCCAACGGCCTGCTGGTGCGGGCGGGGTACCCACCACCGGTGCCGGTTCCGCAGCAGGTCTGGTCTACGGTCGCCAACCTGCTCGACCATGGCCTGGTCGGGGCGTTCCTGGTGGCGGAATTCCTGTGGCGGCAGCTGCGCTTTCCCCACCGGCGCCAGGGGCCCGTGGCCTACGCCAGGGCGATGGCGCGGCTGGGACCGGCGTTCTGGCGCGGGCTGTTCCGCCCGGCCCGGTAGCCGGGCTGGCTTATCCTGTGCCGCGCAAGCGGAGCCGAGCGTGCCGGACACCTTCACCATCCCCGTGGACCACCCCTGCCTGCCCGGGCACTTCCCGGGGCGGCCGGTCGTGCCCGGAGTCGTATTGCTGGAGCGGGTGCTGGGGCGGATCGGGGACGGGCACGGCCCGCTGCGGATGCCGCGGGTGAAGTTCGCCCGGCCGCTGCTGCCCGGCCAGGTGGCGCGCATCGAGCTCGATGGCGGCGCGCCGCGCTGGCGCTTCCGCGTGCTGCGGGGCGACGAGTTGCTGGCCAGCGGCGAGGTCCGTGCCGTGGAGCCGGCATGAGCGCCGGCTGGGAGCAACGCCCGGAGGGAGGTGGCTGGTTCGCGATCTGGCTGATCCGCGGCATCGCCCGCTACGGGGGGCGTACCGTGGCGCGCGCGTTCCTGCCGCCGATCACCCTGTACTTCCTGTTGATGCGCGGGCCGGAACGGCGTGCCTCGCGGGCCTGGCTGCAGCAGGCCACCGGCCGTCGCGCCGGCTGGTGGCAGGTGGCACGGCATATCCATGCCTTCGCCTCCACGATCCTGGACCGGGTGTTCCTGCTCGGTAGCCAGCTGGAGCGTTTCGATATCCGCGTGCACGGCGCCGACGCGCTGCACCGGCAGCTGGACGAGGGCCGCGGGGTACTGATGTTCGGTTCGCACCTGGGCAGTTTCGAAGTGCTGCGGGTGCTGGCCCGGACCCGCCCGGAGATCCGCCTGCGGGTAGTGCTGGACGTGGGCCACAACCCGGCGATGACGACCCTGCTGGATGCGCTCAACCCGGAGGTGGCACGCACGGTGATCGATGCCGGCCAGGAGGGGCCCACGGTGGCCCTGGCGATCCACGAGGCGCTGCAGCAGGGGGCGCTGGTGGCGCTGCTGGTCGACCGCACGCACGAGGGGCAGCCCGGCGTGGAGACCGGGTTCATGGGCCGGCCCGCGCCTTTCCCGCAGGCACCGTGGCGGATCGCGGCGGCAACCGGGGCACCGGTGGTGCTGGGTTTCGGGCTGTACCGTGGCGGCAACCGCTATGCGCTGGTGTTCGAACCGTTCAGCGATGGCATCCGGATGCGCAGGCAGGATCGGGACACGGCCCTGGCCGCGCTGGTGGCAAGGTACGCGGACCGGCTGGAGCACCATGCCCGCAAGGCGCCGTACAACTGGTTCAACTTCTACGATTTCTGGCAGGACGATGAAGCAAGCGACGATCGCATTCCCGCTGGCGCTGCTGCTGGCACTGGCCAGCGCGCTGCCGGCTCCGGCCGCGGCTGAGCAGGCGCCGGCCACGGTCGAGGCCGGCTGGATCCTGGAGCGCCTGGTGCGCCCGGCGCCCTCGCGCACGCCCTTCGTCGAGCTGCGCCATTCGCGGCTGCTCAGGACCCCGTTGCGGCTGGCCGGTGAATACCGCCGCCCCGCCGCCGGCACCCTGGTGCGCGAGGTCCGGGTGCCTTACCGCGAGACCACCACGCTGGAGGGGGGCGGGGCGCTGATCGAGCGCGAAGGCCGCGCGCCGCGCCGGGTGCAGCTGGACGGGGCGCCGGAGCTGGCCGGCCTGGGCGGCAGTTTCGAGGCGCTGCTGGCCGGTGACCGCGAGGTACTGGAGCGCGAGTTCGAACTGCGAGCCGAAGGCAGTCGCGGGGCCTGGACCCTGCACCTGGTGCCGAGGGATCCGGCCCTGCGCGAGCTGGGCACGCTGGTGCTCAAGGGCCGCGGCAGCGAACTGCGTTGCATCGAGGCGGACGGCGGCGACGGCGGCGAGCCGCAGCGCACCCTGCTGTCCGGGGCCGCGGTGGACGCCCGTGGGGTGGAAGCCGCCGGCGCGCTGGCCGCGCTGTGCCACGCACCGGCACGATGAGCCGCGCCGGCCGCTGGACGCTGGTCCTGGCCTGGATCGCGCTGCTGGTGCTGGCCGGCGGCTGGCTGGCGCGCAACCTGGAGGTGGCGGGTGACCTGCGCCGGTTCATGCCCGAGCCGCGCACGCCGGAGCAGAAGCTGCTGGTCGAGGGCGTGGGCGAGGGCCCGGGTTCCCGGCTGCTGCTGGTTGCGTTGGAAGGCGCGCCGCCGGAGGTGCTGGCCGGACAGTCGGCGGTGCTGCGTGAGGTGCTGGCCAGCGACCCCCGGTTTGCCTTGGCCACCAACGGCGGGGCGGCGAGCCTGGAGCAGGTGCCCGAGGCGTTGCGCCCGTACCGCTACCTGCTTTCGCCGACCCTGGACCGGCACACGCTGGACGCGGACTACCTGCGCGACGAGCTGGAGGCACGGCTGCAGGACCTGGGTTCGCCGGCCGGGCACATGCTCGAGCCGCTGCTGCCCTCGGACCCGACCCTGGAGGTGCGGGCCCTGGCCGACCAGTGGCAGGGGGCGGCGGCGCCCAAGCGCCTGCACGGGGTGTGGTTCGACCACGCCGGCGAACGTGCGCTGCTGCTGGTCCAGACCGTAGCCGCAGGCTTCGATCCCGATGGCCAGGCGCGGGCGCTGGAGGCGGTGCACGCAGCGTTCGGGCAGGCGCGCGGCGGAAGCGGTTCGCGCCTGGTGGTGACCGGGCCGGGGGCGTTCTCGGTCGAGGTCGGCGGCCATACGCGCGCGGAGGCCGCGCGCCTTGGCAGCATGGATACGGTCGCGTTCGTGCTGTTGCTGCTGCTCGCCTACCGCAGCTGGCGGGCGCCGCTGCTGGGCGCGCTGCCGCTGGCGAGCGGCGGGCTGGCCGGGCTGGTGGCGGTGGTGGCCGGCTTCGAGGCGGTGCACGGCATCACCCTGGCCTTCGGCTTCACCCTGGTCGGGGTGGCGCAGGACTATCCGATCCATCTTTTCAGCAACCAGCGCGCCGCGCAGTCGCCGTGGGACAGCGTGCGCGCGCTGTGGCCGGCGCTGGCGGTGGGCGTGGTCGCGACCTGCATCGCCTACCTCGCGTTCTTTGCCGCCGGGGTGGAGGGGTTGTCGCAGCTGGCGGTGTTCACCATCACCGGGCTGGCGGTGGCGGCGCTGTCGACCCGGTTCCTGCTGCCGGCGTTGCTGGACGACGGCAGCGGCCAAGGTGCCTTTGCCGACCCGGCGGCCTCGCCGCGCCTGCAGTGGCTGTGGTCGCGGATGCAGGCGCTGCCGCGGCTGGGTGGCACCGGCGCGCTGGTGCTGGCGATCCTGGCGGCCGGGCTGGTGTGGTGGATGCCCGGAGCGTTCTGGCAGAACGACCTGTCGCGGCTGACCCCGGTGCCGGAGGCGTCGCTGCATGCCGACGAGGTGCTGCGCCGCGAACTCCGTGCGCCGGACGTGCGCCACCTCGCGGTGGTCCGCGGCGCGGATGTCGAAGTGGTGCTGCAGGCGTCCGAGCGCCTGTTGCCGGTGCTGGAGGGGCTGCGCCGCGACGGCGTGCTGGCCGACTACGACCTGGCCGCGCGCTACCTGCCCAGCGCCGCGACCCAGCGCGAACGCCAGGCGCGCCTGCCCGGCCCGGATGCGCTCGCGCAGGCGTTGCAGGAGGCGGTGGTGGACGGGCCGTTCCGCGCCGACGCGTTCGACCCCTTCCTGGCCGACGTGGAGCAGGCGCGCACCGCCGCGCCGCTGCGGCCGGAGGGGCTTGCCGGCACCCCGCTGGCGGTCCCGCTGGAAGGCCTGCTGCTGCCTGCCGACGACGGCGCGATCGGGCTGGTCTCGCTCAGCGGCATCACCGACCTGCGCACGCTCACGGTCGCGCTGGAGGCGAACGGGGCGCGGATGCTGGACCTCAAGGCCGCCTCCGAATCGCTGGTGGTCGAGTACCGCGGCCGGTTGCTGTGGACCCTGCTGGTGGCGTTCGGCCTGCTGGCGCTGGTGGTGGCCGCGGCGCTGCGTTCGCCGCCGCGCACGATGCGGGTGCTGGCGCCGATGGTGCTGACCACGCTGGTGGTGGTGGCGCTGCTGCGGGTGGCCGGGGTCGAGCTCAACCTGTTCCACCTGGTCGCGCTGATCCTCGCCGCCGGGCTGGGCCTGGACTACGCGCTGTTCTTCGACCACGCGGGTGATTCGCGCGATGCCCAGGTGCGCACCCTGCACGCGGTGATCGTCTGCAGCCTGACCACGCTGCTGGTGTTCGCGGTGCTGGCCAGCTCGTCGATCCCGGTACTGCGGGCGATCGGCAGCACGGTGGCGCTGGGCGTGGCGGGCAACTTCGTGTTGTCGGTGCTGGTGTCGCGGCGCCCGGTGGCCCGTGAAGACGTCCCCCGGGAGCCGGCGGCATGAGCGGCCCCGCGATGCCCGATGCCGCCGCCATCGAGGCGCTGGTCCCGCATGCCGGGACGATGTCGCTGTGGGACCAGGTCCTGGCCTGGGACGGGGAGCGCATCGTGCTGCGCGCCTGGCGCCATCGCGACCCGGACCACCCGTTGCGCGCGCGCGGGCGGCTGCATGCCGTGCACCTGTGCGAATACGGCGCCCAGGCGATGGCGGTGCACGGTGGCCTGCGCGCGAAGGCCGCCGGCGCCACCGCACGCCCCGGGCTGCTGGTCGGCCTGCGTGCGGTGGAACTGCACGTGGAGCGCATCGACGACCTGCCCGGCGACCTGGAGT
>JAEWFH010000026.1 GCA_023388955.1 Pseudomonadota bacterium
GGCCGCACGGGGGGCGCGCTCGGCGAGGAAGGACTCCAGCGCCGCCTCCGCGCGCACGATCGCCGGGGCGATCGGCCACACGGTGTCGTCCAGGTCGAGGGTGATGGCGCGGATGGGGAGGTACACCTGCCCATTGTAGTGCCCGGGGTAGTGCCCGGGCCGGATCGGGACCGGGTCGGGCCGGCTGGCTCACTCCAGCAGGCGAGCCCAGCCCCCGAGTCCCTCGATCCGGTCCAACACGATCTTCGTGCACACCAGCAGCGGCACCGCCAGCAGCAGGCCGATGATCCCCCACCCCCAGCCGAACAGGAGCAGTGCCAGCACCAGCACCAGCGGTGACAGCCGCATCTGCCGGCCCAGCACGATCGGGGTGATGATCTGGCCTTCCAGCGTGTGCAGGCCCAGGTAGATGCCCGCCGGCAGCAGCGCCTGCCAGATCTGGTCGGAGGCGACGAAGCCCATCAGCAGCATGATCAGGATCCCGATCAGCGGGCCGACATAGGGGGCATAGTTGAGCACCGCCGCCATCGTGCCCCACAGCAGGGCTTCGGCCAGCGGTACGCCGATCAGGTACAGGGCCCCGGCAAAGGCCATGCCGACGATGAAGTTGATCGCGCTGATGGTCAGCACGTAACGCGAGATCTCGTACTCGATGGACTGCAGGATCCCGACCGTGATGCGCTTCTGCTGCCGCGTCGGGAGCAGTGCCAGTGCATTGCGCTGCAGGTTCTGCCCGAACACCATGAAGAAGAACGTCAGCAGGATCACCGCGAACACCGCGGCGATCATCCGTGGGGTGGCGGTAAGCGAACGGTAGGGGTCGTTGACCTCGGTGCGGACCACTTCGACCGGCTTGCCGCCATCGGCGGCGCGGGCGATGTCGGCGGCGGCCTCGTTGGCTTCCTTCACCGGGCGGATCACTTCCTGCAGCTTGGGTGCGACCTTGCGGACCTCGCGCGGGACCTGCCGCGCCCACTCCGCGGCCGGCTCCATCAGCTGCGCCGCCAGCAGCGTGGTGCCGGCCAGGCCGGCCAGCAGCACCAGCAGCGCCGCGGCGGCCCGCGGCAGGTAAAGCCGCTGCAGGCCGCGGATGAGCGGATTGCCAATCAAGGCGAAGAACACCGCCAGCAGCACCGGCAGGATCACGCTCTGGGCGGCCCAGAGCGCGGCGCCGCCAGCCAGGGTGGCGAGCACCAGCAGGGCGATCGAGGCCCGTGGCCGTACCGCCCCCAGCGGCGGGTCGCCGCCGGAGGGCACCGTCTCGCCGGTGGGGGCGGCTGCGATGTCGGTGCCGTTCTGCTCGTGCGGCACCGGGGTGTTCATGGTCCTGCGCCCACCGTCCGTGCCGCGTCCGCTGCGCGGGCCAGACGCTCATCGTCCAAGGCGGCCGCGCCCTGGGCCGGGGAAGGGGATGTGGCCACGGGAGGCACGCCGGGAGTGGTTCCGGTGGCGACGGCTTCCGCGGCCTGCCCGGCTTCCTCGGCGGCCGACTGTGCGCTGGTCCCGGCCACGAGCCCGGCCAGGCTCGCCGCCATCGACATCAGGCGCATCGCCCCGGCGCCGCTGGCCGCGACGCGTCCCGGCTCCACCAGGCCGACCAGCAGGCCCGAACCCAGCCCTGCCAGCACGATCCGGCCGGGAGTCCACGCCGCCTTCCACGAGGCTTTCAGCTGGCGCACGCCCGCGCCCACGGTGCGCTCGTTGGCCTCGATGGCATTCTCGGCCTGCTCGACCTTCCGGATCAGTTGTTCGAAACCCATCTCGCGTTCCCCTGTATCCGACATCAGGGCGGGGTGACTTCCACGCCGCGGCTGTCACGGGCGGGCTGCCCGGTCACGTCCCCGGGAGGCGGGCCGTCGGTGTCGTCGCGTGCGGAGCGCGCCGAGTCGGGATCGGCCACGAACTTCGACAGCTCGCCGATGCCAAGCCGCGCCAGCTGCCGCCGGGTGGCCTGCAGGCGGGTGTGTTCGAAGTAGCGCGTCGCCATCCAGAACGCGACCGCGGCGATCGCCAGGCTGGCGAAGGCAGGCAGCAGCATCGCCAGCCACCACGACAGGCCCGTGGAGCGCAGCAACATCACCGTCGTGCCCATCAGGAACAGCCAGCCGGTGACACCGCCTACCAGCGCGATGCCACCGGCGACGGCGGCGCGACCGGCCGCGCTGCGGGCCAGGGACACGTCCGCGGCGACGAGGCTGCGCAGCGATTTGGCGACCTCGCCCGCGGCGTCCAGGCTGGCGCGCCCGCCCTGCCCGATCTCGCGGAGCGCTTCCAGCAGGTCGGGCTGCGGGTGATCCTCCGGGGCGTCGCCCCGGAGGTCCTCGTCAACACGTGGCCCGGGCGTTCCCGAGGCGCTCGCCACGACGTGACTCAGCGGTCGCCGCCGCGCGCCAGCCTGGCAATCAGCCAGCCGGCCGCGAAGGCGCTGCCGAAAGCGACCAGCGGGCGCTCGCGGATCAGCTCGGCCGCGCTGTCACACAGCTCGCGACCCTTGTCCATGATGTCGTCGTACTGCTCGCGCGCCGCGCCACCGAGCTCGTCGGCGGCGGCACGCCCGGCCCTGGCGCCGCTGGACAGGTCGCTGCGCACCTGGTCGGTGCCGCTGCGCAAGTGCTCGCCGGCGGCGCTGGCCGCCCCGCGCAGGGCATCGCCGCCGTCCCGGGCGGCCTGCTTCAGATGGTCCCCGACCTCGCTGAGGTGGCCTTTCATGTTCTCCCGGCCGGTGCCGGTCGCGGTGGTGCCGGTGGAAGTCGGGTTGGTCGGGTCGTTCGCGCTCATGCAGGCTGCTCCTGTGCGTTTTACTGGGGAGGATGGACCGTGGTGGTGCAGGGGGCTACTGCATCGGCAGGACGCCCCGCCGGTTGCCGCGCACGATCTGCAGTACCAACTGTGCAGGCGCCTGTGTGAAGCCGGTGCGGAAGCCACCCAGGTCGCCGAAGTTGCCGGCGCTGGAAGCGGTCACGACGTCGCCGGCGCGCAGGCCGCTGCGCGCGGCGCGGCTGTCGGCCTCCACGGCTTCCACCAGCACTCCGGACAGCCCGGCCTGGCGGAGGCGCTCGGGCAGCTCGGCGAAGGTCGCGCCGGACAGCCGCGGGTCGAGCTCGGCGCCGGCGATCGCGCCGGGCTGCTCGAGCAGGGTAGTGGCCAGCTGCAATGCGCGGCCGTCGCGGTGGATGTCGAGCACCACTTCGCTGCCGATCGCCTGCAGCCCCTCGAAATTGCGCAGCGCATCGCGGTTGTCGATCGGGTTGCCGTTGGCGGCGGTGATCACGTCGCCCGGCTGGATCCCGGCACGTGCACCGGCCGACCCGGAGTGCACGCGGGTCACCACAGTGCCGCGCACGTGCTCCAGGTCGAGTGCCCGGGCCAGGCGCGCATCCAGGTCCTGGGTCTCGATGCCGAGCGTGCCGCGGCGCACCTCGCCGGTGGCGACCAGCTGGTCCATCACCGAGCGTGCCAGGTTGGCCGGGATGGCGAAGCCGAGCCCGATGTTGCCGGCCATGGAGCCGCGCGGATTGAAACTGGCGGTATTGATGCCGACCAGCCGCCCGTCCAGGCTGACCAGCGCCCCGCCGGAGTTGCCCGGATTGATCGACGCATCGGTCTGGATGAAGTCCTGGTAGCCCAGCCCGCGCAGCCCGCTGCGCCCGACCGCCGAGACGATCCCGCTGGTCACCGTCTGGCCGATGCCGAACGGGTTGCCCACCGCGACCACGAAGTCGCCCACCCGCAGCGAGGACGAGTCGGCCAAGGGCACGGCGTGCAGGTCACCAGCCGGGATCTTCATCACCGCCACGTCGGTGTCGGGGTCGGAGCCGACGAACTCGGCCTCCAGCACGCGCCCGTCGTGCAGGGTCACCGTCACCTCGTCGGCGCCCTCGATGACGTGGTGGTTGGTGAGTACCAGGCCGCGGCGCGCATCCACGATCACGCCCGAACCCAGCGACTGCTCGATCCGCTCCCGTGGCACGTGCGGGAACATGCGGCGGAAGAACGGATCGTCCAGGAACGGGTTTCGCACCGGCACCCGTTGCCGGGTCTGCACGCTGACCACCGCGGGAGTGACGTTCTCGAGCATGGGTGCCAGCGAAGGCAAGGGCTGGCCGCCGACCATGGGCGGGAGCGCGCCGGTGGTGGCCACCGCGGCCGGTACGGCGGCCGGCACCGTGCCCGCCATGGCGGGCGGGGCGAGGCTGTCGCGCAGTACGGTGGCGGCCAGGCCGCCGAGGCAGGCGGCGAGGACGATCAGCAGGAGCAATCGGGGATGGCGGGTCATGGGCAGGGACCGGTCGATCTGGACAGGGGGACGGGCGTCCGGAAGCGGGTCGTAAGCACCGCGTCGGGGCCGGAGTGTCGACGCTGCCCATTTAATCACCGGTGAAGCGCGGCCGTCCTTCCACGCCCGCCGCCGGGACGCAAGCCGTTGACTACCGTGGGGGGCTCGCGTAGCTTCCTTATCCCACGGCTTCCACAAGATCTTGTGGTTGCCATCGCAAAAAAGGCCCAAGCATAGGGGTTGCGAGGGCTGGTCCACGTGCCGGAAAAGCCACCGGGACAAGGCTTTTCGGCCCTACGATGGAGTGGTCCCTGGACATCCATCCAGCCCGTTGAAACACACCCGCCCGCCGGTCTTCGCACACTGGCGGGCCAGCCGTCCGCGCCTTTGGCGCAGCGGCTGCCACGGCGCGACACCCACGAACCATCGCGGCGCTCGGCGCCACAATCGAACAACGGAGACAGCACAGGCATGAGCACGGTACGTCTGGAGGCAGTGAAGGTGGACACGGTCAAGGACATTCCCCTGCAGCCGGCATCGCTGGACATCTGGGACAAGAAGTACCGCCTCAAGTCCAAGGCCGGCGATGCCGTGGACGAAGACATCGACGGCACCTGGCGCCGCGTTGCCCGTGCGCTGGCCGAAGCCGAGCCCACTGAGGAGTTGCGCCACTACTGGGAGGAGCGCTTCGCCTGGGCGCTGCGCCGCGGGGCGATCCCGGCCGGCCGCATCACCTCCAATGCCGGCGCGCTGGAGCACAAGCCCGCCACCAGCACCATCAACTGCACCGTCTCGGGAACCATCGAGGACTCGATGGACGGCATCCTGCAGAAGGTCCACGAGGCCGGCCTGACGCTGAAGGCCGGCTGCGGCATCGGCTACGAGTTCAGCACCCTGCGCCCGCGCGGCGCGTTCGTTGCCGGCGCCGGTGCGTACACCTCCGGACCGATGTCCTTCATGGACATCTACGACAAGATGTGTTTCACCGTGTCCTCGGCCGGTGGCCGCCGCGGCGCGCAGATGGGCACCTTCGACGTGTCCCACCCGGACGTGAAGGACTTCATCCGTGCCAAGCGCGAGGACGGCCGGCTGCGCCAGTTCAACCTGTCGCTGCTGATCACCGACGGCTTCATGGAGGCGGTGAAGGACGACGGCGACTGGCCGCTGGTGTTCCCGGTCAATATCAAGGAAAAGGACGACGTCGACCTGGACGATCCCACCCAGGTGACCTGGCGCGAGTGGCCGACCCACCGCAACTACCTCGTCCGCGACGACGGCCTGGTCGCCTGCAAGGTCTACGGCCACATCCGGGCGCGGCACCTGTGGGACATGATCATGGTCTCGACGTACGACTACGCCGAGCCGGGTTTCATCCTGATCGACCGCGTCAACGAGATGAACAACAACTGGTGGTGCGAGGACATCCGCGCGACCAATCCCTGCGGCGAGCAGCCACTTCCGCCCTACGGCGCCTGCCTGCTGGGCTCGGTCAACCTGACCAAGTTCGTGCGCAACGCGTTCACCGACAACGCCGAGTTCGACTGGGACGAGTACCGGGAGGTGGTACGGGTGTTCACCCGCATGCTCGACAACGTGGTAGAGGTCAACGGCCTGCCGCTGGAGGAGCAACGCAGGGAGATCATGCGCAAGCGCCGCCACGGCATGGGCTTCCTCGGCCTGGGCAGCACGGTGACCATGCTGCGGATGAAGTACGGCAGCGCCGACTCCTGCGAGTTCACCGAGCGCATCGCCCGTGAAATGGCGGTCGCCGGCTGGGAGACCGGCCTGGAGCTGGCGAAGGAGAAGGGCCCGGCGCCGATCATGGACGAGGCCTTCGAGGTCGACGCGGGGATGCTGCGCAAGCGCCCGGAGATGGTGCGCGACGGCTGGAAGGTCGGCGACACGATCCACGGCCGCGAACTGCACGCACGGTACTCGCGCTACATGCAGAAGATCGCCGAGGTTGCCCCGGAACTGGTGGAGCAGCTGGCCGGGACCGGCGCGCGCTTCACCCACCACAGCTCGATCGCGCCTACCGGCACCATCTCGCTCAGCCTGGCCAACAATGCCTCCAACGGCATCGAGCCCAGCTTCGCCCACCACTACAGCCGCAACGTGATCCGCGAGGGCCGCAAGACCAAGGAGAAGGTGGACGTGTTCTCCTTCGAGCTGCTGGCCTATCGCGCGCTGGTGAATCCGAAGGCGATGCCGTTCTCCGACGACCCGGCCGAGAAGCTGCCCGACTACTTCATCGCCGCCGACGACGTATCGCCGAAGCAGCACGTGGACGTGCAGGCCGCCGCACAGAAGTGGGTCGACTCCTCGATCTCCAAGACCGCGAACGTCCCCACGGACTACCCGTACGAGGACTTCAAGGACATCTACACCTATGCCCACTCCCAGGGCCTGAAGGGCTGCACCACCTTCCGCTTCAACCCGGCCGCCTTCCAGGGCGTGCTGGTCAAGGAGAAGGA
This sequence comes from Pseudomonadota bacterium, assembly GCA_023388955.1. Taxonomy (GTDB): domain Bacteria; phylum Pseudomonadota; class Gammaproteobacteria; order Xanthomonadales; family Xanthomonadaceae; genus Novilysobacter. Next base: position 6,751 of record JAEWFH010000026.1, read on the forward strand.
CCTGGAGAACACCACCTACCGCTTCGAGCTCGAGGACGGCAGCACGATCGAGCTCAAGGGCAACGAAGAGGTCGAGTACGACGGCGAGACCCACACTGCCGCCAACCTCTTCGACGCCCTGAAAGAAGGCTACTACGGCAAGTTCTGACGCCGACGCCTGCCACGACACACATCCGAATACCCGCCAAGGACGTTCCCATGGCCATCCGAATCGACAAGAAGATCACCGGCTACGCCGTCGCCACCCCCGAGGACAAGGCCAAGGCCGCGGAGCAGCCCGCCCCGGCGCCGGCCGCCAGCGAGGACCGCGGCGCCAAGGTCATCCAGATGCACGAGAAGATCGAGCGCCCGGAGACCCTGGTCGGCTCGACCTACAAGCTCAAGACGCCGCTGTTCGAGCACGCCCTGTACGTGACCATCAACGACATCGTCCTCAACGCCGGCAGCGAGCACGAGCACCGCCGGCCGTTCGAGATCTTCATCAACTCCAAGAACATGGACCACTTCCAGTGGATCGTGGCGCTGACCCGGATCATGTCCGCGGTGTTCCGCAAGGGCGGCGACGTGACTTTCCTGGTGGAGGAGATGAAGGCGGTGTTCGACCCGCGCGGCGGCTACTTCAAGGCCGGCGGCGTATACATGCCCTCGCTGGTCGCCGAGCTGGGCAGCATCGTCGAGGAGCACCTCAAGTCCATCGGCCTGATCCAGGACCCGGAGCTGAGCCCCGAGCAGCGCGCGCTGATCGAGGAAAAGCGCGCCGCGTATGCTGCGCTGGACTCAAAAAAAAACACTGACGAACCCGTAGCCCCGCGCGACCAGCACAGCGGCGAGCTGTTCCCCGAGCCGCGGGTGGCCGAGGCACCGCGCAGCGAGGACGTGGCGGTGACCGGGGACGGCGGTGCGTCCTTCCCGCCCAGCGCCACCATGTGCCACAAGTGCTCGGCCAAGGCGGTGGTGATCATGGACGGGTGCGCGACCTGCCTCAATTGCGGGTACAGCAAGTGCGGGTAGGCGGTTCGCGCTGAACCAACGGCTCGCTGAATCCAAGGCAGTTTTGCGGCCGCCGGTACTCAAGTGCCGGCGGCCGCAGCCGTTCCAGAGGCAGGCACCGCCCCTCACCGGTGCGCATTGGAGCCGTGTTTGGACATACAGCGATACGAGGACGCCCACGTTGAGATCCTCGGCCAGATCGAGACCCTGCGCTCGCTCATCCGGGCCGGGATCGTCGAGAAGTCCGGCGACATCGCCGCCCTGCTGGTGAACATCGCCAGCGGCATCAAGTTCCACCTCGCCGCCGAGGACCGCGTGCTCTATCCGGCGTTCGCGGCTTCGGGTGATCCGGCTGCGAAGGCGCTGGGACAGAAGTACCAGGACGAAATGCAGGACATCTCGACCGGGTTTGCCGGCCTGGTGCTGCAGTGGCGCGTCGGTTCGCGCATCGCCGCCGACCCCGAGGGCTTCCGGGCCCATGCGAACACGGTGTTCAAGGCGCTGTTCGAGCGGCTCATGCGCGAGGAGCGCGAGCTCTATCCCGTGGCCAAGCAGCTCTGATCGCGCCTCACCGGGGCAGGTGCTCTGGCACCACCTCCGGTACCCGCCACAGGTAGACCACCGACGTGCCGACGTCCAGGGACTCGTCGGGCCGCCAGTCCCCCATCGGATAGTTGTGGCCCACGATGCGGGTGCCGGGCGCAAGCGCCAGCAGCTTCGGCCGCAGGCGCAGGTTGAGATCCGGCAGCAGGTACAGCGTGACCACCGTGGCCCGGGACAGGTCGGCTTCGAACAGGTCGTCCTCGACGAAGTCCACCAGGTGGCCGACGCCGGCCTCCTCCGCGGCGTGGCGCGAGTAGGCCACCAGCAGTGGATCGATCTCGATCCCCACCCCGCGCGTACCCCAGCGCCGGGCGGCGGTGATGTTGATGCGCCCGTCGCCGGATCCCAGGTCGTACAGGACGTCATCCGGCCCCACGCCGGCCACGCGCAGCATCTCGTCCACCACCTCCGGCGGGGTGGGGTAATAGATCACGTCGGGTTCCCGCAGCGGACCGGCGTCCCGTCCGTCGGCGGACAACGAGGTGACCGACCACGGATCCGATGTCACGATCTCCGGCGCGCTGGTGTCCGCGGTCACCGGCTCGAGTTCCACCGGCGGCCGGTCGTTGCGGGCTTCCTGCACCGGGAGCTCTCCGGTTGGCGGCTGGCTGCAGCCGGATACCACGAGGGCGAGGGCCGCCAGGTACGTGGCAGCCATCGGCGGCTTGGCGGGGATCCTCTTCATCCCGTGATCCTCGCCAAGCCTGATGGCCTGCACAAGCGCGGCCCGTGCCTCAGAACGCGACGGTCAGGCCCGCGACGGGCCCCTTGAACTCCTGCCGCAGCCCCAGCATGCCGTCGGAACCGTAACGGTCCACGTCGAGCCGGAACCAGTCATAGCCCAGGTGCACCCCGACATGGTCGGTGAAGCGGTACTCGGCGATGGCGTTCGCACGGCTGAGGTCGCCCTCGTAGTCGCCGAAGTCGCCCCAGTCCGCGTCCAGGTACTGGCCCTGGACGATGAAGCGCCAGCGGTCGGCCGGGTGAAAGGTCACCCGGGTGCCGACGACCGGTGCGAAGCCGTCGGCGCTGTCGCTGGCATCCCAGCGCTGGTCGGCGATTTCCGCACCGGCGCGCGCTTCCATGCCGGCGTAGGCGACGCCCAGTTGCAGGCCCCAGCTCACCGTATCGGTTTCCACGACCGCGAAGTCGTAGGCCAGGCTGGCGATCTCGAACTCGACGTCACCGCCGATGAAACTGCCTGCGGGAATCGTCTCGCCGCCGTAGGTGATGTCTTCCGACAGCGTCCAGCGGCGATCCTTGTCGTAGTTGAAGTAATCGAACACCAGGCGATGGCGGTCGGCGAAGCGGAACTGGCCGGACAGCCGCGGCACGGTCTCGGTGCCGCCGAAGTCGAAGTCCTCGCGAAAGCGGATCGGCTCGCCTTCGAACTCGCCGTTGCCGCGCAGCTGGCTGTCCGCGTCGGCTCCCATCGCGCCGACGCGCAGCACGATGCGCTCCTCGTCGATGGCATGGGCGGGCAGGGCCAGCAGCATGGCGCTGCCGCCGAGGGCGAGGGTCAGGAAACTCTTGTGGAACATGCGTGGCTCCGTGGGGGAACGGTGCCCATGAAGCCATCGCACCGGTCGCACCTGCGTGAACCGGCATTACGCCACCCGGGGGCGTGCGTCCCGTCGGAAGCGGTACACCAGGGCGCCCAGCAGCAGCGCCACCAGCCCGGCCAACAGGTTCTCCAACCGCGCGCTGGCCAGCAAGCCAAAGGACAGCAGCAATGCGAGTACCGGGACCAGGGGCCCGCCGGGGAGCTTCATCGCACCGGGCATACCGGCATGGCGGCGCTGCAGCACCAGCACCGATCCCGCGGTGCCGATGTAGGTCAGCAGGCGCGCCACCACCGACAACAGCGCCAGCTGCACGAACGAGCCGGTCAGCGCCAGCACCAGCGACAGCACGCCCAGGGTCAGGACCGCGGCCGCCGGGGTGCGGAAGCGGGGATGCACGCGGGCCAGCCAGCGCGGTCCGTAGCCGTCCATCGCCAGCGCGTGCAGGTAACGTGGCCCCATCATGATCGTGTTGCTGTTGGTGCCCAGGATCGACACTGTCGCCCCCACCGTCAGCACCAGCGCCAGCCAGCCACCGCCGAACAGCGCGGCCGCATCCGCCAGTGGCGTCTGCGATGCGCCCAGGCCGGGCAGGGTGCCCAGCGCGACCCACTGCACCGCGAAGTAGATCAGGGTGACGGTGGTGATCATCGCCAGCAGGGCGAAAGGCACGTCGCGCTGCGGGTTGCGGTATTCGCCAGCGGCGGCGGGCAGGTTCTCGAAGCCCGCGTAGGCGAACAGCAGCAGCAGCGCCGCCTCGCCCAGGTCGCGTACCGGGATCGGGCTAGGCACCGGAGCGGCGACCGACATGTCCACGTACATCGCGCCGATGCCGATGAACATCGCCAGCGGCAGCAGCTTGGCGATCGCAAGGAAGACGCCGGTGCGGGCAGCGGCACGGACGCCGACGATGTTCACGATCACCAGGAACGCCAGCGAGCCGACCACGATCGCGATGCGCAGCGCACCACTGGCGGCGCCCGGCCAGAAGTGGGTCACCGCCTCGGCCAGGCCGTTGCTCAGGGCCGCCGCGCTGGCGATGCGGGTCAAAAACAACATCCAGCCGACCTCGAAGCCGACGAAGGAGCCAAACGCCTCGCGCGCATACAGGTAGCCGCCGCCGGGCTGGTCGAAGTAACTGGAGGCCTGCGCGTAGCACAGCACCAGCAGGCCCACCGCTGCGCCCGCCAGCAGGACTGCCCACAGGCTGGCCGGGCCCAGCAGCAGCGCGGCGGCGGCGGGCAGGAGATAGATGCCGCTGCCGATCACGTCGTTGATCGCCAGGCCGAACAGCTGCCAGCGGCCGACCGCGCGTCGCAGGGTCGGGGTGCCGGGTTGGACCGGCGGTACCGTGGTGGCCATGTGTTCTCCTGAATGCGGCTGACCGCAGAGTGCATGATCATGGCGGCAGCGTCCATGCGACCCCGCCCGTGACGCTGGAGAGCCGATGCCAGGATCCATCCAGACCCCTTCGTTGTTGCGTTCGATGCTGCAGTTGCGGCCGGTGCCGCGTGCGCGCCTGGCGTTCTCGCTGCGGGCCCGGGTCGCGATGGGGGCGCCGGTGCTTGCCGGCTGGCTGGCGGGCGACGTGCAGGCCGGCCTGATGGCGGCGACCGGTGGGTTCACTTCCCCGGGGCCGCCCGTATCGGGCACGCGGACTGGAGCTGGCGGGGGGGGCTTCGCCTGGCTGCTGCAGATGGCGCCGGTGCTGTGGGATCCGC
>JAEWFH010000037.1 GCA_023388955.1 Pseudomonadota bacterium
TGTACGGCATCGCGATCGCCGCCACCTCGATGCTGTCGATGGCCGGGATGATCGTGGCGCTGGACGCCTATGGCCCGATCACCGACAACGCCGGCGGCATCGCCGAGATGGCCGAGCTGCCGCCGGAAGTGCGCGAGATCACCGATCCGCTGGACGCGGTCGGCAACACCACCAAGGCGGTGACCAAGGGCTACGCGATCGGCTCGGCGGCGCTGGCGGCGCTGGTGCTGTTCGCCGACTACACCCACAACCTGCAGGCCAACAACCCGGGCACGGTGTTCGCGTTCGACCTGTCCGACCACGAGGTGATCATCGGCCTGCTGATCGGCGGCCTGATCCCCTACCTGTTCGGGGCGATGGCGATGGAGGCGGTGGGCCGCGCCGCCGGCGCGGTGGTGGAGGAAGTGCGCCGCCAGTTCCGGGAGATCCCGGGAATCATGCAGGGGACCGGCAAGCCGCAGTACGACCGCGCGGTCGACATGCTGACCCGCTCGGCGATCCGGGAAATGATCCTGCCCTCGCTGTTGCCGGTCGCGGTGCCGATCGTCGTCGGGCTGCTGCTGGGCCCGCGCGCACTGGGCGGGGTCCTGATCGGCACCATCGTCACCGGCCTGTTCGTGGCCATCTCGATGACCACCGGCGGCGGCGCCTGGGACAACGCCAAGAAGTACATCGAGGACGGCAACCACGGCGGCAAGGGCAGCGAAGCCCACAAGGCCGCGGTGACCGGCGACACCGTGGGCGACCCCTACAAGGACACCGCCGGCCCGGCGATCAACCCGCTGATCAAGATCATCAACATCGTGGCGTTGCTGATGGTGCCGCTGCTGTAACGGAGCCGGCGGCCCGGCATTTCCGGAGAGGGCGGCATCCAGCCGCCCTCTTGCCATCGCCTCCACACCTCCCTGTTAGGTTGGGTTCACGTTGCCCACACGGGAGGACTTCAGATGCAGTCTCAGACGTGGCAGGAATCCCTGCAGCTTTCCTTCGGCCCCCACCTTCCCAGCATCCTGGGCGGGTTGGCGGTCCTGCTGATCGGCTGGATCGTCGCGCTGGTGGCCGCGGGCCTGGCCCGCAGGGCCGCGCACGCGGTGGGCGCCAATGAGCGCCTGGCCGCGCATACCCGGTCGAAGGTCGACATCGAGAAGATCATCTCGCGCATCGTGTTCTGGGCGATCCTGCTGGTCGCACTGATCGGCGCGCTGGGGATGATGCACATCGACGGCATCTCCGGGCCGTTGTCCTCGTTCGCGCGCACCATCATCCCCGCGGCGGTGCTGGCACTGGTCGCCTGGCTGCTGGCAACGGTGGCGCGGGTGGTGGTGAACAAGGCGCTGGCCAGTACGCGGCTGGACGAGAAGCTCACCCGCAGCGCCGAAACCCAGCCGATGTCCGAGACCCTGGGCAACGTCGCCTACTGGCTGGTGCTGCTGCTGTTCCTGCCGGCCATCGTCGGCGTGCTGCAGATCCAGGGCCTGATGGATCCGCTCTCGACGATGATGACCCAGCTGCTGGGCATGCTGCCCAACCTGCTCGCCGCGGCCATCATCGGCGTGGTGGGCTGGGTGCTGGCCAAGGTCGTGCGCGGGATCGTAAGCAACCTGCTGGCCGCCACCGGCATCGACCGCTACAGCGCGGGGAACGAGAGCACCCGGGGCATGCGCCTGTCGCAGCTGGGCGGGACCCTCGCCTTCGTGATGGTGATCGTGCCGACCCTGATCGCGGCGCTGGACGCGCTGCGGATCGAGGCCGTCTCCCGGCCCCTGACCCGGATGCTCGACCAGTTCCTGGCGGCGGTGCCCAACGTCCTGGCCGCGGCGGCGATCCTGATCCTGGCCTGGTTCATCGGGCGCTTCGTCGCCGACCTCATCTCGCGCCTGCTGGCCAACCTGGGCTTCGACCTGCTGCCGGAACGGATCGGCCTGGCCCATGCCTTCGCGCCGGACAGTGCCGGCGCCGGCCCGACTGCCGGCGCCGCGGCCCCGAGGCCACCGGCGAGCCTGTCCAGCCTGGCCGGCCGGGTGGCGCTGTTCTTCATCATGCTGTTCGCGACGGTCGAGGCTGCGGGGCTGCTGGGCTTCGAGGGCGTGCATGCGTTGCTGGCCCAGTTCATCGCCTTCGGCGCCGACATCCTGCTGGGCCTGGTGATCCTCGCGGTCGGCTACTGGCTGGCCGACCTGGCCGGACGCGCGATCGAGCGCACCAGCCATGACGGCCGCGGCATGGCCAGGATCGCCCGCGTCGCCATCCTGGGCCTGGTGCTGGCCATGGGCCTGCGCGCCATGGGCGTTGCCGACGACATCGTCAACCTGGCGTTCGGGCTGGTGCTGGGCGCGGTCGCGGTGGCCGTCGCCCTCGCCTTCGGGCTGGGCGGCCGCGAGGCGGCTTCGCGCATCACCCAGCGCTGGGCCAACCGGTACCTGGAAAGGGACACGCCCCGGCAACCCTGACCCTGCGCCCCGGGATCCCGCCTCCCCGCCCGCATGAGGGCGGGGAGGCGCGGCCGGCACGAGTCGCGGATCTTGACCCCGGTCAATGCTCCCCCACGGGCGTGGGGGGATCCTTCGCCGCACTCCCCTCCCGTGGCCATGCCGATGCACGCCCGTTTCCGGTTCCGTCCCTCCTCCCGCCACCTGCCCGGCACCCCGCGGGCCCCCTGGTTGCTGGCCGCGGCCTGCCTGCTGGGCGGCTTCGGTGCCACCGCCACGGCCGCCGAGCCCGGCGAGTGGAAGTTCAGCGGCGATTTCCGCGGCGGCTGGTTCGCCAGCGAGCGCACCGCGCGCGATGGCGCCGAAACCGACCAGGACGCGTTCAACGCGCGGATCCGGCTGGCGCTGGAGCACCAGCTGGACGAGCGCTGGAAGGTGCGTACCCGGGCCGCCGGGCGCTTCAGCACCGACCAGGACGGCAACGCCTTCTACCTGCGTGGTTACGCCCCGGTCCGCACCGGCGCCGCCTTCGGCGACGTCACCCTGGACGAGGCCTACCTGGATTACCAGGCGCCCGAGGACGGCCTGCGCCTGCGCGTGGGCCGGTTCCAGACCGCGTTCGCGCTGCCGGGCGTGGCATCCAAGGGCCTGGACCGCAACGACAGTCCCAACATCGACATCAACTGGACCGACGGCGTCCACCTGGACGTGCCGGTTGCCGGCGGCTGGCGCGGCCACCTGGTCGCCCAGTACCGGCACCGCGAGGGCAGCGGCAGCGTCGCCCATGCCCCGCTGGACTTCCACGACCGCGACAGCCGCGCCACGCTGTTCGCCGGCCTGGAGAACACCCGGCCGCTGGGGCCGATCGTGCAGCGGATGGTGTCGGTGACCTGGATGCCCGACAGCCTGGCCGACCAGGGCCTGGGCCACCCCTCGCGCAGCGACTACACCGCGGTGGACGCGCGCATCGCCGCCGAATGGCCGCTGCGCGAGGGCGGGCCGAAGCTGGTGGCGGGCGTCGAGGCCGCCTACGCGCTGGACACGCCGCTGGAGCAGGCCGTCGGCACCGGCGGGACCGGCGACGCGGGCGGGCTGGCCTGGCAGGTGCTGGGCAGCGTCTACGACTTCGTGCCCAACCACAACATCGGCGTGGCGATCGGCCGCGCCGAGGCCGGCTGGCTGCTGTCACCGGACTACCGGCCCAACGACACCTCGGCGGAAGTCCGCTACCAGTGGAAGTTCGCACCCGCGACCTCGATGGAGGCGCGGGTGCGCGAGCGCCGCGAGATCGACCATCCGGCCGGGACCCGCGAGCGGGTCGACCGCGACGTCTACGTGCGGATGACCCACAGGTTCTGAGCCGCCCGGAGGCTTACAGCGCGTAGCTCGGGCGATCCGGCAGGCCCATCTCGCGGCGGATGCCGTTCTCGGTCAGGTGGATCGGGTTGTGGGTGGTCGGGGGGGTGGACGGATCACCGTCGAAGTCGAAGGGCTCGGCGGTGGTTTCAAGGCCGACCGCCTGGCGTTCGGCGTTGGGCACGCGCCCGCCGTCCGGGCCGTCACCGCTGTACGTGCCCTGCAGGAAGGTGCCGTTCACGCCGTTATAGGCATGCGACATCTCGTGGTAGAGCACCACCGAGGGAGCCGGGAAGGCGTCCATGTGGAAGGTCGGGTTGTAGGAGATGTCCACATCGCCGCCGGCGCCGGGTCGGCCGTTCACGATGTCGGCGTCACCGCTGAAGGTCTGCGCGTAGCCGTTGTGCTCGTTGGCCAGCTCCTTGATGGTCACCGAGTTGCCCTTGGCTTCGGCGGCCTTGTCGAACTCGGCCAGCATCTGTTGTCCAGACGGGGAGGCACGGAAGAAGTCCATCTCCGCCTCGACGCGCTGGCGGAAGGCATCCGAGCCGGTCACCTGGACGCTGTGGCCCACATCCGGGTCGATCTCCACGTTCACCACCGTCGGCTTGTCGACGCCGAGGCTGTTGATCAGGTCCGAGGCCTGGGCGTAGACCTTGTCGGCACCGGTGGCGCCCTCGACGGTGTCACCGCCCTGGCCGGTGTAGACGTGGCTGCTGCCACCGTTGAGGTGGACGACGTCGTCGCCCAGGCCAGCGGAGATGATGTCCTCGCCGCCGGCACCGTGGATCTCGTCGTTGCCGGCGCCGCCCTCCACGAAGTTGGTGCCCGTACCGGCGTGCAGCACGTCGTCGCCGTCGCCGCCGTGGATGATGTCGACGTGGCCGCCGCCGTGGATCTCGTCGTTGCCGGAGTTGCCGAACAGGTCGTTGCGGCCGCCCGCGCTGGTGATGAAGTCGTCCCCGCTGCCGCCGTCGACCCGGTCGTCGCCGCTGCCGGTGACGATGCGGTCGTCGCCCGCGCCGGCATCGACCACCATGTTCACGGTGACGTTGGGCGTGGCCTCGATCACGTCGTTGCCGGCGCCGGTGCGCAGGGTGAGCTCCTGGCCCTGGGCCAGGCGGACCTCATAGGTCTCGCCGTTGACGCTGATGTCCAGCGTCCCGTCGTCGCGCTGGTCGATCTGGACGTTGTCGTCGCCCTCGCCGGTGGTGAACACGACCTGGTCGTTGCTCACTGCCTGCTGCCAGGGGCTGTACTCGACGATGGTCTGCTCGCGGGTGACGGTCGCCTGCTCGCCCTGGTGCAGCTGGCCGCGGACGATCTCCTTGCCGTCGGGCGTCTCGCCCGAAGGAAGCCGGGTGCCGCTGGAGCTGCCGCTGATCTGCACCGCCTCGCCGGCCACCGGCGGGGTGTCGTCGATCGGCATCGGGCCCTCGACGTCGGGCAGCTGCGGACGCTGCTGGAGGGCGTCGGCGGGATTGTCCCAGTACGCCCGCGCGTCGGGCTGCATCAGGGACTGGGAAGCGGCGGCATCGAGGTTGAGGGACATGGGGACCTGCTGTCTGTTGCGGAAATGTGACCGCAATGGATACGCCAGCGGATGGAGCCGTCCAACTGGGGCATGCCCCACCCTCGGGTCCGCCCCAGCCCACGCGGTCGGGTAAAATGGCCGGCTTTCCCCACAGAGCCGGGCCGCTGCCCGGCGCCACCGGAGCCGTACCCCCATGGGCCTGGACCACGTCAGCACCGGCAAGAACCCGCCGGAAGAAATCAACGTCATCATCGAGATCCCGAAGGACGCCGAGCCCGTCAAGTACGAGGTGGACAAGGAGTCCGGCGCGATCTTCGTC
>JAEWFH010000071.1 GCA_023388955.1 Pseudomonadota bacterium
CGCCTGCTGCGCCCCGAGGACCTGGGCCGCGGCGACACCGTGCGGATCCAGGCGCGGCGGATCGGCGGCAACGAGTGGATGGCCGAACGCATCTACGTGGAACGGCCGGCGGGGTACTACTGATGCAACTGGAAGGCTCCTGCCACTGCGGCCACGTGCGCTTCCGCTGCCAGGCGTATGCGCCGGTGCCGTACCTCCACTGCTACTGCTCGGTGTGCCGCAAGACCGCGGGTGGCGGTGGCTTCGCCATCAACCTGGGCGCGCGCGCCGACACGCTGGAGGTCGAGGGCCGCGAGCACCTGGGCGTGTACCAGGCCGCGATCCGTGAAGGCGACGACGGTGACTGCCGCATCAGCTCCGGCCGCCGGCACTTCTGCAAGGACTGCGGCAACGCCCTCTGGCTGTCCGACCCGGGCTGGCCCGAACTGGTCCACCCCCACGCTTCCGCCATCGAAACCCCGCTGCCGCACGCGACCGAGCGGGTGCACATGATGCTGGGCTCCAAGGCGAACTGGGTCCCGGTGCCGGACGGGTGGCACGACGTGCACTGCGACCGCTACCCGGAGGAATCGCTGGAGGAGTGGCACCGGCGGCATGGGCTGCTGGAGCGGACGGGCGGGGAGTAAGTCGCTGAACCCCGCCAGCGCGCTGGCGCCTGATTCAGGAAGCTCCGCGCAACATCGGCCCCCTCTTTCCACGAAGAGGAGTCCCGTCATGAAACGACTCATTGCAGCCACGATCCTGGCAAGCCTGTCGCTGTCCGGAATGGCATGGGCGGACGACGATCGCGACGACTACTGGGAAGACCGGCGCGAGGACCGCAAGGAGCGGCTCGAGGAGCAGCGCGAGCATGAGAAGGAGCGCCGCGAGGCCTGGCGGGAGCATGAGAAGGACCGTCGCGAGGCGCGCCGCGAGTACGAGAAGGACCGCCGCGAGTACGAAAAGGACCGCCGGGAAGCCGAGCGCGAGTACCGGAGAGACCGCCGCGAGGCCGAGCGTGAGTACCGGCGCTGGGCGCGCGGGGAGTACATCCCCCGCGACTACCTGTACGACCGCTACTACATCCGCGATTACCGCGCCTACGACCTTCCGCCGCCGCAGGCCGGCTACCACTGGGTGCGTCCCCACGAGGGTGACGACACCTACTACCTGGTCCAGGCCGCGACCGGCCTGATCCTGCAGATCCTGGGCGAGTAATCCAGCGCCGTCAGCCCCGCCGCGCCGCTTCGATGGTGGCGATGTCGATCTTGCGCATCGTCATCATCGCGTCGAAGGCGCGCTTGGCGGCGGCCGGGTCGGGGTCGGTGTAGGCCCCGGTCAGGGCGCGCGGGGTGATCTGCCAGTTGACGCCCCATTTGTCGCGGCACCAGCCGCAGTCGTTCTCCTCGCCGCCGTTGTTGACGATCGCGTCCCACAGGCGGTCGGTCTCGGCCTGGTCGTTGGTGGCGACCTGGAACGAGAACGCGTGGGTGTGCTGCACGCCCGGCCCCCCGTTGAGCCCGAGGCAGGGAATGCCGAGCACGGTGAACTCGACCGTCAGCACGTCGCCCTGCTCGCCGGTGGGGTAGTCGCCGGGGGCGTGGTGGATGGCCTTGACCTCGCTGTCGTCGAAGGTCTCGGCGTAGAAGCGGGCCGCCTCCAGCGCGGTGCCGTCGTACCAGAGACAGATCGTGTTCCTGGGGATCATGGTCTTGCTCCTGTCGGGTGGACTCAAGGAGTCTGACGCTCCGGGTGTTCCGAATTCGACACGGACCACGGTGCCGGCGGGCCGGATAGACTGCGGACCCCCATGATTCCAAGGAGAACCCGATGTCCGAGGCACTGGCACTGGCCGACCAGGTGGTGCTCGTCACCGGTGGCGCACGCGGCCTGGGCGCGGCGATCACCCGTGCCTTCCTGCGCGAGGGCGCGCGCGTGGTGGTCAACTACCACCGCAGCAGCGACGCCGCGCAGGCCTTGGTGGAGCAGGCCGGTGCCGGCCGCGCGCTGGCTCTGCAGGCCGACGTGACCGACCCGGAGGCGGTGGCGGCGCTGGTGGCCGGGGCGCGGGACCACTTCGGCGCCCACGTGACCACCGTGGTCAACAACGCGCTGATCGACTTCGCCTTCGACGGCGACGCCCGTCCGCAGGGCGAGGCGATCGGTTGGGAGCGCTTCGAGCGCCAGTTCGAGGGCAGCGTGCGCGGCGCGCTCAACACGCTGAAGGCGGCGGTCCCGGGCATGCGCGAACAGGGCTTCGGGCGGGTCATCAACATCGGCACCAACCTGGTGCAGAACCCGGTGGTGCCGTACCACGACTACACCGCCGCCAAGGCCGCGCTGTTGTCGCTGACGCGCACCATGGCCGCCGACCTCGGGCCGGACGGCATCACCGTCAACATGGTGTCCGGCGGCCTGCTGCGGACGACCGATGCCAGCGCCGCCACGCCGGACGCGGTGTTCGACCTGATCGCCCAGTCCACCCCGCTGCGCCGGGTGACCACGCCAGGGGAGTTCGCCGACGCGATCGTGTTCTTCGCTTCGCCGTGGGCACGGGCGATCACCGGCCAGAACCTGGTGGTGGACGGGGGGCTGGTGAAGGATTGAGCGGGCAGCGCGTCCGGCCGCCAGGGACCGCAGCCGGGCCAGGCGCTGCGCTACGATGCCGCGATGGCCAGCCTCCTCGACCAAATCCGTGAATCCCTTGCCATTTTCACGCGGCTGCGCACCCAGCCGGCGTTGATCGGCGGATTGGCGCTTGCCGCCCACGACGTCGTGCGGGCCACGCGCGATGTCGACTTCCTGGTGGATGCCGACGATGCGGAGCGCCTGCATGCGCTTTTGTTGGAGTTGGGCTATCGCTGCATCCATCGCAGTGTGGACGCGGCCAATTACCTGCGCGGGGACGAAGGGCTCGACCTGCTATACGCACACCGGCCTATCGCCCGGCGCCTGTTGGCGAGCGCCGACGAGCGGGACACGCTGATGGGGCGATTGCGGGTGATCAGTGCGGAGGGGCTGGTGGCTTTCAAGCTGCAGGGATACGTGAACGACCCGACGCGTACGCGCGACCTGGATGATATCCGGGCCCTGCTGAGCGCCCACCACGAGACCCTCGATCATCAGGAGTTGAGGGAATATTTCCGGTTGTTCGAACGGGAGGATCTGCTCGATGCACTCATCGACGAAGCACGCGGCTGACCGTGATCCCATCCTGGTGGGGGAGGGCGGAATACAGCACAGGCCGGCCCCGCAAGACCCGATCCAGGCATGGGTCGAGTTGATGGAGGTAGTGCAAATGCTCCGCCCACCCGGTGGTGGGCGTCCTCCGAGGCCAACCGGGGGCCGGTTCCTGCTGTGAGTCTTACGCGGCTCGCTCAGACCGGCGCGAACGCCCTGGTGGCGTGCTTCTCGCTTCTCGGCCGCCCACGTGCGACCGTGGTTGCAGCCGTCGCACGCAGTATGCGCCTCAGAAGCGCTCACCGGCGGGAAGATAGCGCCAGGTGCCGACCGGCATCTTCCCCAGCGGGATCCTGCCGATGCGGATGCGCCGGATCGCCACCACGTCCAGGCCGACCTGGCCGCACACGTCGCGCAACTGCCCGGGCCGTACGCCCTTGAGGGCGAAGCGCAGGCGGAACTCGTTCTGCCAGCTCACCTTGCACCGTGGCAGTGCACGGCCGTCGTAGTGCAGGCCATGGTTGAGCCGCGACAGGCCGTAGGGGGCGATCTCGCCGCGGGTCTCGACCACGTATTCCTGTTCGATCTGCTCGCCGTCCTCGGTCAGCTGGCGCAACACGCGGCCGTCCTGGGTCAGCACCACCAGGCCGCTGGCCTCGGCATCGAGGGGCACCAGCGGCTTCAGCCGGTGGAAGTGGCGCTGCAGCTGGCGGACACCGGACGGGTCGTCGGGCCAGTGCGTCGCCGGCTCCACCAGTCCGGCCGCAGGCTGCGGGCCGCTGATGGCGTCGTAGTCCACCGGCTTGTGCAGCAGGATCGTGGCGGGTTCGATCGCTTCCGGCCGCGCCGCCGGATCAACGACCACGGCTTCGCCGGCCACCGGGTACGCCGGGTCCTCGACCACCTCGCCGTCCACGGACACCCAGCCGCCCTTGATGTACTGCTCGGCCTCGGTGCGTGAGCATCGGGCCAGGTCGGAGACGCGTCTTGCCAGGCGAACGGGATCGGACATGGGGTCGGGGCCGGGAACCAGGGCACGCAGTGTACCGGCGTCCCTCGGTAGACTTCGCCGCATCCCCACCGCCGCATGTTGGATCGATGATCAACAACGATGTCCTGCGCAGCATCCGTTACATGCTCGACCTGAGCGACCAGAAGCTGATCGCGATCGCCGCGCTGGCGGATCCGGCCTTCACGCTCGAAAAAGACCTCATTCGCGCGATGTTGCTGAAGGAGGAGGAGGCAGGGCATGTTCCGTGCAGCGACGAGGTGCTGGCGCACGTGCTGGACGGGCTGATCGTGCACCTGCGCGGACGGGAGGAGGGCAAGCCGCCGCGGCCGGTCGAGAAGCGCATCAGCAACAACGTCGTGTTGAAGAAGCTGCGGGTGGCGTTCGAACTCACCGACGTGGACATGCACCAGATCTTCGCGGACGCCGGGCACCCGGTGACCAAGCCGGAGATGTCGGCGCTGTTCCGCCAGGCCGGGCACCGGAACTACCGCCCGTGTGGCGACCAGCTGCTGCGCAACTTCCTCAAGGGGCTGACGATGCGGGTGCGCGGCAACTAGCGTCCGGCGCCCGCGCCGCCCCCTGGTAGTCGTCGTCAGTAGTCGTCGTCCTGTTCCTCGCGTCCCTGCTGGCGGATCAAGGCCACCTCGCGCGCGTCGTTGATCGCCTCGCGGACGCTGTCGAGATCGACGGCACGCTCGTCGAAGGTGAACTCGCCGGTCAGCTGGGTGTCGGGCTGCAGCTCGCCCGTCTCGAACAGCGCCCACATCTCCTCGCCGTACCAGGTGTCGAACAGCTCCGGCGCCCAGCGCCCCAAGGCGGCGGTGAGGTTGTTGACGTCGCGCAGCAACATGGTGCGGGCGGCGTTGTTGCCGGCGGCGTTGACCACCTGCGGGAAGTCGATCACCACCGGGCCGTCGGGCCCCACGAGCACGTTGTAGGCCGACAGGTCGCCGTGGATCAGCCCGCAACACAACATCCGTACCACCTGGCGCACCAGCACGCGGTGGTACTCGCGGGCCTGCCCGGCGGTGAGCTCCACCTCGCCCAGGCGCGGGGCGGAGAAGCCTTCGGCGTCGGTGACCAGTTCCATCACCAGCACGCCATGGAAGAAGCCGTGGGGCTCCGGCACGCGCACGCCGGCGGCCCGCAGCTGGTAGAGCGCGTCGACCTCGGCGTTCTTCCATTCCTCTTCCTGCTGCCGGCGGCCGTAGCGGCTGCCGCTGGCCATGGCGCGCGCCTCGCGGCTGCCGCGCGACTTGCGGCCTTCCTGGTACTGCACGCGCTTCTGGAAGCTGCGCTGCGCCATGTCCTTGTAGACCTTCGCGCAGCGGACCTCGCCACCGGCGCGCACGACGTATACCGCCGCTTCCTTGCCGCTCTTGAGCGGGCGCAACACTTCGTCGATGACGCCTTCTTCGATCAGCGTCAGCAGGCTTGCAGGGGGTTTCACGTTCAATACATCCGTAAGGGAATGCCGCGGGCGTTGCGGTCCGCATAGTCCGCCCGGACCTCGATGCAGTGCGGGCCGCCCATCCGGAAGTACCGGCAGGCTTCGGGGCGGGACTCGTAGATAGAGCAGCCACCGCCGGCGGGGTCCACCGCCACGCACCAGCCGAACTCGTCGCGGGCCATCACCTGGAAGCCCTCGTCGCTGTAGTCGGTGAGGTGCCCGGGAACGTGGTCGCCGGGCTGCAGGACCACGGTCATGCGGCAGCAGACCGCATCGCAGGCGCTGCAACGGGGGGCGGGAATGGCGGCAGGAGTGTCGATGGGTTTTGTTCTACTGGTCGGTACTGGCCGGAAGCAGCAGTTCACTGCAGCCGACGGCGTCGGTATGGCGCAGGGCGGCCAGCACCGCCTCGTAGGCCCGCGTGGCCGCGTCCACGATGCCGTACCCGTCCAGCAGGCTCGCGGCGACCGTCGCGGTGAACAGGTCGCCGGTGCCCTTGGGCGTGATCGGCAGCCGCGGATGCACCAGCACCTCGCTGCCGTCGCGGGTGACCACGGCGATCCTGATCTCGTCCTCGTCGCCGCGGTCGGGCGCGGCGCTGGTGACCACCAGCCATTGCGTGCGGCCGACCAGCAGGGTGCGCGCGGCGGCCACCACTTCGTCGATCGTGCCCACCGGCATGCCGGTCAGCTGGGCGATCTCGAAGCCGTTGGGCGTCAGGCCGGTGGCGTGGCCGGCCAGGCGGTCGCGGAAGGTCTGGACCAGGGCCGGGTCGACGTACACGCCGTGGTCGTGGTCGCCCATGACCGGGTCGATGACCAGCAGTGTGTCGGCTGGGCGCCCCTGTGCGCGCTCCCACCAGTCCAGCAGCGCGCCGAACTGCCCGGGGCTGCCCAGGTAACCGACCACCACCGCCCGCAGGCGCTGCAGCGCGTCGCGCGCGACCAGGTCGTCCAGCCAGCCGGCGAACCAGTCCGCCGGCAAGGCGCCGCCGTGGACGGTCGGGTAGTGCGGGGTGTTGCTGAGCACCACCGTCGGTATCGCGGCCACGTTCAGCCCGAGCCGCTGCAGCAGCGGCACGGTGATGGTGTTGCCGACGCTGCCGTAGACGACCTGCGACATGATCGACAGCACGTCGACATGAAGGGGCTGTTCAGCGGCCATCAGGCGCTCCTGCGCCGTGACAGCAGGCGTCGAGCTGGTTGGCGAAGGCCTGCCGGTCCCGCGCAGCTGGGGCGGGGAAGACGCGGGTTCGGTCACTCGGTGGTGTCCGGGGTGTCGGGGGTATCGGGGCGGGCGTCCTCGCGCTCGGCGCGCTTCTTCGCCAGCTTCTCTTCCTTCTTCTTCTTTTTTGCCAGTTCGCGCTGGCGCTTTTCGAACGAGTAATTGGGCTTGGCCACGGAGTCTCCTGGGATGATGAGGGGCCATTGTGTCATTCGCCGCCCGTACCTGCCGGAGCGTCGCTGAGTCGACATCGGGGTAGCGCTGTTCCCCGGCTTGACACTGTTGCGCCCGGGGGGCGATTCTCGACATCAACAGCGCGGAAACCCTGATGATCGGAGTGGAAGCGCGCTTCTGAGGCGTCCCATGAAAACTTCCTTCCTGGCCGGATTTGCGATCTTCGCCGCAGGCTGCACGGCCAACCTGTCCACTGGCGCTCCCTCTTCGGCTGACCCGGCGGTCAACGAAGTGGCCTTTTCCTGCACCAACGGCGAGTCCCTCACGGTGCGCTTCATTGCCGCCAGCGAGACCGCGGTCCTGGTCCGCCATGGCGACGAGATCGAACTCCAGCAGCAACCCAGCGGTTCGGGTTTCATCTACAGCAACGGCCCCAATACCATCCGCGGCAAGGGCGATGCACTGACGGTGGAGATCGGGCGGATGGTGCCGATCCACTGCACGGCGCTTTGACCTAAGGGGGGGCATGAGGAAAGGGGGCTGGTCCAGGCGGGAGTTCCTGGGGGCGATGGTCGCGGGCGGCGCGGGTGCGTTGCTGCCGCTGGGCGTTGGCGCGGCCGTGCTGCGCGAACCACGGGTGCCGGGCTGGGTATTGCGCGACGTGCTGCTGGTCGATGGCACCGGGGCACCCGGGCGGCGTACCGACGTGCTGGTGCGCGGCGATCGCATCGGGCATATCGGCCGCGTGCCCGCGGACCTGGCGCGCGGCCTGCGCGTGGTCGAGGGCGGTGGCCGGGTGCTGGCGCCGGGTTTCATCGACCTGCACACCCACGGCAATCCACTGGAGTCTGCGTTCACGCCGTTCCTGGCGATGGGCGTGACCACGGTGGTGCTCGGCCAGGACGGCGGCAGCCCCGCGCTGGAAGGTGCGGGGCGGGAACCCGGCAGCCTGCCGGCCTGGATGGACGCGGTGGAGGCCGCCGGGCCCGACCTCAACGTCGCCACCCTGTCCGGTCATGGGGCGCTGCGGCGGCGTGCGGGGATCGACGACGGCACCCGGCGCCCTTCCGATGCGCAGCTGGGACGCCTGCAGTCGATCCTGGAGGCGGACCTGCGCGCCGGGGCCTGCGGCCTGTCCACGGGACTGGAATACGTCCCCGGCCGCTACGCCGAGCCGCGCGAGCTGGCCAGCCTTGGGCCGGTGATCGCGCGCTTCGGCGGGGTGTCGATGAGCCACACGCGCTCGGAGGACGCCGAGGACGTGCGCGCCTCGATCCGTGAACTGGTCGAGGCCAGCGGGCCGGCGCGCGCGCACATCTCGCACCTGAAGATGGTCTACGGCCAGGACGAATCCGAGGCCGTGGCGCTGCTGGACTTCATCGATTCGCTGCGCGGGCCCGGCCAGCCGCTGACCGCCGATGCCTACCCCTACGAAGCCAGCTATACCGGGGTGGGCATCCTGTTCCCGGAATGGGCGCTGCCGCCGGCCGACTACGCCGCGGTGCGCGAGGGCCGGAGTGCGGAGCTGCGGGACTGGCTGCAACGGCGGATGGAGCAGCGCGGCGGGCCGTCGGCGTTGCTGTTCGGTACCGGACCACACGCCGGGCGCACCCTGGCGCAGGTGGCGGAAGCCCGGGACGCGCACTTTGCCGATGCGCTGGTGGAGATTGGCCCCGGTGGCGGTCAGGCCGCGCACTTCGTGATGGACAAGGGGCTGCAGGACCGGTTGCTGCTGGACCCGCGGGTGGCGGTCGCCTCCGACGGCTCGCCGGGCGGCAGCCATCCCCGTGGCGCCGGCACCTTCGCCAAGTGGATCGAGGACTTCGCCGTGCGCGAGCCGCGGGTCACGCTGGAGGAGGCGGTGCGCAAGGCGACCTCCCTGCCGGCGTCGATCCTCGGGCTGGGCGACCGCGGCGTGGTGCGCGAGGGGGCGAAGGCGGACCTGGTGCTGTTCGATCCCGCGCAGGTGCGGGCGCGGGCGGACTATGTCCAGCCGACGGCGATGGCGGAGGGCTTCGACCTGGTGCTGGTCAACGGACAGGCGGCGCTGGAAGGCGGGGAGTCCGGGGTGCGTGCGGGACGGTTGCTGCGGAAGGGGTGACTCCCAGCACTTTTTCCACCTCCACGATATCCACGCCCTGCATCTGGCCGAGCAGGCCGTCGAACCAGGGTTTGTGGGTCGCGCCGACGATCGAGAGCACGCGGGCGCCCGGCTGGTCGCGGAAGGTCTCCCGGATGTTGGCGACCATGCGCAGGTTGCGGGTTTCCCAGGCGGCGACATAGCGCTGGCCGTAGCGTTGTGGCGACGGCTCTGCCAGTGCGGCGGCGAAGTCGGCTTCGACCCGTGCCTGCAGCGCGTCCGGACGATTGAGGTCGCGGTACACCGCAAGCAGGTCGTCGCGGGCGAGCAGCGCGTCGGTGCGCTCCCGGTCCGCTGCGATGCCGGCTGCCGCGGTCTCCCAGGCTTCCGAAAGCGCCTTGCCGTAGGCCGGGATTTCCTCGCGCGACAGCGCCAGCGCGTCACCGGTGTGGTCATCCACCGGGTGCACGCGCTGCAGGCCCAGGCGGGCGGCGAGGACGGCGCCGATGCGCTGGTTCTCGCCACGCCGGGCCAGTGAATCCTCCAGGGCGTCGACCAGGGCCTGGTCCAGCCCGTCGCCGGCGCGACGTTCCTCCGTCGGTAGCTGCAGCCACTGGACACTGGCCGAGGCAGGGTCGCCCGCGGCCAGGAACAGCGCGGCCAGGCGTCGTCGCATCGCGGCGCCCGGGTTGGCGGGCCAGTCGGCGAGCAGGCGCTCGGTCGCGGCTATCGCCGCTGGTACGTCCAGGCCGGTCGCCGCCCGGGCCGCGGTGGTGTCGGCGCAGTAGTGCGCGATGGACTCGGGCCAGTAGTGCTCCGGATACAGCGCCATGCGCTGGCAATCCTCCCCGCGCATGGCCTCGATGGTGATGAGGTCGGGCCGGAACCCGGCCAGCCGTTCCAGCAGGGGCTCCAAGGCGGCGGGGTCGAACTCCGGCACCTGGTCCAGGTGCAGCGATCCCAGGACCAGGACCTGGGCCCGCGGCCCGGCCAGTTCCGCGTCAAGGCGGGGCAAGGGGGCCGGGCCGTCGCCGGCGTGGGCCCTCCAGGGCAGCGCCAGGGCGGCCAGCAGCAGGGCGGCGACGGTGGCGGAACGATTGAGCAGGCGCATGGGTGGTCCGGACGGGAAGCAGGCAGGTGTTGTACCACCGCTACCATGGGCGCCATGAGCACTTCGATCGTTCTTACCGATTTCGCCCGCAAGCGCCTGTTCCGGGCCCACCGCCGCAACACCATCCAGGACATCACGCCGGAGCAGTTCGAGCGCCATCTCAACGAGGCCGCGCCGTTGACGGTCCTCGATGGCTACGCGCCGTTCTGCAAGCTGCACGTGCACCGCAACTGGACCTCCACCCGCTGCCTGGCGGTGCCGGTCACCGACGACAACCGGCATCTGTTGCGCTCGGATTACGAAGCCCGCACGCCGGAGGAGCTGCCGGTGCTGGTGCGCTGGTTCGAGGGCCTGGACCCGCCGGTGGCCGACTACCTGATCGCGATCCTCTACAGCCGTGAACAGCTGGCGAAGGAGGGCACGGTGATCGAGGCCGACTGGGGCGTGGTGGGCTGCATGTACACCGCCGGGCCGGAGGAGACGCCGATGGCACCGATCACCATCCTGCGCAATGCGCTGGGAGTCGAGGAGGGCGGGTCGGGGGTGCCGATCGACCGCGAGGCCTACCGGCGCAGCGTGGAGTTCTGGCGCACGCACGCCAACTGGCGCGGATAGGCGGTCAGCCGCACCGGACCCGCACCAGCCCGCTGCCGGTGTCGGTCAGGGCCTGGCCGTCGTCCGACAGGCGGAACCCGTACGTTTCCTCCCAGGTGTCGCCTTCGCCGCTGAGCCGCAGGTCGACCTCGATCCCGTCCCCGGACCCCTGGCGGACCGCCAGCACCTCGCCCACGCTCTCGTAGAACTCGATGCGCGAGGCCTCGACCACCAGGTGGGTCACGTCGCCGGAGCAGGCTTCGGCAGTGGCGGCCCAGGTACCGTGGAACTCCACCGGGAGGGTGGTGCTGGCGGGGATGCCGGGGTCGGGCGCCGGGTCGGGCCCGGGGAGCGGTTCCGGGGAAGGCGCCGGGGCCGGGGCGGGCGTCGAGGCGGCGGGCGCCGTGTCCGCGGTTCCGTCGTCCGGGGCCGCGCATGCGGTGGCCAGCAGCGCGGCGAGGGCAATCATGGGGATCCGCATGGGGTTCTCCTGTGAGGGTCGCCGGACACCCTCGGCCGGGGGGCGTGACCGTGGCGCAAAGCCGGCCGCTTCAACGGACCCGTTCGAGCATCGCTTCCACCGGCAGCGCCCGGACCTGGTGGCCGTCCCGCCCGGTCATGGTTTCGGCGTGGAACAGGGAGTTGAGGATCGCTTCCTCGGTCGCCTCGATGGTGGCGCCGAACAGCGGGGACATCGCGTCGTTGCGCAGGACCGCGGCCTGCCGCAGCGGGCTGTCGGACTCGTGCGGAACGCGCACCGAAGCATTGGAGGAGAAGGCGAGCACGTAGTCGCCGCTGCCGTTGGAGGCGATGCCGCCGGTGCGGGCCAGGCCCAGCATCGCCCGCCGCGCCACGCGCTCGAGGTTGCGTGCGTCCAGCGGCGCGTCGGTGGCGACGATGATCATGCACGAGCCGTCGGCCGGGTCGTTGAGCACCTCGCTCAGGTAGTGCTGGCGGAGTTCCTTGCCCACCGGCACTCCGTCGACGCTGAGCACGCCGCCGAAGTTGGTCTGCACCAGTACGCCGACCGTGTAGCCGCCCAGCGCGTCCGGCAGCCGGCGGGAAGAAGTGCCGATGCCACCCTTGAAGCCGAACGCCACGGTGCCGGTCCCGGCGCCGACGTTGCCCTGCGCGACCGGGCCGCCGGTGGCCGAGGTGATCGCCTCCAGCACGTCGGCGCGGGTGACATGCCGGCCGCGGATGTCGTTGAGGTGGCCGTCGTTGGTCTCGCCGACCACGGCGTTGACCGAGCGCACGCCGTCGTTTTCCGGGAAGGAGAACGCGTGGTCGACCAGGCCCTCGATCGCGGCGGCGACGCCGAGGGTGTTGGTCAGCACGATCGGGGTCTCGAGGGTGCCGAGTTCCTCGACCTGGGTGCTGCCGGCGAGCTTGCCGAAGCCGTTGCCCACGTGCACCGCGGCCGGGACCTTGTCCTGGAACAGATTGCCGCGGTGCGGCAGCACCGCGGTCACCCCGGTGCGGACGTCGTCGCCGCGCACCAGGGTGACGTGGCCGACCGCCACCCCGGGAACGTCGGTGATGGCGTTGAGGGGACCGGGCGGCAGCACCCCGGGAGTGATGCCGTGGTCGCGGACTCCCTTCCCCTGGGCGAAGGCCGGGGCGAGGGCGGCGGACAGGAGCAGGCCGGCCAGCAGCGTGGCGGCGGGAGCGGGGCGGGCGCGCATGGCGGGTTCCGGTACGGGTCGTGGCGACGATAGCCGATCGGCCGCGGTGGGCGAAAAAAAAAGCGCCGCACAGGGGCGGCGCCGGAACCACGTAGGGGGTGGTCGAAAGGGTCAGCGGTGCTGTGCGATGTCGTCCTGGACGTTCTGGATGGTGTTCTTGATGGTCACCGGGTGGGTGTTGCCCTCGCCGGAGATGCCGCCGAGCACCGACTGGACTACGAAGTTGCTGGCGTTCTCGCGCAGCACGGCCAGGTCGACCTGCTCCTCGGTCAGCACGCCGGCGATGTCCTTCTTCAGCTGGTCGACCATCTGCCCGTTGAGCGTGTCGCCCTGCGACAGGGCCTGGTCGATCACGCGGTCGATCGCCGGGTTGTTGCCGAAGCTGGCCTTCAGGTCCTTGCCGACCAGGGCGCTGATCTTGCCGCCGGCCGGCACCGCGGCCAGGGCCAGGTCGAGCACGAAGCCGACCAGTGCCTCGTTGGCGGCGGCGCGCGCGTCCTGGCTGATCTTCATCTGCTGCACCGCGTCGACCGCGGCCCCGCCCAGCATGCCCAGCTGCTCGGCGGCGGTGGAGGTGTCCAGCCCGGCCGGGTAGTCGCCGCGCTCGACGCCGTTGAGCAGGTCCTTGCGCACCGAGACCCACTCCTCGATGGTCTGCATCGCGGCGTCGGCGTTCGGGCTGTCGGGGTTGAGGACGGTCAGGCGCAGCAGGTTGCCCAGGTCCATCGCGTTCTGGCCGAAGGCCTCGCCGTTGCCGCCGGACACGATGGTCATGTCCATGTGGGTCAGCGCGGTCAGGATGGCGTCGCCGTGGTCACCGGCCAGCAGGTTGCCCAGGGCCTCGGAGGTGGCGGGGATGGGCGCGTCACGGTCCAGGAAGACCGCATTGTCGGAGGAGTTGGCGAAGCGCGCGATGGCGACGGCGAGGTCGTTCCACTGGGTGGTGGCGGGCTGCTGGGCCACCGAGTCGATCAGCACCGCCATCGGGTTGACCAGGCCGTCCACCGCCCCGGCGCTGTTGTGGAAGCCGATGGAGGAGTCGCCGATGGCCGTGAGCAGCTGCGTGCGTACCTCCTCGCCACCGCCGTTGCCTTCGAGTACGTCGTTGAACACGCGCGCGGCCATGTCGGCATCGCCGGAGCCATCTGCGATCTGCATCGCCAGGCCCGGCGCGTGGAAGGCAAAGGTCGGGGCCATCTGGTCCAGCGACTGGGTCAGCAGGTAGCCGGCGAAGTCCTCGCGCATGCGGTTCATCGCGTCGGTGTCGCCACCGGCGTCGAGGAAGTCGAGCAGGTCGGCGTACTGCGCGTCGGCCACCGCCGGCGGATGGCGCATGGCGACGTCGGCACCGAGGAAGGTGGCCAGGTCGGTGTCGCTGATGCGGCCGTCGTTGTAGGCCTCGGCGAAGGCGTTGGCCAGCGCGGCATGGCCCTCGTCGCTGATGCGGCCCTCGGCGTGCATCTGCGCGATGGTGTCGACGTTCATCCACGAGCGCAGGGCACCCGGATCCTGGCGCAGCAGCTCCTGGACCAGCTTCGAGGCGTCCTCCGGGGACAGGTCGGCGACGACCTCGGCCAGGTGCTCGGCGCGGGCACCATAGTCGTCCTTGAGGAAACGCTTGCCGGTTTCCAGGATCTCGCTGGCCTTGTCCTCGACCTGTTGGTCGGTCAGGGCGGGGCGGGTGTTGCCGTCCGTCGGCAGCGGGGGGCCAAGGGGACGGATCTCGGTGGGGACGATGGGACCGTGCAGCGGACCGGGCATGGGGGCGTACCTCGTGGAAGGGTTGCCGCCAGCGTAGGCACCCGGCTCCCCGCCGGACACCCGGGAAAACCCGGTATTGACCTGGCCGCGCTCCTGCACGGCGTATGCGCGGGGCACTTACAGGAGGGGGGCGCGGCTGGGAACCCTTGCCATGTCCGGGGTTGGTACTCCGGCCCGGAAGCTGGTGGGCAATGACCGGTTGCTGCTGGGCCTGGTCATGGGCCTGCTCTCGTTCTGGCTGTTCGCGCAGACCGCGCTGCAGGGGCTGTCCGCAGCCTGCATGCCGACCCACCTGATGCTGGACCAGTACCGGATGCTCGCGGTGGCCGGCTACACGTTGTTCGGCCTCGGCCTGGCCTTCTATGCGACGCCTTCCACCGACGCGGCGCTTTCCAACCTGCCGGCGGCGCAGGGCGGCTCCGGCGCGGGGATCTACAAGATGGCGTCGTCGCTGGGCGCCGCCTTCGGGGTGGCGATCTCGGCGGCGGTGTTCACCGCGCTGGCCGGCGAGGGCGGGGGCGTGCAGTGGCTGGAGGGCGTCATCACCTTTGGCGGCCGCCAGGACAACGTCGCGCTGCGCGAGGCGGCCTTCGTGGCGCTGGCGGTCAACGTGGTGGCGGTGGTGCTGGCGATCGTCGCGATCGCGGTCGCGATTCCGAAGGGACGCAAAGAGGCCACGGCGTCTCCGCCGGGGTCTTGAGTGTCAGCCGGTTCCGCGTGCGTGCGTCAGCGTGCGAGCGAGATCCGGTCGATGCTGTAGTCGTGGGTCTTCACCCAGACGTGGACCTCGGGCCCCGCCGCGGTGGCGCCACCGAGGGTCGGGGGCGCGTCGTCGGGCTGGCGGGGCTCGAACACCACCTGCACCGTGCCCTCGCGGGGCGGGTTCACGTGGACGATGTAGTCCTCGAGCTGTGCCTCCGGAGCCTTCCCGACGAAGGCGGGCAGGGCGGCGGCCAGGGTGCGGACGGCGGTGCCGTCCAGTTCAAGCGCGGGCTGTTCCATGGACTGGAGGCCGGAGGCGAAGGCGGCGTTGGCGAGCGTGGTCATGGTCAGCAATCCCGTAAATAGCAGGTTCTTCAAGGCGGCGGTCCGTTCTGGTGGAGGGACCGGCGGGGCCGGGGCGGGTCAGACCGCGATCATGATACCGGGAGGCGGCAGCACGCCAGGACGCCCCTGCGTCTCGCGGCCACGGGTGCCTTCCTGGATCACGGTGTCCTGCCGGGTCGCCGAGTCGTACTTGCGGAAGTCGCCGCTGGGAGTGGAGACGTAGATCACCGGCCCCCAGTAGCCGCCATCGGCGACGCGCTTGTCCTGGGAGGAGAAGTGGTCGCTGTTGAACTCGTCGCCCTGCTTGTCGGTACGGGTTCCGTCGGCCTTGGAGTAGTCGGCGTGGCCGTGGTAGCAGGCCTCCAGCTCCATGCCCTCCGGCTGCGGCACCTGGCCGGGGTTGAAGCCGTCCAGCGTGCCCGGCATCGGGGTGGTGACGAAGAAGTCCCCGGCCGCGTTGCTGAAGACCAGCCCACCGTTCTCTAGGTTGACCTGGATCGACAGCGGGTTGGAGTAGTCCATCATCGCGATGGCCGCGGCGTCGTTGGACTCGAACGGCCCCAGCGCAGTGCCCGGCGGTACGAGTGGTGCGACCTCGGCGACGTTGACCGGGATGGTGCGGTTGGCGGCAATCGCTTCGGCCCCCTGCTGGGCGAGCGCCGCGTCGGTCAGGGGGCCGTCGGCCTCCAGCCCGGCGATCAGGTCCTGGGCGAGCGCACGTTGCTCCGCGGTCGCGTTCGGCGCGGTGAACCGGTCGACCAGCGCCTCGTGGCGCGGGTCGCCTTCGCGGAGGATGGGGCCGACGTCGTGTGCGGCGTGGGTAGCGGTGGCGGAAACGGCGGAAAGGGTCATGCCAGGGGTCCATACGATGGCGTGCAGACCGTTTTCCCCGGTTCTCCGCCCTCTGGCAATCTGGGGAAAACCCCGTGCCCGGGTCAGCCCGAGGGGGCTGGAAGGGGCCAGGCTTACCCGTCCAGCGCCTCCATCGCCTCCTGCGGGAGCACCACCTCCGCCGCGCCCATCAGCTCCTCCAGCTGCTCCAGGCTGGTCGCGCTGGCGATGAGGCCGAGGCCGCGGCGGCCTCGCAGCGGGTCAAGGCGACCGGGTTGCTGCGCATGAACGTGCCGTTGTCGTTCGGCCGCTGCTTCGTCGCTCCCCTGATTCCGGAGTTCTGCCAGCGCCATCCCGAGGTCACGGTCGAGCTGGGCCTGAGCGATGCGGAGCTGGACATCATCGCCGGCAGCTGGGACCTGGCGGTCCGCATCGGCCGCCTGGCCGACAGCCAGCTGCAGGCCCGGCGGCTGGGCGACAGTCCGATGCTGGTTTGCGCCGCGCCGTCCTACCTCGACCGCCGCGGGATGCCGCGGCGCGTGGCCGAACTGACCCAGCACAACTGCCTGAGCTACACGCTTTCCGGCACGCAGGACCGCAAGCACTGGGCCTTCGGCCGCAATGGCGAGCACCGGGTACCGGCCAGCGGCAACCTGGTGGCCAACAACGGCGACGCGCTGGTGGCCGCGGCCGTGCGGGGGCAGGGGGTCATCTACCAGCCGCGCTTCATCGTGGGGGGCGCGCTGGAACGGGGCGAACTGGTGGTCCTGGAGCTGGACCGTCCGCCCGTGGAGCTGGGCGGGATCCATGTGCTGGGTCCTCCGGACCGGCGTCCCCCCGCCAAGGTGCGGGTGATGATCGATTACCTGGCCGAGGCGTTCGGCGCGCCGGCCTGAGGGCCGTGCGGCCGGCTTTCACCGGGCAAGGGTTTCCCCGGGGGGCGCGGGCGACCAGGGTGGCGCATGCTCAGCCCACGATGTTCCCGTCGCCGTCGACCACCAGCCGCACCCGTTTCCCGTCGTGGTAGAAGCTCGCCCGCACCAGTCCCTCGTCCTCCCCGGTGCCACGCTCGCACAGCACGGTCACCTGCTGGCGCTCCATCA
Source organism: Pseudomonadota bacterium (assembly GCA_023388955.1). GTDB lineage: Bacteria > Pseudomonadota > Gammaproteobacteria > Xanthomonadales > Xanthomonadaceae > Novilysobacter. The sequence goes on from JAEWFH010000071.1 coordinate 17,232, forward strand.
TGTCCTGGAATGCCGCCACCGTGAGGCCGAGCCCACGGGCGACCACGGCACCGTCGATCTCGATCAGCGGCGTTTGCGGATTGACCTCCAGTGGAATCGATTTCGACACGTCGTCTCCTGCATGCACTTTCAAGCCGATCCTCGCCGGTATGCCGCCCCGCCGCCATGACCCGGGTCAGCCACGTCGCCATTCTTCCATCCCCACCCCGGAAACCCGTCCCATGACCCGTCTGCTTCTCCCGGCTGTCCTTCTTCTGCTGCTGGCCGCCTGCTCCACCACCAGCACCGTCCACCAGCAGCACGCGCCGGCCGCGACCGGACAGGTCTATGCGTATTCCTTCGAGAACCAGGGCGGCGATGACGCCGAGGGCATCGCCCGGCTGGACGGCGTGATCCAGGACCGCCTGCGCCAGGCCGGCCTGCTGGGTGGCGCGGGCGCGGACGGGAGGATCGAGGTGACCCTGCGCCATTACTACCTGCGCTCCAACGCCGGCCGCTTCTGGGCCGGCATCATGGCCGGGCGCGACAAGATCATCAGCGACGTGCGGATCCTGGATGCCGGCGGCAGGCAGCAAGGCAGCTTCCAGGTGGAGACAACCAACTCCACTGCGTGGGGCACCTCGGATGGCCTGATGCAGAAGCATGCGGACGAGATCGTCGCGCGGATGCGTTGAGCGCGACTGGGGCTGCCCCCTGGCAGGTGCCACTAAGGCGCCATGTTGTCCGTGGGCAACAGCAGGAGTGGGGCACACCCAGGAGCGGAACAGCCCCAGTGGACCCTCCTGTTGCCGGCGCGCCATACCGCCGTGCCTGCGCCTCCAATCGAGAATTCCCAGCGTGTCCCGCCCTCCAGCAGCTCTCCGTCGATTGAGCAGGGGAGGAAGTAGAACCCGGAGTAGGGAGGGGCTGGGTACCGGGTCGCCTGCTCGAAGAACTCCGCGGCCTGTGCCGGTGAGAGGCGCCACTCATTGCACGCATCTGCCAGAGCGTCGTCCGGAGCACCGCTGTAGGTGGTGGCTGAAATCGAGAGGATTTCGACAGGGTCGGCAGATGCCTCTGCGCTCACCTTTCCGTGCGGCGGTTGTACCTGGAGGCCGCAGCTGGCACCAAATATTGAAATCACGGCGGCAGCAAGTTGCCACTTACTCATCGTCGCCCCCAGGTGTGTAGAGACCAGCCCCTTCACCGCCTTTTTTGTAGGAAATCCGGTCGTGCTCGAAGACATCCTCGTCGCCCAGTGCGTAAGTGCTCTTCAGTATTTCCACGATCGTGCGGATCGATTCGGCCTGCTCAGGCGTTGGTGGCTCCCATGTTGCCTGGTCACCTTCGTCGGGAGCGCAGTGGGTGAGGCACCTTGCTACGACCTCAATACCGACACTGTCTTCGTTCATCGGGAACCGCTTCGGGTAAGGCTTCGCCTTCTCGTGGTTATGGATGCGCGTCGGTGCCCATCCCCAGCTCCGGATCTTTTCGGCTTCTTCAGGTGTGCAGTTCCCTTCCATCTGGCAGCGTGACTTGATCTTGCCGACATGATGCGTGCGGTGTCTGAGACTCGCTGTCTGATGCACCGTCCCGTCCTTGTCCACGTAGAAGTGAGTTCCGACGCCAGACTTTGCCGGGCTCAGGGCGCTGCCCAATGTGGCTCCAGCCGTTCGATGCAGTACCACCGCCACCGGTCCCTTCAACGCTCCTTTTTCGAGGGCTGAGATCGGTTGGTGGGTGAAGCCGGCGTTCTGCACATACCCTTTGGCGTCGACGTAGACATCGACGAACGCTTCCATCGAAGGGGCATCGCCAGTCCGGGTGGTCAGTTGACCAACCTCCATGAACCGGGTCATGCCACGCTCTCCTCGGCAATCTCGACGCGCAGGGTTTCAGCGCGTGCGGTGGCGACCACGTGCGTCGCTCCACGGGTGTCGGTCACGCCACTCTCCGTGCTTCCGTCCTCGCGGATGATCCGATACTCCCGCTTCGGCAGTGGGGTGCCGGTGCGTGCGGACTTGAGGATGAAGGAGCCAGTAAAGTTTCCTGATCCAACATCCATTTCAGACCCTTGTCCAGCGGGATCCAGATTGCTTGCTGCATCGCTTCGGGGCTGTAACAGGGAGGCGGTTGTTCTCGAGGTGGATGCAGTGCCTTGGGCGCCCGTATCCAGGAACACCCGCATCTGTTCCACCCCCAGCACCGAGCATCCGCAGGACAGCTTGCTGCCATGCAGGGCGACCGGCTGGCCGTCGACGAGGCAGGTGGGGTCGCCGTCCACGATGGGGTAGCTGCCGTTGTGCGAGGGGCAGGTGGCGGTGTCGGTGACGCGCGCGACGGGCTTGCCGTCGATGTCGGTGAACGGCGAGCCGGTGACGACCTTGCCGCCGCTGCTGGTGGGGTCGCCCACCACGATCCACATCCGTGTCATATGGCATCCCGGGTCCATGGGTGGAAAGATTCTATCCCGACCCGCGCACGTAGGGCGCAATAGCCGCCCCCGGCGGCGTATTGCGCCGAATGGCAAACCACGACACTCCCTTACCCCGCTTCCAATGCCCACCCCTCCCACCGCCCCCCACGGCGTCCCCGCCAGCCGGCTCCAGCTGCCGCCAGGCGACTGGCCGACCGTCCTGGACACGCTCTGCGACCACTTCCCCGCGATCGACCGCGCCACCTGGCGCGACCGCTTCGCCCGTGGCCGGGTGCTGGCCGCCGACGGGCGCGCGCTGGATGCCACGACCCGGTACCGCGCCGGCATGGAGATCCGGTACTTCCGCGAAGTGGCCGACGAGCCGCGCATTCCGTTCGAAGAAACCGTGCTGCACGCCGACGATCACCTGGTGGTCGCCGACAAGCCACACTTCCTGCCGGTGGCGCCGACCGGCGCCTGGGTGCGCGAGACCCTGCTGGGGCGGCTGGTGCGCCGGCTCGGCAACCCGGATCTGGTCCCGCTGCACCGCATCGACCGGGCGACGGCGGGCCTGGTGTTGTTCTCCGCCAATCCGGAAACCCGGGCGGTCTACCAGGCGCTGTTCAGCGAGCGGCGCATCGGCAAGGAATACCGGGCGCTCGCGCCGCCGCTGCCCGAACTGGCGTTGCCCCGCGTGCATCGCAGCCGGCTGGAGCGGGGCGAACCGTTCTTCCGCATGCGCGAGGTGGCCGGGGTGCCCAATTCCGAGACCCGGGTCGAGGTGGAAACCCATGGCAGTGACGCCTGGTGCTATCGCCTGTACCCGATCACCGGCCGCAAGCACCAGCTGCGGGTACACATGGCAGCCCTGGGCGCGCCGATCCTGGGGGATACCTTTTATCCCGACCTCAAAGACCAGGGGCCGGACGATTTCGCCCGGCCCCTGCAGTTGCTTGCCCACGCCCTGGAGTTCGACGACCCCCGCGACGGAACCCGGCGCTGCTTCCGGAGCGGCAGAGCCCTCACCGCCCCGCGTCACCCGTAGGGTGCGACAGGCGGCACGCCGTATCGCACCATCCAGGTCACCGCATCCGGACGGTCACCGCGGCTCCAGCAACGGCTTGCGCGGCATCCTCTCCTCGCGCATCGCCGCGTGGTACGCGAACGAGGCGACGATGGCAGCGGCCTGCTTCAAGTCCTCGGGCTCGATGTGGTCCCAGGTATCCAGGTGGGTGTGGTGGACGTTGGTGAAGTAGTCCAGCCGGTCCTGGATGAACTGGAAGCCGGGCAGGCCGACGCGGTCGAAGGCGATGTGGTCGGTGCTGCCGGTGTTGCGGGTGGCGACGGTGGTCGCGCCGACGTCGTGGAAGGGCTTGAGCCAGGCTTCGAAGATCGGCATCGCGGCCAGGTTCTCCTGGGCGTAGATGCCGCGGAAGCGGCCGGAACCGTTGTCCATGTTGAAGTACACCGAGAAGCGCTCGTAGTCACGGGTCTTCTGCAGCGCGCCGGTGGGCTCGCGCAGCGAGGCCGGCAGGGCCTTCTGCGCCGGGTCGGTAGGTTCGGGATACGCGGCGAAGTTGCGTGCGACGTAGTCCTGCGAGCCGATCAGGCCCTGCTCCTCGCCGCTCCACAGCGCCACCCGGATGGTGCGCTCCGGCCGGGCACCGACGGCCTGGAGGATGCGCATGGCCTCCATCATCACCGCCACGCCGGCGGCGTTGTCGGCCGCGCCGGTGCCGGTGTGCCAGGAGTCCATGTGCGCGCCCAGCATCACGATCTCGTCCGCCTTGCGGCCACGGCCGGGGATCTCGGCGATGGTGTTGTAGCCGGGCTGGTTGGCCTCGTCGAGGAAGCGGGCGTCGACGTTCACGCGCAGGCGCACGGTCTGGCCGGCCTTGAGGGCGCGCACCAGCGGGTTGAAGTGCTCGGTGATCATCGCCAGCTCCGGGATGCCCACCGGCTCGCCGGCCTTGCGCGAGCCGCCGCCGGCAACGCGGATGATGCCGTTGTCCCAGCTGCTGATGCTGATCGCGGCCAG
>JAEWFH010000122.1 GCA_023388955.1 Pseudomonadota bacterium
GCGTCCAGGCGCTCGATGGCCTGGAGGGTTTCGCCCTCGCCGACCCGCATCAGGGTCACGCCCTGGGTGTTGCGGCCCACCTGCGAGATCTCCGAGGCGCGGGTACGCACCAGCGTGCCCCCGTCGGAAATCAACAGCACCTCGTGCTCCTCGGTGAGCTGGATCGCGCCGACCAGGCGGCCGTTGCGCTCGGTGGTGCGGATCGCCGTCACGCCCTGGATGCCGCGCCCCTTGCGTGCGTACTCCTCCAGCGGCGTGCGCTTGCCAAAGCCGCGGGCGGTGGCGGTGAGGATGTCACCCTCGCCGTCGACCACCACCAGGCTGACCACGTGCTCGCCCTCGGGCAGGCGCATGCCGCGCACGCCGGTGGCAGTGCGCCCCATGGCCCGGACCTCGCTCTCGGCGAAGCGCACCGCCTTGCCCTGGCTGGAGAACAGCATCACGTCGCGCCCGCCATCGGTCAGCTCGACGTTGACCAGCTCGTCGCCCTCGTCGAGGTTGATGGCGATCTTGCCGCGCTGCAGGCGGTAGGCGTACTCGGTCAGCGAGGTCTTCTTGACCGTGCCGTTGCGGGTGGCGAAGAACACGTACTCGTCATCGCGGTACTCGCGTACCGGCAGCACCGCCTGGACCAGCTCGCCTTCCTCCAGCGGGATCCAGTTGATGATCGGCCGGCCACGGGCATTGGGGCCCGCGTCGGGCAGCTGGTGCACCGGCAGCCAGAACACCCGGCCGGCGCTGGTGAAGGTCAGCAGCGTGTCATGGGTGTTGACCAGCCACAGCCGCTCGATGAAGTCCTCGTCCTTCATCGCCGCCGCGTTGCGACCGCGCCCGCCGCGCTTCTGCGCGCGGTAGCTGGTGACCGGCTGGCGCTTGGCGTAGCCGGTGTGGGACAGGGTGACGACCACGTCCTCGGGCGCGATCAGGTCGAGGATGTCCAGGTCCTCCTCGCTCTCGCGGATCTCGCTGCGGCGCTCGTCGCCGAACTCCTCGCGCAGGTCGCGAAGCTCGGTGCGGATCACCTCCAGCAGGACCTCCGGGTCCTCCAGGATCTCGATCAGCCCGCGGATGGTCTCCAGCAGCTGGCGGTACTCGTCGGTGAGCTTGTCCTGCTCCATCCCGGTCAGGCGGTGCAGGCGCATCTCCAGGATCTGCTGGGCCTGGATCTCGGTGAGCTGGTAGCCGTCGGCGAGCAGGCCGACGCCGCGCGGCAGGTCCTCCGGCTTGGAGGCCTCGGCCCCGGCGGCCTGCAGCAGGCTGGCGACCAGGCCCGGTTCCCAGCGGCGGGCGAGCATGCGCTCGCGCGCCTCCACCGGCGTCGGCGAGGTCTTGATCAGCTCGATCATCTCGTCGATGTTGGCCAGCGCGACGGTCAGGCCTTCCAGCACGTGGGCGCGGGCACGGGCCTTGCGCAGCTCGAAGATGGTGCGCCGGGTGACCACCTCGCGGCGGTGGCGGACGAACGCCTCCAGCACTTCCTTCAGGTTCACCAGCCTCGGCCGGCCGTCCACCAGGGCGACCATGTTGATGCCGAACACCGACTCCATCTGGGTCTGCTGGTAGAGGTTGTTGAGCACGACGTCGGCCGACTCGCCGCGCTTGACCTCGATATAGATGCGCATGCCGTCCTTGTCGGACTCGTCGCGCAGCTCGCTGATGCCCTCCAGGCGCTTTTCCTTGACCAGCTCGGCGATCTTTTCGATCAGCTTCGCCTTGTTCACCTGGTAGGGGATCTCGTCGACGATGATCGACTCGCGGCCGTTGTCGGCGGTCTCGATCTCGGCCCGGGCGCGCATGCGCACCCGGCCACGGCCGGTGCGGTAGGCATTGATGATGCCGGAGGTGCCGTTGATGATGCCGGCGGTCGGGAAGTCCGGGCCCGGCAGGTGCTCCATCAGCCCGTCGACGTCGATCTCCGGGTTGTCGATCAGCGCGATGGTCGCGTCCACCACCTCGCACAGGTTGTGCGGCGGGATGTTGGTCGCCATGCCCACCGCGATGCCGGCCGAGCCGTTGACCAGCAGGTTCGGCACCCGGGTCGGCATGACCGTGGGCTCGAACTCCTTCTCGTCGTAGTTGGGCTGGAAGTCGACGGTTTCCTTGTCGATGTCGGCCATCAGCTGGTGGCTGAGCCGCGACATCCGCGCCTCGGTGTAACGCATCGCCGCGGCGGAGTCGCCGTCGATGGAGCCGAAGTTGCCCTGCCCGTCCACCAGCATGTAGCGCAGCGAGAACGGCTGGGCCATGCGCACCAGGGTGTCGTAGACCGCCGAGTCGCCGTGTGGGTGGTATTTACCGATCACGTCACCGACGATTCGCGCCGACTTGTAGTACGGCTTGTTGCTGTGTGCGCCCAGCTCGTTCATGGCGAACAGCACCCGGCGGTGCACCGGCTTGAGGCCGTCGCGGATGTCCGGGAGCGCGCGGCCCACGATCACGCTCATGGCGTAATCGAGGTAGCTGCGGCGCATCTCGTCCTCGAGGTTTACCGGGATGATTTCCTTGGCGGATTCGACCATCGGGTTTCCGTTTCAGGCCCTTCGCGGGCAGCGTGCACAAGACGTGAAATGATACCACAGCGGGGCCTCCCAAGCCCCGCCGCGACAGCGGTAAAACAAGGGCTTGCGGGCGCCGGCGGCGCTCAGCCGAAGGCGGCGCGCATCGCCTCCGCGTCGGGGTTCTCGATCACCCCGCGCTCGGTCACGATCGCATCGATCAACCCGTGGGGAGTGACGTCGAACACCGGGTTCCAGGCGTGGATCTCCGCTGCCGCGGTGCGCACTCCGCCGACGCCGAACAGCTCCCCCGGGTCACGCTCCTCGATGTGGATCGATTCACCGGACGGAGTGGACATGTCGACCGTGGAGGACGGTGCGGCGACCATGAACCCGACGCCATGGTGGCGGGCGGAAATGGCCAGCTGGTAGGTGCCGATCTTGTTGGCGGTATCGCCGTTGGCGCAGATGCGGTCGGCGCCCACGATGACCCACTGCACCGCGCCGGTGCGCATCAGGTGCGCGGCGGCAGCATCGGCGACCAGGGTCGGCGCGATGCCATCCTGCTGCAGCTCCCACGCAGTCAGCCGCGCGCCCTGCAGCCAGGGCCGGGTCTCGCCGGCATACACCCGGTCGATCCGCCCCTGGGCCACGCCGGCCCGGATCACTCCCAGCGCGGTCCCGAAGCCGGCGGTGGCCAGCGAGCCGGTGTTGCAATGCGTGAGCACGCTGCTGCCGGGTTCGATCAGTGCCGCGCCCAGCGCGCCCATGCGGCGGTTGGCCGCCAGGTCCTCGTCGGCGATCGCCCGTGCCTGCGCCTCCAGCGCCGCACGCCAGCCCTGGCCCGACCCCGCCAGCGCGGCCCGCATCCGCGCCAGCGCCCAGGACAGGTTCACCGCGGTCGGCCGCGCGGCGTTGAGCTCGTCGATCGCCGGCTGCAGCGCGACCGCGGCCGTACCGCCGTCGCCCGCCTCCACCACCCGCGAAGCCAGCACCACGCCCCAGGCCGCGGCGATGCCGATCGCCGGTGCGCCGCGCACGGTCAGCGCACCGATCGCCTCCGCCACCTCGCTGCTGGTGATGCAGCGCACGTACTCCACCTCGAACGGCAACCGGCGCTGGTCCAGCAGTTCCAGGGCGTCGCCGGTCCAGCGGATCGGGCGGATGCGGTCGTAGCGGTCGAAATCGATGTCGTTCATCAGGAAGCCGCAAAGTCGTAGGCCAGCACGTCCGCGATGCGGCCGGTGTCCAGCATTGCCATCAGCAGGCGGTCCATGCCCATCGCCACGCCGCTGCAGGCCGGCATCCCCGCTTCCAGCGCACCCAGCAGGGCCTCGTCGACCGGTGGCAGCACGTCGCCGCGGGCGGACCGCAGCGCATGGTCGCGCCCGAACCGCCGGCGCTGCTCGGCGGCATCGAGCAGCTCGTGGTACCCGTTGGCCAGTTCCAGCGGGCCCAGGTAGAGCTCGAAGCGTTCGGCCACCTCGACATCGCCGCGCTGCACCACCTTCGCAAGGGCGCACTGACTGGCCGGATAGTCGTCGACCGCCAGCAGTTGCCCGGGGTCGAAGCCGGGCTGGATCTGGTGGGTCATCAGCAGGTCCAGCCAGTCATCCCGGCCCAGTCCCTCCGGGTCGATGTGGCCGGTGAAGGCCGCCTGCAGCTCGGCAAGCGTGGCCGTCATCGGATCCAGGCCAAGAACCTGGCGGAACAGGTCGCGGTAGCTGGTACGGGCGACGCGGGCATCACGACCGACCAGCGCCAGCGCCTCGCGCACCAGCGCCGCGGTCTCCTCGATGAGCTCCGGCAGCGGCATCCCGACCCGGTACCACTCCAGCATCGTGAACTCGGGATTGTGGCGACCGCCGGCCTCGCCATCGCGGAACACCCGCCCCAGCTCGTAGCAGTCGCCGATGCCCTCGGCCAGCAGCCGCTTCATCGGGTACTCGGCGGAGGTGCGCAGCCAGCGCGTGCGCGGCGCACCCTCGGTGCGGCCGGAAAACTCCACCTGGAACGAAGCGATGTTGGGGTCGGTGTTGCCCGCCCTCGACATCACCGGGGTCTCGACCTCGAGCACGCCGCGGGACTCGAAGAACCCGCGCACCAGGGCATTGAGCCGGGCGCGCAGCCGGATCGCCCCGTGCCTCATGCCCGGCCCTCCAGGAACGCCACCAGCCGCGCCTCGTCCCAGACCTCGATGCCCAGCTGCTCGGCCTTGGCCAGCTTGGACCCGGCGGCCTCGCCGGCGACGACGAAACTGGTTTTCTTCGAGACGCTGCCGGCGGTCTTCGCGCCCAGCGCCTCCAGGCGCGCCCTGGCCTCGTCCCGGGTCATCGCCGACAGCGTGCCAGTCAGCACCACGGTCTGGCCGTCCAGCGGGCCGGCCGTTTCTTCCCCGGCCTCTGGCAGCAGGGCCAGGATCCGCGCCATCGCCCCGGCGGAGGCCCGCAGCAGCGTGGCGTTCGCGGGCACCTGCAGCCACGCTGCCAGTACCGAGGCGCTCTCGGCCGGCAGGCCGGAGGTGACCAGGTTGTGCGCGGCCGCGCCCAGCAGCGCCTCCGCGGTGGGGAATGCAGCGGCCAGCTGCGAGGCGCGCAGGGGCGTGACCTTCGGGATTTCCAGGTCGACCAGCAGCGTGGCCAGGTCCAGTTCCGCGCGCAGCTTCGGCGAGGGCGGGTGCGCGTCGGTGATGGTGACCCCGCGCTCGAGCAGCCCGTCGATCACCTTCTGGTTGCCCGGCTGGTCGAGGAAGTGGCCGATCGAACGCGCCACCTCGCCACCGATGTCGGGCACGCGCTTGAACAGCGGCCAGGGCAGCCGGCGCACCAGTTCCAGGTCACCGAACCAGCCCGCGATCGCCTTGGCCGTGCTTTCGCCCACGTGCTGGATGCCCAGCGCGAACAGGAACCGCTCCAGCGTGGTCTGGCGGCTGCGGTCGATCGCCTCGACCAGGTTCTCCGCCCAGCGGGTCGCGACCTTGCCCGACTTCACCGTCTCCGGCGTGGTACCGGCCTCCTCGTCGGCGCGGCGCTTCATCTCCAGCAGGTCTTCCAGGCGCAGCCGGTACAGGTCGGCGATCGACTCGACGTAGCCGTAGTCGGACAGCGCGGCGATGAAGCGCTCGCCCAGACCCTCGATGTCCATGGCCCGGCGCGAGGCGAAGTGGCCAAGGGCTTCCTTGCGCTGCGAGGCGCAGGTCAGCTCGCCGGAACAGCGCCAGACCACCGCGCCCTCTTCGCGGACGATCTCCGAGCCGCATACCGGGCAGTGCGTGGGCATGGTCCAGGGCGTGGTACCGGGCGGGCGGCGCTCGGGCAGCACCCGCACCACTTCCGGGATCACGTCGCCGGCACGGCGCACGACGACGGTGTCGCCGTTGCGCACGTCCAGGCGCGCGACCTGGTCGGCGTTGTGCAGGGTGGCGCGGGTGACCGTGACGCCGCCCACGTGCACCGGCTGCATGAGCACCCAGGGCGTCACCGCGCCGGTGCGGCCGACGTTGACCTCGATCGACTCGACCACCGTCGCCTGCTCCTGGGCCGGAAACTTGTGCGCCAGCGCCCAGCGCGGGGCACGGGAGACGAAGCCCAGTTCGTCCTGCTCGCCGTAGTCGTCGACCTTGTAGACCACCCCGTCGATCTCGAAGGGCAGGTCGTTGCGGCGCCCGCCGATGCGTGCGTAATAGTCCAGCAGGCCGTCCAGCCCGCGCACGACTTCGGTTTCTGCACTGACCGGGAAGCCCCATTCGCGCAACTGCCGCAAGGTGCCGGAATGGGTCTCGGGCAGCTCGCCGCCCTCCACCACGCCGGTGGCATAGGCGTAGAAGGCCAGCGGCCTGCGCGCGGTCACCCGCGGGTCGAGCTGGCGCAGGGAGCCGGCGGCGCCGTTGCGCGGGTTGGCCAGCACCTTGCCGCCCTCCTCCAGCGCCATGGCGTTCCAGGCGGCGAAGCCGGCCAGCGGCATGTACACCTCGCCGCGCACCTCCAGCACCCGCGGCCAACCCTCGCCGCGCAGGACCAGAGGGATCGCGCGGATGGTGCGCAGGTTCGCGGTCACGTCCTCGCCGGTCGCCCCGTCGCCCCGGGTCGCGCCGCGCACGAAGTGGCCGTCCTCGTAGCGCAGGCTGATGGCCAGCCCGTCCAGCTTGGGCTCGGCGGAGAACACCGGTTCGTCCCCGCCCAGCACCTGCTGCACGCGGCGGACGAAGTCGGCGACCTCCTCCGCGGCGAATGCGTTGCCCAGCGACAGCATCGGCACCTCGTGGGTGACCTGGCCGAACGCCCCCGACGGCGCCGCCCCGACCCGCCGGGTCGGCGAGTCCGGGGTGGCGAGTTCCGGATGCGCGGCCTCCAGCGCCTCCAGCTCGCGCAGCAGCGCGTCGTACTCGGCGTCGGTGAGTTCCGGCTCGTCGAGCACGTAATACCGGTGGTTCGCGTCCTCGAGCCGCGCCCTCAGCCGCGCTACATGGCCTGCATGGTCAGTCACGGGGCATCGCCTACCAGCGCGAAGGCCGCGTCAGCGGCGGCGCCTCCCGTTGCCGGTCATAGGCACGCAGTTCCTCGCGGATGTGGCCGATGCGCTGGCGGCCCAGTGCGTTGCGCTGCTCGTCCAGCAACAGCCCGCCCAGCAGCTCGGCCATGCGCTCGGCCGTGGGCAGCATCGCGTCCCAGGCATCCATTGCCGGCACCGGGGCCGGCAGGGTCAGGAAGAACGCGATCGCCGGGGTCTCGACCTCGTGGATGGCCGCCATGTCGAAGCTGTTGGGCTTGACGATGTTGGCCACCGAGAACAGCGGGCCACGCTCCGGCTGGCGCTCGATGAGGCGGTGGAACACCCCCATGTAGCCGTACGCCAGGCCCACCTTTTCGGCCGCGACCACGATGTCCGGCCCACGCAGCGTCTCACCCGCGCGCGCGGCCACGTACAGGGTCACGATCTTGTCGAAGTCCTCGCTGGGGCGCCTGCCCAGCTCGGTGGTCGCCTGTTCCTGGGCGACGAACAGTTCCTCCTGGGTTCCTTCCCCCGCGGCGTCGCCCTGGCCATCGGCGGGCGCGGAAAGCTCGTCCTCCAGCTGCTCGCCCAGGGTCGGCTCGACCCGCCCGGCGGCCGCCGCGGCATCGCCGTCGCGGGACACCCGCCGGCCCTGGCCGGGCTTGCGCGGGCGGCCGAAGAACAGGATCGCCAGGATCAGGACCACCCCGGCGACCAGGATCCAGATCCGCTCCGGAGTCAGCTCGAACATCTGCAATTCCTCGAATCAGGCGGCGCCGGCAAGGCGGGTGGCTTCGGCCAGGTCGACCGAGACCAGCCGGCTCACGCCCGGCTCGCGCATGGTCACGCCCGAGAGCTGCTCGGCCACTTCCATGGTCGCCTTGTTGTGGGTGACGAACAGGAACTGTACCTGCTCGCTCATTTCCTTGACCAACGCTGCCAGCCGCCCGACGTTGGCCTCGTCCAAGGGGGCGTCGACCTCGTCGAGCAGGCAGAACGGCGCCGGGTTGAGCTGGAAGATCGCGAACACCAGCGCCACCGCGGTCATCGCCTTCTCGCCGCCCGACAGCAGCGAGATGTTGGACACCCGCTTGCCCGGCGGTCGCGCCATGATCGCCACGCCGGTATCGAGCAGGTCCTCGCCGGTGAGCTCCAGGTAGGCGTGGCCGCCACCGAACAGGCGCGGGTACAGCTGCTGCACGCCGGAGTTGACGCGGTCGAAGGTGTCCCGGAAGCGGCCACGGGTCTCGCGGTCGATCTTGCGGATCGCGTCCTCCAGGGTCTCCAGGGCGCTGGTCAGGTCGGCGTCCTGGGAGTCCAGGTATTCCTTGCGCTGGGCGGCCTCGGCATGCTCGGCAATGGCGGCCAGGTTCACCGGCTCCAGCCGGCGCAGCTTCGCGTCCAGCTCGGCCACGGTGCGGCCCCAGGCCTCGGCCTCCATCGCCTCGGTCAGCGTGTTGGCCACGTCCGCGAGCACGAAGCCGGCCTCGGACACCGCCTCGGCCAGGCCTTCGGCCTTCAGCACCAGGGCCTGCTGTTCCAGGCGTTTGTGGCCGATCGCTTCGCGCTGGGCCAGCGCCTGCTCGTCGCGCTGGTGGCGGACCTGCTCGTGGCGACGCAGGTCGTTGTCGATGCCGTCCAGCACGCTGCGTGCCTCGGCCAGCTTCTGCTCGCTGAGCACGCGCTGCTCCAGGGCGGCCTGGCGCTGTTCTTCCAGCCCGGCGACCGGGTCGCTGCCGTGCTCCAGCTGCTGGCTGATCTCGCCCAGGCGGCTGTCAAGCTGGCCATGCTGCCCGCCCATGCGCTGCAGGGCCTGGGTCAGCGAGGCGACCTGGGCGCGCTGGGATTCCAGGGTGAGGGCCAGGGCATGGACGCCATCGCGCGACTCACGGGCCAGGTTGCGCGCCTGGTCGCGGGCATCGGCAAGCCGGCGGCGTTGGGCGTCCAGTTCCTGCCTGGCGTCCTCCAACCCGGCCAGGCGCTCGACCGCGTCTTCCTGGCGGGCTCGGGCCTCGCGCGACTGCCCGGCGGCGGCGTCGAGGACCTCCGCCAGCTGGGCCAGTTCGGACTCGATGCGCTCGATGCGGCCGCGGGCGCTGTCCAGGCGGCCCTGCTGGCCCTGCAACTGGCCGGCCAGCTCGGATACGCCACGGTGGGCGGTGTACAGGCTGCGCTGGGCTTCTTCGCGCTGTTGCTCGGCGGCGAGCAGGCCATCGCGCAGCTCCGCCAGCTGGTCCTCCAGCTCCTGTTCGCGGGCCTGCAGCGCCTCGATGGCGGCGTGCAGCTCCTGGATCTCGCGCTCGCGCAGCAGCGCACCCTGGCTGGCATCGCGCTCGCGCCGCACCTGCACCCAGCCCGGGCCGGCACACTCGCCGGCACGGGTCACCACCATTTCCCCGTGGTCCAGCCCGGACAGCAGGGCGGTCGCCTCCGCCAGGTCCACGGCGGCGCGCATCCGCCCCAGCAGGCGACGGACCGCCACCGGGCCACGGACCCTGGCCGCCAGCGAGCCGGCGGGAGCCTCGAACCCGGCGTCCGCGCCGTCCACCAGGGCCACGTTGCCGTCGCCCAGGGTGCCCAGTGCATCCACCAGGCGTTCCGGCGCGTCGACCAGCACCCCTTCGATCAACTGGCCGAGCGCGGCCTCGACGGCGGTCTCCCAGCCCGGCTCGACCTGCAGCGATTCGCCGACCCGGCGCGCGGAGTCCAGCCCCTGCGCCTGCAGCCAGCCCAGCGCGGCCCCCTGCTCCTGGCCCAGCGCGGCGTTCTGCAGCGCCTCCAGCGAGGCCAGCCGGCCGCGCGAGGACTGGGCCTGCTTGCGCACCTCGGCCAGGTCGGCCTGCAGCGTGCGCTGCTGCTCGGCCAGCGCGGAGACGTGTTCCTTGCGCGAGTCCAGCGCCGCGGTGAGGCTTTCCAGCCCGAGCTTGCGCTCCTCGTGCTGTTCGACCAGAGACTCCAGCGCCTCGGCCAGCGCCTCCATGTCCAACCCGGCGCGCTCGGCCTGCAAGGCTTCGCGGCGGCGCTCGGCATCAAGTGCCTGCCGGTCCAGGTGCTCGATGCGGGTGCGCTCGACGTCGGCGGCACGCGCGGACTCGGACTGCGCCCGGGCGTGTTCGTCCCAGCGCTGCTGCCAGCCGGCCAGGGCGGCCTCGGCCTGGTGCAGGGCCTCCTGGCGGGCGGCGTCCTGCTCGCGCAGTTCCTCCAGCCGCGGCTCCTCGTGCTCCAGCGACGCGTCCAGCACCTCCAGCCGCGACTGGTCGGAGGCGATGTGCTCGGCGATCTCCGCCAGTTGGGTCCGGGTCTCCTCGCGGGCACGGTGCAGGCGGCTGGCCAGCTCGTGCTGGTGCTGGATCTGCTGCTCGACCCGGGCCAGGGTGCCGCCCACCTCGTAGCTCTCGGCCTGGGCGCGGGCGAGCGCCTGCGAGGCCTCCTCGCGGCGGGCGCGGCCGGCCTCGATCTCACGTTCGGCCTCGCGCTGCTCGGCCACCAGCTGTTCCAGCCGGGTTTCCTGCCGGGCCAGGTTCTCGCGCTGGCCCTGCAGGCGTTGCTCCAGTGCCCGGTGCTCGAGCGCCTTCCACTCCGCATCGCGGACCCGGCGCTCCTCCTGCAGCGCTTGGTACTGCTCGGCCTGACGGGCCTGGCGGGCCAAGTGCTGGAGCTGCTTGCCGACCTCCTCGCGCAGGTCGTTGAGGCGGTCCAGGTTCTCGCGGGTGTGGCGGATCCGGTTCTCGGTCTCGCGGCGGCGCTCCTTGTACTTGGAGATGCCGGCGGCCTCCTCCAGGTACACGCGCAGGTCCTCGGGCCGGGCCTCGATGATCTGGCTGATCATGCCCTGCTCGATGATCGAGTAGCTGCGCGGCCCCAGCCCGGTGCCCAGGAACAGGTCGGTGATGTCGCGCCGGCGGCACTTGGCGCCGTTGAGGTAGTACTGGCTGGCGCCGTCACGGCTGACGATGCGCTTGACCGAGACCTCGTTGAAGGACGCGTACTCGCCGCTGATGGTGTGGTCGGAGTTGTCGAACACCAGCTCCACCATTGCCTGCGACACCGGCTTGCGGGCCGAGGAACCGGCGAAGATCACATCGGTCAGCGACTCGCCGCGCAAGCGGCTGGCCGAGCTCTCGCCCATCACCCAGCGCACCGCGTCGATGATGTTCGACTTGCCGCAGCCGTTGGGCCCCACCACGCCGGTCATGTTGGTCGGCAGGTGCAGGGTGGTCGGGTCGACGAAGGACTTGAACCCCGACAGCTTGATGGTGGAAAGACGCATGCGTGGCTGCTGCCCCGGGCGCCGCAGGCCGGCGCCTATGAGTACGAATGTGGTTTAACTTTGCGCGACAACCGCTTGATTCCACGCGATTGTGACTTGCGCCGGCATCAAGGGTCCACGCGAGTATAGCGAGCGCGGGACCCGGCCCCGCTCAAGCCTTGCCTACCTCTTCCGGCGTCCTGGCCACGATCGCCAGGGCGTGGATGTCGGTGTCCATCAACGCTCCCACCGCGGCATACACCGCACGGTGCCGGGCCAGCGGCGCCAGGCCTTCGAAGGCCGCGCTGACCA
>JAEWFH010000183.1 GCA_023388955.1 Pseudomonadota bacterium
TCCTCGCCCTCGGCGTAGACCACGCGCTTGCGGTCGGCGCGGGCGCGGTCATAGACCGGCTTCATCACCAGCCCGGTGCGGTGGATGAACTGGCGCAGCTGCTCGCGGTAGGCGTCCATGTCCGCCACGGGCCGGCTGGCCACGCCTGAATCCATCGCCGACTGCGCCACCGCGGCCGACAGTTCCACCATCAGGCGCTGGTCGAACGGACGCGGGATCAGGTACTCCGGCCCGAAGGTCGGCACCTCGCCGCCGTAGGCCGCGCCCAGGTCGGAGGCTTCCTTCTGCGCCAGCTCGGCGATGGCATGCACGCAGGCCAGCTTCATCTGCTCGTTGATGCAGGTCGCGCCCACGTCCAGCGCGCCGCGGAAGATATAGGGGAAGCAGACCGCGTTGTTGACCTGGTTGGGGTAGTCCGAGCGGCCGGTGGCGATGATCGCGTCCGGGCGCACCGCCTTGGCGGCCTCGGGCAGGATCTCCGGGTGCGGGTTGGCCAGCGCCAGGATGACCGGGCGCTCGGCCATGGTGGCGACCATCTCCGGCTTGAGGATGCCGCCGGCCGACAGGCCCAGGAACACGTCCGCGTCCTCGACGATCTCCGCCAGGGTGCGCTTGTCGGTGTCACGGGCGTAGCGGATCTTGCCCTCGTCCAGGTTCTCGCGGCCGGTGTGGATCACCCCGTCGCGGTCGAAGGCGAGGATGTTCTCGCGCCTGGCGCCCAGCGCCACCAGCATGTCCAGGCAGGCGATGCCGGCCGCGCCGGCGCCGGTGGTCGCCACGCGGACCTGGGCGATGTCCTTGCCGGCGACCTTCAGCGCGTTCAATACCGCGGCGCCGACGATGATCGCGGTGCCGTGCTGGTCGTCGTGGAACACCGGGATCTTCATCCGCTCGCGCAGCTTGCGCTCGACGATGAAGCATTCCGGCGCCTTGATGTCCTCCAGGTTGATGCCGCCGAAGGTCGGCTCCAGGCTGGCGATGATGTCGACCAGCTTGTCGGGGTCGCGCTCGTCGACCTCGATGTCGAACACGTCGATCCCGGCGAACTTCTGGAACAGCACGCCCTTGCCTTCCATCACCGGCTTGCTGGCCAGCGGCCCGATGTCGCCCAGGCCCAGCACCGCGGTGCCGTTGGTGACCACCGCGACCAGGTTGCCGCGGGCGGTGTAGTCGCGGGCCGTGCCCGGGTCCGCGACGATCTCCTCGCACGGGTAGGCCACGCCCGGGGAGTACGCCAGCGCCAGCTCGCGCTGGGTTACCAGCGCCTTGGTCGGGGTGACCTTGATCTTCCCGGCCGGGGCCTGGCGGTGGTAGTCGAGGGCGGCTTGCTTGAAGTCTTCGGGGCTGGACATGGACGGCCGGGCGGGACAAGGGAACCCCTGATTCTAGCCCTCGCGCAAGGCCCCGGGCATGCCGTTCCGGGCTGCCGGTCAGATATCCAGGAACCCGGCGTCGTCGATGGCCTGCAACTGGATGCGGTTGGCGAACAGCGAGAACGCCAGCATCCCCGCCAGCCCGTTGGCCCGCGCCAGCCAGCGCGGGATCCAGCGCGGCGGCAGCAGCACGCCGGCTTCGAACAGCGGGGCGAAGCGCTGCACGTCGCCCAGGGTCATCTTGCCGGCGAACAGCCAGCGCCCCAGCCGCAGCTGCCGGGTGCGCAGGGCCCAGCGGTAGAAGGTGTGCACCCCGACCAGCCCGCGCAGGTACACCGTGTCCTTGGTGAAGGCCGCCCCGCCGGTCACCGGCATGCCGCGGAACACCCGCTGCGCCGAGGCCGCGCCCTCCTCCGGCGGCTGGCCGGCATCGAGGAAGTAGCGGAACACCTCGAGGAAGTCCGCCCCTTCCAGCGCCATCGCCACCGCCTCCACCCGCAGGCTCAGGCGCTTGATGCGTTCGATGTCGAGGTTGCCGGTGGCCTGCTCGGCGAACGTCGCCAGGCCCTCCTGGGTGGCGGTGACCCGCGGCGAGGACAGGCCCAGGCTGCGCAGCACCGGCTGGGCCTCGCCGTTGAGGGCGGTCAGCGAGTGCACGAACGCCTCGTGCTCGCGCAGCTGGTGGCGGTCGTACTCGGTGAAGGCGGCCCCGGTACGCAGGCGGATGCGGGTGGCCCCGGCGGCGGCCTTGGCCACCAGGTCCGGGTCCAGCACCACCTCGATCACCCGCTCGTTGAAGTAATCGTCCAGGTCGCGCTGCAGCTGCAGCGCCAGCGAGGTGGCGGAGATCGGCCACTGCTCGGCCGGGGATACCAGGTCGCGGTGCAGCTCGTCGGCGACCGCGATGAACTTGCGCGCCGCCCAGCGCACGCCCGGGCCATGGCCGGGCAGGGGTGACTCGGGATGGCCGTACAGACGCATCGACAGGTCGCAGGCCTCGCCGGTGCCCAGGCATTCGCAGAACCGGGCCGCCGCCTCCCAGCTGCGTGCCGACTCGACCAGGTACTCGCCCAGCGGGTGGTCCGGATCGGCCTGCTTCGCCACCACTTCCAGCTCGGCGCGTTCGGCGGAGAAGTCATGTCGCGGGTATTCCACGACCGGCAGCCGGGTCACCCCGCGTGCCTGGTCGGCCAGGAAGCCGTCCAGGATCGACGCCGGCCAGCTGGCCAGCCCCAGCAGCCGGATGCCGGCGGCGGCGCGGACCATGCGCTCGTCGAGCTGCGCGTGGTGGACGATGTCGGGCGCGGTGTGGGGCATCCGCGGAACCTACCCACCCCGATGTCCACGCGCCGTTGGCCCGGCGGCGCTTCGAACACTGGTCCGGAATTACCGCATCAGGGTGGGTTGCTCAGACCTTCCTTAAGAAGACCTGCGGAGATCCAGCGACGGCAGGCCCAGCCACCTGCATCACGCTGGTTGCTCGCAACACGCAAATGAGGTATGCCGAGCCCACTAACA
Source organism: Pseudomonadota bacterium (assembly GCA_023388955.1). Taxonomy (GTDB): domain Bacteria; phylum Pseudomonadota; class Gammaproteobacteria; order Xanthomonadales; family Xanthomonadaceae; genus Novilysobacter. Next base: position 2,892 of record JAEWFH010000183.1, read on the forward strand.
ATGTCAAAGGGATGTGACATGAAGGATCTCGTCTCTTCGGCCGGTTTTGCTATATGCGCACTCTTTTCTGCGGGAGCAGCAGCGGCAGAGGACCCCAAAGTACTGTATGCGTCATCGGACCCATCAAGCGAGCAGTTCTATATTGAGATGACGGGGGGCGTTAGCCTTCTGCTAGACAAAAAGACCGACCGCATATATCTAAATCGGCCCGGCGAACCCCAGCTATCCCAGACATTCGCGAAGGCCATCGAAGGGATCTCAGACGACCCGCAGGTGCGTGCAGAAAGCTTGGCCAAGTTGAGAGCCATCCTCTCTAATCCTGATTTTCTCGTAACTATTCGAACCCCTCGAATCGCAACCGATGAAAGTATTTGGGTACGCCCAGCTTGGGAGTGGTGCGGAGAGCTTGCATGTATAAGCCCTTACTCTTCTGGCAGCTCTCAATTAATGGTGAGCGCAACGGCGTCTCTATCCCGGGGGAGATGAACGACGCACATCAACAATGCGAGGCAGAGTACCCCGGACTGGGGAGGTGGTAGCCCCATGGAAATCTGGATACTCCTAATACTTACGGCGCTGGTTGCAGGATTCACGATAGGTCTTTACGCAAAACAAAAGAGGCCCTCGTGGATTCAACCAATCACCTTCTTTACACTCGGGGTTGCGAGCCTGATTGTGCTACAAAAGATCGCCGAAACCCTGACATCAAACTAATAAGAAAGTTATTCTTTGATTTTCCACGGGGCCAGCAAACATCACGCGCTGCCCGAACCACGGCTCTCAATCCGCTGCTTCGCCAGTCGCTCTGCCGCTGTGGAAACTTCTATCGTTAGCTTCCGGTAGTTCGCCAGCCGCTGCGGGTCCAGGTGTCCGACCTCCACGGCCGCCAGCACCGCGCAGCCGGGCTCCTTCAGGTGCCGGCAGTCACGGAAGCGGCACTGCAGCGCCAGCGCCTCGACGTCGCTGAAGTTGTCGGCCACGTCCTCCTCGCCGGTCGGCTTGAGCTCGCGCATGCCGGGGGTGTCGATCAGGCAGGCGCCGCCGGGCAACGGGATCAGCGCGCGGTGGGTGGTGGTATGGCGGCCACGCGAGTCGGTGCCGCGCACCTCCCCGGTCTTCATCAGCTCCCTGCCGGCCAGGGAGTTGGTAAGGGTCGACTTGCCGGCGCCGGAGCTGCCGACCATCACCACGGTGTTTCCCGGCTGCAGCCAGGGCCGCAGGGCGGCGACGCTGTCAGGCTCGCGGGCGTTCACCGCGCGCACCGGCACCTCGGCGCTGGCCAGGCCGGCGATGGTCGCCACCGCGCCGGGCACGTCCCCGGCGTGGTCGGCCTTGGTCAGCACCACCACCGCCTGCGCGCCGCTGCCCTTGACCAGCAGCAGGTAGCGCTCGATGCGGCGGGGATTGAAGTCCTGGTCCAGCCCGCAGACCACGAACACGGTGTCGACGTTGGCGGCGATCAGCTGCTGTTTGTAGTGCTCACCGGCGGCGGCGCGCTTGATCGCGCTGCGGCGTGGCAGCAGCGCGACGATCTGCATCACGTCGCCGGAGCGTTCCACCAGCACCCAGTCGCCGACCGCGGCGCGGGCCTCGGGCGGGATGCCACCCTTGCGGTAGCTGGGCCGGCGCTGCCATTCCGGCGGGGATTCGACCGCGAACGCGTGGTCGGGACCGTCGGCGACGACGTAGCCGCTGCGGTGCTGCTCGACCACCCGCGCCGGGCGGGCACCGGGATGGACCTGGAGGCATTCGCGCCACGCGTCGACTGCCGGCCGGCCGGCTTCGTCCAGCGGCCAGCCGATCGCCTGCAGGGCGCGGGGATCGGTCATGCGGTGGGCGGGCTGCCGGGACTCATGGGCGGATTCTAGCGGCGCGCGCGGCCGGATACCCACGCTGCGGCGGCATTCCGATAGTCTGGCACCCTCCCCCGAAACGCGCCGCCCGCCCGTGTCCGCCCCCGTCCTGAGAACCCGCACCCGGCTGTCCGAGGTCCGTTACGAAATCCGCGGCGAACTCGCCCGCCGCGCACGTGAGCTCGAAGCCGCCGGGCGCAGCCTGGTCAAGCTCAACATCGGCAACCCGGGCGCCTTCGGCTTCCGTGCGCCCGGGCACCTGCAGCAGGCGATCGCCGGCAACATCGCCGGCACCGACCCGTACACCCACCAGCAGGGGCTACCGGCCGCACGCGAGGCGGTGGCCGCCTTCCACCGCGCCCGCGGCACGCCCAACGCCTGCCCGGAGCGCGTATTCCTCGGCAACGGGGTCAGCGAACTGATCGACCTGTCGCTGCGCGCCCTGCTCGACCCGGGCGACGAGGTGCTGCTGCCGGCGCCGGACTATCCGCTGTGGTCGGCGGCGACGATCCTCAACGATGGCGTGCCGGTCTACTACGACTGCCGCCCGGAGAACGGCTTCCTGCCCGATCCGGAGCAGATCGAGGCACGCATCACCCCGCGCACGCGGGCAATCGTGCTGATCAACCCCAACAACCCCACCGGCGCCAGCTACCCGGGGCCGCTGCTGGAGCGCATCGTCGCCATCGCCGCCCGCCACGGCCTGCTGCTGATGGCCGACGAGATCTACGACTCGATCACCTACGATGGGGCCGTCTTCCAGCCGCTCGCGCCGCTGGCCGGCGAGGTGCCGTGCCTGTCGCTGGGCGGGCTGAGCAAGGTCCACCGCGCCTGCGGCTGGCGGGTGGGCTGGGCGGTGCTGTCCGGCGACCCGGTGGCCTGCGGCGGCTTCCACCACGCGATGGACCTGCTCGGCGCGCTGCGCCTGTGCGCCAACGTGCCCGGGCAGTTCGCGATCGAGGCGGCGCTGCACGGCGAGGACACCATCGCCCCGCTGTGCGCCCCGGGCGGACGGCTGCACGAGGCCCGGCGCGCGGTGATCGAGGCGGTGGAGGCCAGCGACCACCTGGCGCTGGTCGCGCCCGACGCGGCGCTGTATGCATTCCCGCAGGTGGTGGGCCCGGCGGCGCGTGGCTTCGACGACCACGGCTTCGCGCTGGAGCTGCTGGAAGCCGAGGGCGTGCTGGTGGTCCCGGGCTCGAGCTTCAACATCACCTGGCGCGACCATTTCCGCGTCACCCTGCTGCCCGAGCCGGAGATGCTGCGCGAGGTGTTCGCGCGCATCGACCGGGTGCTTGCCCGCCGCGCCATGGCGGGCCACGCGCGCCATGGCGGCGCGGTCGCCTGACAGGAGCCGGCCATGGCCACCGATCCACACGCGATCACCTACCTCGCCCTGGGCGACAGCTACACCATCGGCGAGGGGATCGATTCCGCCGACCGCTGGCCGGTGCGACTGACCCTGGCACTGCGCGGGGAAGGCGTCCCGCTGGAGTTCCCGCGCACCCTGGCGACCACTGGCTGGACCACCGACGAGCTGTCCACCGCGATGGACGCGGCCACCCCGCCGCTGGAGCACTACGACTTTGTCTCGCTGCTGATCGGAGTCAACAACCAGTACCGCGGCCGCAGCGCGGCCGATTACCGCGGCGAGTTCCACGCCCTGTTGCGGCGCGCGATCACGCTGGCGGGCGACGCGCCGGGGCGGGTGATGGTGTTGTCGATTCCGGACTGGGGCGTGACGCCCTTCGCCGGTCGCGACGAGCGGGACGCGGCCACGATCGCCGCCGAGCTGGACGCCTACAACGCGGTGGCCGCCGGGCTGTGCGACGAGCACGAGGTCGCGTTCGTCGACATCACCGGCCTCAGCCGCGAGCACGGGGCCGACGCGCAGATGCTGGTGGAGGACGGCCTGCACCCCTCCGCGGCGATGTACGCGCTGTGGGTACGGCAGGCGCTGCCGGTCGCCCGCGGGCTGCTGGCCGGATGAGCGTGGCGGAGCCTTCCGCCGATCCCGGCACCGCCGGCCGCCCGGTCCCGCCGGAGCTGGCGCAGCGGATCTCCGCCGCCTTCGGCCCGGAACGCTGGTACGGCAACCGCTGGGACCTGCATTACACCCGCGCCAAGCTGGGCAGCGACCCGCTGTACCCGGGCGTGTGCGCGGCGCTGCGTGGCAGCGAAGCACCGGTACTCGACCTGGGTTGTGGCCTGGGCCTGCTGGCGCATGCGCTGCGGGCGGACGGCCAGGAGATGGACTACCGCGGGATCGACCTGGATGCCGCGAAGATCACCCGCGCCCGCCGGGCCGCCCGGCGGGCCGGCCTGCGTGGCGCCGGGTTCGAGGCGCAGGACCTGGCCGACCCCGGTTTCGACCTCGCCAGCCTGGGCCACCGCGGCAACGTGGCGGTGCTGGACGTGCTGCAGTTCGTGCCCGCGGCCGGCCAGCAACGACTGCTGCAGAAGGTGGCCGCGATGCTCGCCCCCGGGTCGCGGCTGGTGATCCGGACCGGCCTGGCCGATGGCAGCCGGCGCGCGCGCATCACCCGCGCGGTGGACGTGTTCTCGCGGTTGGTCGGCTGGATGGGGGCCACGCCCGGGGAGTACCCGGATCCCGGGATGCTGCGCGGGACGTTCGACGCGGCCGGGCTGCAGAGCCGGTTCACCCCCTTGTACGGGCGTACGCCGTTCAACAACTGGCTGGTGGTGGCGACGCGGGAAGCCTGAGCCCCGTCACGGCACCACGCACCGGTATCCGCGCCGGTCGAGCGTTTCCAGCAACCGCGCGAGCGTCTCCACGTTGCGCCCGTGCCCGGCGCCTTCATGCAGCAACACGATCGCGCCGGGGCCGAGGTCACGCTCGATCCGCGCAACCACCTTCCGCGGATCCCGCTCCAGCGCGTCGAACCCGCGCGCACTCCAGGCCACCCGTGCCAGCCCGTGCTCGCGCAGGGGCGCGGCCAGGAACGGGTTGGCCATCCCGACCACCGCGCGGAACCAGCGCGGCGGCGTGCCCGCAAGACGGGTCAGCAACGCCTGTGCCTGCGCCACCTCCCGGCGCATCCGCCCCGGTCCCAGCGCCCAGAACCAGGCCTGCGGGTGATGCTGGCTGTGGTTGCCGACCCCGTGGCCCCGGCGGACGATCTCGCGCACCAGTTCCGGCCGGGCCTCCGCCCGCTCCCCGACGAGGAAGAAGGTGGCCTTCGCCCCATGCCGGTCCAGCAACCCGAGGATCGGCAGGGTGTCCTCGGAGGGGCCATCGTCGATGGTGAGCCACACCACGGGCTCGTCGCCAGGCAGGCGCGACAGCACCGGGGCGAACAGCCGCGAGTCGGGCTTCATCACCCCCCAGAAGAACACTCCATGGGTGGCCAGCAGCAGGACCAGCCCCGCCGGCCAGCCCCATTGCCACCAGGCCAGCACCACCAGCAGCTGCGAGGCGATCGCGACCGGCAACCAGGCATGCGGGCGGCGCGGCGGGCAGTGCAGGGGGTCGGCGGCCATGACCTGGATCATGCCAGCCTCAGCATGGGCTCGTTAGACTGTCCGCTTCCCCCGCGTCACGGAATCCTTTGCCATGCAGCTCGACCCCGCCCTGCACTCGCGTATCGAGAGCCTCCTGAACGACAACCGCGTCGTCCTGTTCATGAAGGGTGAGCCGCGTGCGCCGCAGTGCGGCTTCTCGGCCAAGGCCGTCGGGGCACTGGGCGCCACCGGCGTCGAGTTCGCCCACGTCAACGTGCTGGAAGACCCGGAAATCCGCGAGGGCATCAAGGTCTACGGCCAGTGGCCGACCATCCCGCAGCTGTACATCGGCGGCGAGCTGGTGGGTGGCAGCGACATCATCGAGCAGATGGCCAACTCCGGCGAGCTGTACACCGTCCTGGGCGTCCCCGCCCCCGACCGCACCCCGCCGCAGATCACCATCGGGACCGAGGCCGCCGAGATGCTGCGCCAGTCGATCGACAACGCCGGCGAGGGCTACGTGCTGCAGGTCGAGGTCGACCCGCGCTACAACGCCCGCCTGCAGCTGGCCCCGGTGGACGCCTCGGCGATCACCAGCGAATCGGCCGGCCTGAAGGTGCAGTTCGACCTGGCCAGTGCCCAGCGCGCCCGCGGCATGTCGATCGACTGGGTCGACGACGAGCGCGGCCGTGGCCTGGTGATCGAAAACCCCAACGCCCCGCCCAAGGTGAAGGCGATCAAGCCCGCCGAGGCGGCGCAAAAGGTCGCCGCCGGCGAGATGCTGCTGGTGGACGTGCGTCCGGCGTCCGAGCGCGAGCAGGCCTCGGTCCAGGTCCCGTTCCGCAGCCTGGACAGCGACGGCGGCGCCGCGGCGCTGGAGCAGATGCCCAAGGACACCGCGATCGCCTTCCTGTGCCACACCGGCCAGCGCAGCGCCAAGGCCGCCGAGCACTTCCGCGGCCAGGGCTTCACCGGGGTCTACAACGTGACCGGCGGCATCGACGCTTGGGCGCAGGACGTGGACACCTCGATCCCGCGGTACTGATCAACCGGTAAAACCGCCCTCCTCCAGCCACGCCTGCTCGACAGGCGTGGTGGCGCGCCCGAAGAGCGCGTTGCGATGGGGGAAGCGCCCGAAACGCTCGATGATGCCGTGGTGGTGGCGTGCCCACTTCGCCGGATCCGGCCCTTCCAGCGACTGGTACAGCTCCAGCGAGCGCTGCTGGTCCAGCAACGCCTCGGAGTGCGTGAACGGCAGGTAGTAGAAGCGCCGCAGCGCCGCGTCGGTCTGCATGTCATGCCCGTGGCCGATGGCACGCTCGGCCACCGCGCGCGCCAGCGGGTCGGTGGCGTAGGCGTGCGCGCTGCCGCGGAACACGTTGCGGGGGATCTGGTCCAGCAGCAGCACCAGGGCGAGGCTGCCCTCGGCGTCGTGCTCCCAGTCCGCGAGCTCCGCCCGCGAGGCGGCCAGGTGCGTGGGCAGCAGGCGCACGCGGCACAGCGCGTCGAACCGCGGCCCGCCGCGGAACCATTTTTCTTCCCCGGCCTGGCGCCAGAAACCAACGACTTCCGAGGCCGTCACGACTTCGCTCATGGCGTGTTCCCGATGGTGGACTGGGCCCCAAGGTAGCAGCCGCCCGATGCGGCAAAGGAAAAACCCGCCTTCGTGACATTGGTTGGGTTGGCCCGCACCCCGAGCCCCGGCTACGGTGGAATATCCGGCACCCTGCCGGTGACTTCGACCTGGGGAAAACGCCACATGATCCGACCCACCTGCGCCGCGCTCGCGGTCGCCCTCGGCCTGGCGCTGGGCGCCGGTCCGGCGACCGCCGCGAACACCTCGCCCTTCGCGAACGACCCGTATCCCAGCACCTACCAGCGCATCGCCGCGCCGCCGGTGCTGATCACCGGTGCCACCGTGCTTGATGGCGCGGGCAACCGCATCGACGGCGCCGATGTGTTGATGGCCGACGGCGTGATCGTGGAACTGGGCCGCGGCCTGCAGGCCCCCGCCGGCGCCACCCGCGTGGACGGCACCGGCAAGTGGGTGACCCCGGGGCTGATCGACGTCCACTCCCACCTGGGCGTCTATCCCAGCCCCGGGGTGCGGGCGCACAGCGACGGCAACGAGGCGGTCTCGCCCAACACCGCGCACGTGTGGGCCGAGCATTCGGTCTGGCCGCAGGACCCGGGCTTCGGCGCGGCGCTGGCCGGCGGCATCACCTCCCTGCAGATCCTGCCCGGCTCGGCCAACCTGTTCGGCGGCCGCGGGGTGACGCTCAAGAACGTGCCGGGCACCAGCGTGCAGGCGATGAAGTTCCCGGGCGCGCCGTGGGGCCTGAAGATGGCCTGCGGCGAGAACCCGAAGCGCGTGTACGGCCAGAAGGGCGGCCCGTCCACCCGCATGGGCAACATCGCCGGCCACCGCGCGGCCTTCATCGAGGCCGCCGAGTACCTGGAGAAGCACGGGGGCCGCACCGACCGCGGCGGGTCCGGAGAGGACGAGCCGCGCCGGCGCTGGTGGCAGTCGTCGGATGACGGTTCCGGCCGCTCCAACGGCAACGGCAACGGAGGCAAGAAGGACCTCAAGATGGAGACCCTGGCCGCCGCGCTCAACGGCGACATCAAGGTCCACATCCACTGCTACCGCGCCGACGAGATGTCCAACATGATGGCGCTGGCGGACGAGTTCGACTTCCAGATCGCCGCCTTCCACCACGGCGTGGAGGCCTACAAGATCGCGGACGAGATGGCCGAGCGCGGCATCTGCGGCGCGCTGTGGGCCGACTGGTGGGGCTTCAAGATGGAAGCCTTCGACGGCATCCAGGAGAACATCGCCCTGGTCGACCGCCCCGCGAACTCCTGCGCGATCGTGCACAGCGACTCGGCCGAGGGCATCCAGCGCTTGAACCAGGAGGCGGCCAAGGTGATCGCCCGCGCCGGCCTGGCCGGCATCGACATCACCCCGGAGCACGCGATCCGCTGGATCACCTCGCATCCGGCGAAATCGATGGGCATCGACGACCAGGTCGGCACCCTGGAGCCGGGCAAGATGGCCGACGTGGTGCTGTGGAGCGGCAACCCCTTCAGCGTCTACGCCCAGGCCGAGCAGGTCTGGATCGACGGCGCGCGACTGTACGACCGCAACGACCCGGCCCGCCAGCCGGTCCGCGACTTCATGCTTGGACAGCCGGCCGCGGCCGGCAACGGAGGTGTGCTGTGAGCCGCTTCGGAACCCTCGGCCGCGTCGCGCGCCGCACCCTGCTGGCCACCGGGCTGGCGCTGGCCGCCACCGGCGCCTTCGCCCAGGACACCGCCACCGGCGGGCCGGCACTGTTGATCCGCAACGCCACCGTCCATACCGCCGGCCCGCAGGGCACCCTGCAGGGCGCCGACGTGCTGGTGCGCGGCAACACCATCGCCCAGGTCGGGACCGGCCTGGCCGCGCCCGCCGGCGCCCAGGTGGTCGACGCCGAAGGCCGGCCGTTGTCGCCGACGCTGTTCGGCGGCATCACCGGCATCGGCATCGAGGAGGTCTCGGGCGAGCAGTCGACGGTGGACAACCGCGTCGGCCTCGGCGGCGAGGGCATGGACGTGCGCCCCGAGTTCGACGTCACCCTGGCCTACAACCCGGAGTCGGTACTGGTCCCGGTCACCCGCACCGAAGGCATCGGCTGGACCCTGCTGGGCGCCTCCAGCGGCCAGGGCGGTTCGATCATCGGCGGCCAGGGCGCGGTCGTGCGCCTGGACGGCAGCCTGGATCCGGCCGGCCCGAAACTGCTGTTCGTCGACCTGGGTTCGGACGCGGCGCGGCTGAGCGGAAGCTCGCGCGCGGCGCAGTGGATGCTGCTCGACCAGCTGGTCGACGAGGCCCGCGGTCGGATCGCGCCGGACTCGCACGCGGCGATGCTGACCCCGGCCGGGCGCAAGGCACTGTCCTCCTTCCTGGACGGCTCCGGCCGCATCGTGGTCAACGTCGACCGCGCCGCCGACATCCGCCAGCTGCTGCGCTGGTCCGCCGACAAGGGCGTGGACGTGGCGGTTTCCGGCGGCGCCGAGGCATGGAAGGTGGGCGAACAGCTCGCCGCCGACGACGTACCGGTCTTCGTCGACCCGCTGGCCAACCTTCCCGCAGGCTTCGACCAGATCGGCGCCACCCTGGAGAACGCCGCGCGCCTGGCACGGGCCGGGGTGGAGGTCGGTTTCACCCAGTCCGGCGATGCGTCCCACAACGCGCGCAAGGTGCGCCAGCTGGCCGGCAACGCGGTCGCCAACGGCCTGCCGTGGGAGGACGGGCTGGCCGCACTGACGTCGGTACCGGCGGAGGCGTTCGGAGTGGAGCGGCTCGGCGCGATCGCACCCGGCAAGCGCGCCGACCTGGTGCTGTGGAGCGGTGACCCGCTGGACGTGGCCTCGGTGGCGCTGCAGGTGTGGATGGACGGCAACGCCATCCCCATGACCAGCCGCCAGACCGAGCTGCGCGACCGCTACCTGCATCCGCAGGTGCCGGCGGCCCAGGGTGGCCTGCCGCGGGCCTACCCGACGGCCGACTCCGGGCGCTAGCCACGGGCCACCCCGCCACCCCGGCTGCGGCCGGGGTGGCGTGGATGCGGCCGCCGTACCGCCCTGCCCGGACCAGGCGCCCCCTGCCTCCGGCCGCGCCGTTTGCGCGACCGGCGTCACGCCCGTTATATGCTTGCAGCACATTCCAGGCATAGGGGGATAGGCGATGCGGATCGGCATAGTCGTAGACTCGGCGTGCGACCTCCCGCTGGAATTCCTGCAGGCCCACGACATCGGGGTGCTGCCGATCACGGTGCGCATCGGCGAGGCGGTCCTGGCCGACCGGCGCGACCCGCAAGTCACGCTTGGGTTCCTGGAGTCCCACGTCGCCAGTGGCGGCGCGACCGCGGAGACCACGCCCTTCAGCGTGCAACAGATCCGCGAGCTGTTCCTGGACCGGCTGGTGGTTGATTACGACCACGTGTTCTGCCTGACCATCACCCGTACCCGCAGCCCCATCCACGACAACGCCCAGCAGGCCAGTTTCGCGATCCTCGCCGACTACCGCCCGGCGCGCGAGGCGGCCGGCCACACCACGCCATTCGCGCTGCGGGTGATCGATACCCAGACCCTGTTCGCCGGCCAGGGCATCACCGCGGTGGAGGCGGTGCGGCTGCGCGCGGCGGAGGCGCCGCCGGCGGCGATCCGTACCCGCCTGGAACAGCTGGCACAGAACACCCACGCCTATCTGATCCCGCCCGACCTGCATTACCTGCGCGCCCGCACCCGCGCCAAGGGGGACCGCAGCGTGGGCCTGCTCAGCGCCACGCTGGGGACGGCGCTGGACATCAAGCCGATCCTGCATGGCTACCGCGGCGAGACCGGACCGGTCGCCAAGGTGAAGGGCCATGAAGCGGCCGTGGAGAAGCTGTTCGCGTTCGCCGCCGGTCGCGTCCGCGCCGGCCTGATGACGCCGACCCTGTGCCTGAGCTACGGCGGGCCGCTCGAACACATGCGTGCCCTGCCCGGCTACGACGCCTTGCGCGCAGGCTGCGCCGAGCACGGGGTGGAGGTGTTCGAAAGCATCATGAGCCTCACCGGCATGGTCAACGTCGGCAAGGGCGCGCTGGCCCTGGGCTTCGCCGCGGAGGGCGAGGTCCCCTTCACCTAGGCGGCAACGCCGCGGCCGGTGCGAGGCCGCCAAGTCCGGCAAAGCCGCCGGTACTTCCAGCCAATGCGGGGGGCGGCGGCCACCGGCTAGGCTGCAGTGATCCTTCGTCCGATTCCCGAATGCCCATGACCCGACGCCTGCTCGTGCTGGCGCTTTCCAGCGCCCTGTCCGCCTCCCTCGCCCTGCCGGTCGCCGCGCAGCAACCCCCGCCACAGCCCGTCCCGCAGGACGCGGAGGCAAAGGAAGGCGCCGGGCCCGGGCAGGACGAGCTCGAACAGGACCAGCTCGACCCGGTCGCGGTCGACCCGGCCGGGGTACCGCTCGACAGGGCCTCCGGGCAGGCGAAGCGCAACGGCGAGGCCGACGCGGACAAGTGGGACGTCGACAATCCGCCTGGTCCGTCGAAGACCATCGCCTTCCAGACCGACGAGGGCACCTGGATGGACGTGGACGTCTCCCCGGACGGCAACGAGGTGGTGTTCTCGCTGCTGGGCGACCTGTACCGGATGCCGATCACCGGCGGTGTCGCCACCCGCATCACCACCGGCATGGCCTGGGACATCCAGCCGCGCTGGTCGCCCGACGGCCGCCGGATCGCCTTCACTTCCGACCGCGACGGCGGCAACAACCTGTGGACCATCGCCGCCGACGGCAGCGACCCGGTGCAGGTCAGCGACGAGGACTACCGCCTGCTCAACACCCCGGCGTGGACCCCGGACGGGCAGTTCGTGATCGGCCGCAAGCACTTTACCTCCCGGCGCTCGCTGGGCGCGGGCGAGCTGTGGATGTACCACGCCGCCGGTGGCAGCAAGGGCCTGCAGCTGGTGGAGAAGAAGAACGAGCAGCAGGACCTGGGCGAGCCTTCCGTCTCCCCCGACGGCCGTTACGTCTACTTCTCCCAGGACGTCAGCCCGGGGCCGACCTTCGAGTACAACCGCAATCCGCACGGCGTCATCTACGCCATCAAGCGGCTGGACCGCCAGACCGGCGCGATCGACACCGTGGTCGCCAGTCCCGGTGGCGCGGTGCGCCCGGTGCCCTCGCCCGACGGCAAGTCGCTGGCGTTCGTGAAGCGCGTGCGCGAGAAGTCGGTGCTGCACAGCCTTGACCTGGCCAGCGGCGAAGTCCGCCCGGTCTGGGACGGCCTGGCGCATGACCAGCAGGAAGCCTGGTCGATCTTCGGGCCCTACACCGGCTTTGGCTGGACCCCGGACTCGAAGTCCGTCGTGGTCTGGGCCCAGGGCAAGCTGTGGCGCGTGGACATGGGCACTGGCGAGGCCAGCCAGATCCCCTTCACCGCGCAGGTCGAGCAGAAGGTCATCGAGCCGCTGCGCTTTGCGCGCGACATCGAGGAAGGCCGTTTCGCGCCGAAGATGATCCGCGACGTCGCCACCTCCGCCAACGGCGACACCCTGGTCTTCCACGCGCTGGGCACGCTGTGGCGCAAGGCGCTGCCCGGCGGCGAGCCGCGCCGGCTGACCGGCAACGAGGGCGTCTACGAGTACGAGCCCAGCTTCAGCCCGGATGGCCGCCAGCTGCTCTACACCACCTGGAGCGACGAAGGCCTGGGCGCGATCCACGTACGCAGCGCCAGCGGCAGCTCGAAGGGCCGCACGCTGACCGGAGAGCCGGGCTTCTACTACCACCCGCGCTTCTCGCCGGATGGCAAGCGCGTGGTCTATTCCCGCTCCGGCGGCAGCAGCCTGACCGGCAGCCTGTGGTCGTCCGACCGCGGCATCTACGTGATGCCGGCCGGTGGCGGCGAGCCGGTGCGCGTGGCCGACAACGGCCAGTCGCCGCAGTTCAGCGCCGACGGCAGCCGCGTGCTGTACCTGAGCGGTGGCGGCATGGAGAAGAAGCTCATGTCGGTCGGCCTCAACGGCGAGGATCCGCGCGAGCTGTTCGACCTGAAGTACGTCGACTCGGTGCAGGTCAGCCCGGACGGCAAGTGGGTCGCCTTCACCGAGCTGTTCAACGCCTACGTCGCCCCCATGGTGCACACCGGCAAGGCGGTCGAGCTGAGCCGCGAGACCAAGGCGGTGCCGGTGGCGCGGGTCAGCGCCGACGTGGGCAGCTACCTGCACTGGGCGGCGGACTCGCAGTCACTGCACTGGATGGTCGGCGACCGCTACCACTCCCGGCGGCTGGACGAGAGCTTCGCCTTCCTCGCCGGTGGCGCCGACATCGCCGAGCCGGTCCATGGCGGCGGCGTGCCGGTCGGCCTGGCCGTCGAGGTGGATGCGCCGAACGAGGTGGTCGCCTTCACCAACGCCCGCATCATCACCATGCGCGATGCGGAAAACAGCCAAGAGGTGATCGAGGGCGGCACCATCGTGCTGCGCGGCGACACCATCGCCGCGGTCGGCCCCTCCGGCTCGGTGCAGGTTCCGGCCGGCGCCAACGTCATCGACGCGGCCGGCAAGACCATCGTGCCGGGCTACATCGACGTGCACGCCCACGCCTCGCACTTCGGCCGCGGCGTGGTGCCGCAGCAGAACTGGGCCTACTACGCCAACCTGGCCTTTGGCATCACCACCCTGCACGACCCGTCGGCGACCACCGAGTTCGTGTTCTCCGAGGCCGAGCTGCAGAAGGCCGGGAGGATGGTCGGCCCGCGGGTGTTCTCCACCGGCACCATCCTGTACGGCGCCGACGGCGGCTCGCGCGCGGAGGTCGATTCGCTCGACGATGCCCGCAGCCACCTGCGCCGGATGCAGGCCAACGGGGCGTTCTCGGTCAAGAGCTACAACCAGCCGCGGCGCAACCAGCGCCAGCAGATCAACACCGCCGCGCGCGAGCTGGGGATGCTGGTGGTCGAGGAAGGCGGTTCGACCTTCCACCACAACATGACCATGATCCTGGACGGCGCCACCGGCGTGGAGCACAACATCCCGGTCGCCCCGCTGTACAGGGACGTGGTGGAGCTGTGGTCGCAGACCGACGTGCGCAACACCCCGACCCTGGTGGTGAACTACGGCGGCCTGTCCGGCGAGTACTGGTGGTACGCGCGTGACAACGTATGGGAAGACCCCAAGCTCAACCGCTTCTTCCCGCGCGAGACGCTGGATGCCCGCAGCATCCGCCGCGAGACCGCGCCGGACTGGGACTACTGGCACATCGAGGTGGCCAGGGCCGCCAAGGAACTGCGCGATGCCGGGGTGAAGATCCAGGTCGGCGGCCACGGCCAGCTGCAGGGCCTGAGCCCGCACTGGGAGGCCTGGATGTTCGTGCAGGGCGGTTTCAGCGAGTTCGAGGCGCTGCGCGCGTTCACCATCGACGGCGCCGACTACATCGGCCTGGCCGGTGACCTCGGCTCGCTGGAGGTCGGCAAGCAGGCCGACCTGGTGGTGCTGGACTCCAACCCGCTGGAGAACATCCGCAACACCGCCGACACCCGCTACGTGATGGTCGACGGGCGGCTGTTCGACGTCGACGCTGACATGGCCGAAATCGGCAACCGCGCGGTGCCGGCGCCGACCTTCTACTGGCAGCACCACGGCAGCGGGCGGCAGTTCGGCGTCGAGTTCGGACCCACCGGCGTGGGCCATTGCCCGAAGTCGCACCAGCACTGGCTGCAGCTGGACTGAGCCGCCCCGCCCACGGTGTGACCTGCAGGGCCGCCCCTCCCGGGCGGCCCTGTTCACATTCATCGCCGGAAGCCGGGCCTACCCTGTAGGCGGACAAAGGAGGACGACATGGGTACCCGCTATTACATCCACCTGCCCGACGCCAAGCTCGCCCGCGGGTCCGATCCCGGGCTGTCGTTCACCGCGGTCAGTGCCGAGGGCTTTGCCGAGCAACTGCAGCAGGCGCTGCGCAGCGACACGCTGTTCGGGCACTGGCTGGCCAAGCAGGACGAGCCCGACGAGGTCGATCCCGCCCTGGGCGCGACCGATCCGCAGGCCACCGTCATCGGACGCCAGGACGACCTGCGGGTGGAACTGATCGCCACCACCACGCTGCCCGGACAGCTGCTGCAGCAGCGCCTGCGCTGGCTTGCCGGCAACGCATGGGAGCTGCGCAACGTGACCGCCGCCTAGCGTCATGCCCGCGAACGCGGGCATCCATGGACGTACCACGCCCCCCACCATGAAGAACCTCCTCCTGGCCTGGAGCGGCGGGAAGGACGCCGCCTGGACCCTGCACCTCCTGCGTGCCCGCGACGACGTCCGCGTGGTCGGCCTGCTGACCACCGTGACCGAAGACCATGCCCGTGTCGCCATGCACGGCATCCGCCGCGACGTGCTGCACGCCCAGGCCGCAGCGGCCGGACTGCCGCTGCTGGAATCCACCATCCGCGCCGGTTGCGACAACGCCGCCTACGAAGCCGCCTTCGCCGCGACCCTGGGCGAGGCCCGCGATCGCTGGCCCGGCCTGGACACGATCGCCTATGGCGACCTGAAACTGGCCGACGTGCGCCAGTGGCGCGCCGAGCTGTGCGAGCGCCATGGCTGGAAGATCGAGACCCCGCTGTTCGGCGCCGATACCGCGCAGCTGGCGCGGGAGATGATCGAAGGCGGATTGAAGACCCGCCTGTGCTGCGTGGACACCACCCAGCTCGATGCCCGCTACGCCGGCCGCGCCTTTGATCGCACGCTGCTGGACGACCTCCCCGACAGTTGCGACCCCTGCGGCGAGGACGGCGAGTTCCACACCCTGGTCCACGCCGGCCCGATGTTCGGCCATCCCCTCCAGCTGGAAGACGGCGAAACGGTCCTGCGCGACGACCGCTTCGCCTTCACCGATTTCCACTTGCGCACCTGATCACCGGCACAGGGCACAACAGGCGCCCGCCGGACGCCGTATTGCGCCATACCGGATCCGTCAGCGCAGGACGCCGCGGGCGGCCATCCTCCGCGCGAACCACCACAGCCCCGCAGAGACGGCGACCAGCAACACCGGGAAGCCGAGTCCAGCGGCACCGCTGATCGACCACGCCGGCGTCGCCAGGTAGCCACCCAGCACCTGCAACACCAGCGCGATCAGCGCCACCCGGTACACCGGCACCGCCCAGCGTCGCCGCAGCAGCAGGCCGAGCGATCCAAGCACGCCGCCGATCGTGGCGATCCCGTAGAACACATACAGCCAGCCCGGCGTGGCCTCGTAGACCGCACGCTGCTCCGGCGGCATCGCCTGCAGTGCCTCGGCCGGCATCGCCAGTTGCATCGCGAACGCCGCCACCCCGATCAGGTTCCACGCCGCCGCCAGCCCGCCCACGATCCATACGCTCGCCGGCACTTTCATCGACTTTGATTCCACTACGCTCTCCCCTTCAGGCGTGGCGCGAGCTTACGCCGGCCGGTGCCCGTCGCCCAACGGTGGACGAACCAGGACACCGCGTTCCCAAGCGGCGACCGGCCCGGGCACGACCACGAAGCACGGGTGGCAGCGCACCGCTGCGTGCTCCTGCTGCGCGGCATGCCACGCCGGGCTTCGCCGGGCCAGCTTTCCCATCAAGTGCCGCCATTCGAAATCCAGCTGGCCCCGGGACACCTCGATCGGTGGCAACACGCGGGCCGGACCGAGCTTGCTGCGGTCATAGCGGTAGCCGCGCGAGGTCGCCTCGTCGACGACCGCGGCGAGGTAGGCGTCGAGCGCCACCACGGGTTCCGGCTGGTCACGGAAGCGCTCCAGCTGCGGATGGTTGAGGTAGCCACGCGTGCGGCCCGACAGCACCGCGCGCGCCAGCAGTCCCTCGCGCCACAGGGCCGTGAGCCCCTGCCGGTCCAGATGGGCTGGGTGCAGGGACCACAGTCGCATCGCTCAGGCCTTCAGCGCGCGCGCGTGGTGGGCGATGTGCTCGCCGATGAAGCTGGAGATGAAGTAGTAGCTGTGGTCGTAACCCGGCTGCATGCGCAGGGTCAGCGGGTGGCCGGCTGCCTCGCAGGCCTCGCGCAGCAGTTCCGGGCGCAGCTGTTCGGCGAGGAAGTTGTCGGCGTCACCCTGGTCGATGAGCAGCGGCAGCTTCTCCTGCGCGGTGTTCACCAGCTCGACCGCGTCGTACTGCTTCCAGGCCTCGCGGTCGTCACCCAGATAGGTGCTGAAGGCCTTCTCGCCCCAAGGCACCTGCGTGGGCGCGACGATCGGGGAGAACGCCGACACGCTGCGGTAGCGGCCCGGGTTCTTCAGCGCGATGGCCAGCGCACCGTGGCCACCCATCGAGTGGCCGCTGATCGAACGGCGATCGCTCGCCGCCGGGTCGGTCTCCACCCACTCGGGCAGCTCGTGGACGATGTAGTCGTACATCCGGTAGTGCTTCGCCCAGGGATCCCGGGTGGCGTTGAGGTAGAAGCCCGCGCCCTGGCCCAGGTCGTAGGCCTCGTCGTCTGCCACGTCGTCCCCGCGCGGGCTGGTGTCCGGCGCGACCAGGATGATCCCGTGCTCGGCGGCGTAGCGCTGCGCGCCGGCCTTGGTGATGAAGTTCTGCTCGTTGCAGGTCAGGCCGGACAGCCAGTACAGCACCGGGCAAGGGCCTTCCTCCGCCTGCGGCGGGAAGTACACGCCGACGGTCATGTCGCAGCCCAGCACCTTCGACTCGTGCCGGTAGACGTCCTGCCAGCCGCCGAAGCAGGCGTGGTGTTCGATGCGTTCCATGGGGGAGCTCCTTCTTTTGATACCCCCTCTCCCGCTTGCGGGAGAGGGCCGGGGTGAGGGCGGTTCCCAAGTCCAGCCTGTGATCTTTACTGGACTTGCCATCTGCCCTCATCCGCCCTTCGGGCACCTTCTCCCGCAAGCGGGAGAAGGGATCTACTGGGCTAGTACCGGATCACGGTGCGGATCGACTTGCCCTCGTGCATCAGGTCGAAGGCCTCGTTGATGCGCTCCAGCGGCAGGGTGTGGGTGACGAAGGGCTCGAGCTGGATGTCGCCCTTCATCGCGTCCTCGACCATGCCTGGCAGCTCGGTGCGGCCCTTCACGCCGCCGAAGGCGGTGCCCAGCCACTTGCGGCCGGTCACCAGCTGGAACGGGCGGGTGCTGATCTCCTTGCCGGCACCGGCCACGCCGATGATCACGCTCTGGCCCCAGCCACGGTGGGCGCATTCCAGCGCGGCGCGCATCACCTCGACATTGCCGATGCACTCGAAGCTGTGGTCCACGCCCCAGTCGGTCATCTCCACGATCACCTGCTGGATGGGCTTCTCAAAGTCCTTCGGGTTCACGCACTCGGTGGCGCCCATTTCCCTGGCCAGCTCGAACTTGGCCGGGTTGGTGTCGATGGCGATGATGCGCCCGGCCTTGGCCTGCTTCGCGCCCTGGATCACCGCCAGGCCGATCGCACCGAGGCCGAACACAGCCACGCTGTCGCCCTCCTGCACCTTGGCGGTGTTGTGCACCGCGCCGATACCGGTGGTCACCCCGCAACCGAGCAGGCAGGTGTGCTCCGGGTTGGCCTCCGGGTTGACCTTGGCCAGCGAGACCTCGGCGACCACGGTGTGCTCGGCGAAGGTCGAGCAGCCCATGTAGTGGTAGACCGGCTGGCCGTTGTAGCTGAAGCGGGTGGTGCCGTCGGGCATCACGCCCTTGCCCTGGGTGGCGCGCACCGCCACGCACAGGTTGGTCTTGCCGGACTTGCAGAACAGGCACTCGCCGCACTCGGCGGTGTAGAGCGGGATCACGTGGTCGCCGGGCTTGACGCTGGTGACGCCCTCGCCGACCTCGACCACGATGCCCGCACCCTCATGGCCGAGCACCGCCGGGAACACGCCCTCCGGATCCTCGCCCGACAGGGTGAACGCGTCGGTGTGGCACAGCGCGGTGTGGGTGATCTTCACCAGCACCTCGCCCTTCTTCGGCCCTTCCAGGTCGAGCTCGACGATCTGCAGCGGCTTGCCGGCTTCGAAGGCGACGGCGGCACGGGTCTTCATGGCGGTACTCCTGTGGAACGTGGATGTGGGGGGCGACGCGCGACGGCGCGCCACGGACGTGCGGTTACTTGAGGTAGGAGCGGATCAGCCCGGTCATCTCGGTGACGCGCGCCTGGCGCTCGACCGCGTCCCCGGCGGGCTGGCCGAACTGCTCGCGCAGGTGCGACTCCAGCACCTCGCTCATCAACCCGTTGACCGCGCCACGGATGGCGGCGATCTGCTGCAGCACAGGGCCGCAGTCGGCGCCGGCCTCCAGCGCGCGCTCCAGTCCCTCGCACTGGCCGCGGATGCGTCGGATGCGAGCGAGGACCTTCTTTTTCTCTTCGGGGGAATGGGGCACGCGCAGGCACCACATGGATAGTAGGGGGGAGTATATACACGACACCCCCTGCGGTCATTCCGGGAGCCCGGCAGGCATCGCGTACCATGGCCTCCCCACGCGTGAGGTCGCCATGCAAACCATCCTCGTCCCCGTTTCCGTCGGCGAACTGGCCGACAAGGTCTCGATCCTGCAGATCAAGTCCGAGCGCATCGACGATGCCGGCAAGCTCGAGCAC
>JAEWFH010000188.1 GCA_023388955.1 Pseudomonadota bacterium
CCGCGCGATTCGAGGATGGCCGCCAACGAGGCCGCCGCGATGCCCTTGCCAAGCGAGGACACCACGCCGCCGGTGACGAAGATCAGGGGAGTCATGGTCTAGCTGCCGCTGGAAAGCCGTAGTTTACAGGCTCGCCGTGACCGCTGCGACCGCTTGACAGCCCGGGGGGCGGCCTCAACGCCGCCCGTCCTCCTCTTCCTCGCGTTCCGCCGGGCGCCGGGCGCCGCTCGCCTTCGCCGCTTCGCGGGCCTTGCGGGCCTCCTCGGCGGCGCGCTTCGCGGCCTCGCGGCGGGCGTCGGCGGCACTGCGTTCGGCGCGCGCGGCGGCCTGCCGGGCCTGGTCGCCCTGCACCGTGGACCGGTCGGCGCTGCCGGATTGCTGGGCCGAGGCCGCCAGGGCCACGCCGGCCAGGGCCAGGGCGACGGGTACCAGCAACAGGATGCGCTTGTTCATGGGTTCGTCCTCTTTGTCGGGATTCAACGCCGCCTCCCCGTGACGACCCCCGAAGGCTAGCCGGTCGTGCGCCCCGGCCGCCTGAAGACACGCCGCGCCCAGCCCGTACGTTCAGCCTGCGCTTTCCCTTCGGCCCCGTCGAACCGCCCGGCGAACGTGCCGGTGACCACCCCCATGGCCTCGCGCCAGCGGGCCAGCAGCGCCGCGTCCGCCTCCGGATCGAACTCGGGGATCACCTCCAGCAACGCCTCCACCCAGTGCCGGTACAGCGCCGGCCGCACCGGGCAGCGGCCGGCGCCGGAATGCACGTCCGCCATGGTCTCGGTGGCGCGCCGGACCACGTTGCTCCCCGCGGCGTGGAAGATCGCCACGCTGATGCCGCGGCGCAGCGCCAGGCGCTGCTTGCGGAAGTCGGTGTTGGCGAACATCGCGGCGATCTCCGGGTCGCGCGCCATGAACACCTCGTAGAAACGCTCGATGAAACCCTTGCCGCTGAGGCAGCGGCCGTAGCTCTGCTGCAGGTCGTGGTACTGGTCGCTCACTTCGTCCTCCCCTGTGTGTGGGCCCACGATGCGGCAACGGCGGGGTGGCGGTATTGACCGGACGCAAGTCCTGCCGCGCAAAGCGCCTGCCGGTCCGGCGCGGGCGGCCGTAGCGACCTTGACCACCCCCGCGGCGGCCCGCATTCTGGCGGACTTCACACGGTTCCCCCGGCAGTCCGTCCCGCATGAATACCCGTTACAACGCCGCCGACATCGAAGTGCTGTCGGGCCTGGACCCGGTCAAGCGCCGGCCCGGCATGTACACCGACACCACCCGCCCCAACCACCTGGCGCAGGAGGTGGTCGACAACGCGGTGGACGAGGCCCTGGCCGGCCATGCGCGCCTGGTCGAGGTGACCCTGCACGCCGACGGCAGCTGCGAGGTGTCCGACGACGGCCGCGGCATGCCGGTCGACATCCACCCCGAGGAAGGCGTCCCGGGCGTGGAGCTGATCCTGACCCGGCTGCACGCGGGCGGGAAATTCTCCAACCGCAACTACACCTTCTCCGGCGGCCTGCATGGCGTCGGCGTGAGCGTGGTCAACGCGCTGAGCACCCGGGTCGAGGTGTTCATCAAGCGCGACGGCAGCGAGCACCACATCGCCTTCGCCGACGGCGACCGCGCCAGCGAGCTGGAGATCACCGGCACCGTCGGCAAGCGCAACACCGGCACCCGGTTGCGCTTCTGGCCGGATGCGAAGTACTTCGACACGCCGAAGTTCAACCTGCGCGCGCTCAAGCACCTGCTGCGCGCCAAGGCCGTGCTGTGCCCGGGCCTGACCGTGCGCCTGGCCGACGAGGCCAGCGGCGAGAAGATCGAGTGGCACTACGAGAACGGCCTGCGCGACTACCTGCTGGG
Organism: Pseudomonadota bacterium; assembly: GCA_023388955.1. Lineage (GTDB taxonomy): Bacteria > Pseudomonadota > Gammaproteobacteria > Xanthomonadales > Xanthomonadaceae > Novilysobacter. The sequence goes on from JAEWFH010000188.1 coordinate 1,855, forward strand.
CGAGCTGGAAGGCCGCGAGTTGCTGCCGCCGGAGCTGTTCATCGGCGGCCTGACGCGCGAGACCGAGACCGTGGAATGGGCCGTCGCCTGGATCCCCGACGGCGAGCTGGTGCAGGAGAGCTACGTCAACCTGATCCCGACCGCCCAGCACGGCACCCACGTCAACGGCCTGCGCAGCGGCTTCACCGACGCGCTGCGCAAGTTCTGCGACTTCCGCAGCCTGCTGCCGCGCGGGGTCAAGCTGGCGCCCGAGGACGTCTGGGACCGGGTCTCCTTCGTGCTCAGCCTGAAGATGACCGACCCGCAGTTCAGCGGCCAGACCAAGGAGCGCCTGAGTTCGCGCCAGGCCGCGGGCTTCATCGAGGGCGCCGCCGAGGACGCCTTCACCCTGTGGCTCAACCAGCACGTGGAGTTGGGCGAGCGCATCGCCCAGCTCGCCATCGAGCGCGCCAGCGCGCGCCTGAAGACCGAGAAGCAGGTCACCCGCAAGAAGGTCACCCAGGGCCCTGCCCTGCCCGGCAAGCTGGCCGACTGCATCAGCCAGGACCTGTCGCGCACCGAGCTGTTCCTGGTCGAGGGCGACTCCGCCGGCGGCAGCGCCCGGCAGGCCCGCGACAAGGACTTCCAGGCCATCCTCCCGCTGCGCGGCAAGATCCTGAACACCTGGGAGGTCGCCTCGGGCAGCGTGCTGGCCTCGCAGGAAGTGCACGACCTGGCGGTGGCGATCGGC
>JAEWFH010000007.1 GCA_023388955.1 Pseudomonadota bacterium
TCCGGGGAGGCGCTGATGGGGGACGAGGACTACGGCATCGACCCGAAGGTGATCGGGCGACTGGCCCGGGAGGTGATGGAGGCCCAGCAGGCCGGCGCGGAGATCGCGCTGGTGGTCGGCGGCGGCAACATCTTCCGCGGCGCCGGCCTGGCCGCCGGCGGGATGGACCGGGTCACCGGCGACCACATGGGCATGCTGGCCACCGTGATCAACGCGCTGGCGATGCAGGACGCGCTGGAGAAGCTGGGTGGCAAGGCCCGGGTGATGAGCGCGCTCAAGATCAACGACGTGTGCGAGGACTACATCCGCCGCCGCGCGATCCGCCACCTGGAAAAGGGCCGGCTGGTGATCTTCGCCGCCGGCACCGGCAACCCGTTCTTCACCACCGACTCGGGCGCCGCGCTGCGCGCCATCGAGATCGGCGCCGACCTGCTGCTGAAGGCGACCAAGGTCGACGGCGTCTATGACAAGGACCCGGCCCGCCACGACGATGCCGTGCGCTACGACCGGCTGAGCTACGACGACGTGCTCGCCCGCGACCTGCAGGTCATGGACACCGCCGCCTTCGCCCTGGCCCGCGACAGCGCCCTGCCGCTGCGGATATTCAACATGGGCCACCCGGGCGAACTGCTGCGCATCCTGCAGGGCGAGGACATCGGCACCCTGGTCGAAGGCCGCTCGCAGTAACCCGGGCGGCGTCCAACCGCACGGGCTGGCGCTATACTGGCGCGCTTATCGCAGCCACCGGAGCCGCCCGATGCTCAACGAGATCAAGAAGGACGCCCAGACCCGCATGAACAAGAGCGTCGACGCGCTGCGGGATGCCCTGGTCAAGGTCCGGACGGGTCGCGCCAACACCGCGCTGGTCGACCACATCAAGGTCAACTACTACGGCTCGGACATGCCACTGTCCCAGGTCGCCAGCGTGGCCGTGAGCGACTCGCGCTCGCTGACCATCACTCCGTGGGAGAAGCCCATGGTGTCCGCGGTCGAGAAGGCGATCATCAACTCCGACCTGGGCCTGACCCCGAACACCGCCGGCACCGTGATCCGCATCAACCTGCCGGCGCTGACCGAGGAGCGCCGCAAGGAGCTGACCAAGGTCGTGCATGGCGAGGGCGAGAACGCCAAGGTCGCGATCCGCAACATCCGCCGCGATGCCAACAACCAGGTCCGCGAACTGCTCAAGGAAAAGGAAGTCTCCGAGGACGACGTGCGCCGCAGCGAGGACGAGGTGCAGAAGATCACCGATGCGGCGATCAAGGACGTCGACGAGGTGGTCAAGGCCAAGGAGCAGGAGCTGATGGCGGTCTGACGGCCTCGCCGTTGCTGCCGCCATGGCCGGATCCGACACCCCACCCCGCCTGCCCCGCCACCTTGCCGTCATCATGGACGGCAACGGCCGCTGGGCAGAGCGCCGCCGCCGCCCGCGTGCAATCGGCCATCGTGCCGGTGCGCGGGCGGTCAACACGTGCATCGATTTCTGCCTGCAGCGCGGGATCGATGCGCTGACCCTGTTCGCCTTTTCCAGCGAGAACTGGGGCCGTCCCGAGGACGAGGTCGGGGCGCTGATGAAGCTGTTCATGAATGCCCTGGAGCGCGAGGTCGACGAACTCGGCCGGCGCGGCGTGCAGGTCCGCTTCATCGGCGAGCGCGAGCGCTTTCCCGTGCCAATCCGCGAGCGCATGGCCCAGGCCGAGGCCCAGACCCGGGGCAACGGGGCCCTGGTGCTGACCATTGCCGCCAGCTATGGCGGCCGCTGGGACATCGCCAGCGCCGCCCGCTCGCTTGCCGCCGACGCCGCGGCCGGGCGGCTGGACCCGGCCGCGATCGACGAGTCGATGCTCGGCGCGCGCCTGTCCCTGGCCGACCTGCCCCCGCCGGACCTGTTCATCCGCACCGGTGGCGACATGCGCATCAGCAACTTCCTGCTGTGGCAGATGGCCTACACCGAATTGTGGTTCACCGATGTGTTGTGGCCCGAGCTGGACGCGGCGACACTCCAGTCCGCGCTCGACGACTACGCCGGGCGCGAGCGTCGCTTCGGGCTGACCGGGGCGCAGAGCCGGCAACGCACTACCGCCCAGGAGCCTGCCCGATGACCCGAATCCGCCTTGTCACGTCCCTGGTGATGGCGCCCGTCGCAATCGCCGCGATCCTGCTGCTGCCCACCGGCTGGATGATGGCCCTGGCCGCGGTGGTGCTGCTGCTGGGGCTGTGGGAATGGCTGGAGCTGGCCGGGGTCGAGGACAGCCTGGCGCGCTCGGCGCTGCTGGCCGCGCACCTGGCGGTGATGGTGGGGCTGGTGTGGGCCTCGCGCAGCGGCAGCGGCCTGAGCCTGGTGCTGTTCCTGCTTGCCAGCTTCGTCGGCGTGGCCTGGTGGCTGGCCTCGTTGCTGTGGCTGCGCAACTTCAACTTCGCCAGCGACCCGCATGGCTACTCGCGGATGGTGAAGCTCGCCGCCGGCGCGCTGGCGATGATCCCGGCCTGGGCCGCGGTGGGCTACATCCACGGCGGCCAACCCCACGGGGACCGCTGGCTGCTGGTCGCGCTGTTCGTGGTCTGGGGCGCCGACACCGGGGCCTATTTCGTCGGCCGCCGCTTCGGCCGCCGCAAGCTGGCCCCGCGGGTCAGCCCGAACAAGACCGTCGAGGGACTCCTCGGCGGGCTGGTGGTCGGGGTCGGCGTGGGCCTGCTGGTCGCGCTGAGCACCGGGATTCCCGCCACCCGGCTGCCGGGCCTGGCGCTGGTGTGCGTGGTCGCGGCGCTGTTCTCGGTGGTGGGCGATCTGTTCGAGAGCCTGCTCAAGCGCCATGCCGGCGTAAAGGACTCCGGCCGCCTGATTCCGGGCCATGGCGGGGTACTGGACCGGGTCGACGGCGTACTGGCCGCCCTGCCCGTCTTCGCCGTCGGAAAGGCGGTGCTGGGGCTGTGAACGCCGGGGCGGCCACCGTGCAGCGCGTCGCGGTGCTGGGAGCGACCGGCTCCATCGGCACCTCGGCGCTGGACGTGATCGCCCGCCATCCGGGTCGCCTGCAGGCCACCGTGCTGGCCGCGGGCTGCAACGTGGAGGCGCTGGTCGAACTGTGCCGTCGCCACCGGCCGGCGCATGCCGCCGTGGCCGACGAAACCTGCTTCCAGGCCCTGCGCGACGGCCTGCGCGATGCCGGCCTGGACACGGTCGCCCATGCCGGCGACGCCGCGATCGAGGCCCTCGCCGCCAGCGATGCCTGCGACACCGTCGTGGCCGCGATCGTCGGCGCCGCCGGCCTGCCCTCGACCCTGGCCGCGGCCCGCGCCGGCAAGCGGCTGCTGCTGGCCAACAAGGAATCGCTGGTGCTGGCCGGCGAGCTGCTGATGGCTGCTGCGCGCGAGGGCGGCGCGACGGTGGTGCCGATCGACAGCGAGCACAACGCCATCTTCCAGTGCCTGCCGCCGCAGCCGGTGGCCGACGGCAATGCCGGGCTGCCGGGCGAAGCACTGCGGGCACAGGTTGCCAGGCTCGTGCTGACCGCCTCCGGCGGCCCGTTCCGCGGCCGCAGCCGCGAGCAGCTGGGCACGGTCACCGTGGAAGAAGCCATCAACCACCCGAAATGGTTGATGGGACCGAAGATCTCGGTCGATTCCGCCACCCTGATGAACAAGGGCCTGGAGGTGATCGAGGCGCACCACCTGTTCGGCCTGCCGGGGTCGCGCATCGACGTGCTGGTGCACCCGCAGAGCCTGGTGCACTCGATGGTGGAGTTCATCGACGGCTCGACCATGGCGCAGCTGGGCCTGCCGGACATGCGCACCGCGCTGGCGGTCGGCTTCGCCTGGCCGGACCGGGTCGCCTCCGGCGTCGGCGGGCTCGACCTGCTGGCCAGTGGCGGACGGCTGGAGTTCGAACCGCCTGACACCACCGCCTTCCCTTGCCTCGCACTGGCCTTCCAGGCCCTGGAGGCGGGCGGGACCGCCCCGGCGGTGCTGAACGCGGCCAACGAAGTCGCGGTTTCAGCCTTTCTTCAGCGCCGGGTGGGTTTCCTGTCGATTGCCGCGCTGGTCGAGGACACCCTTGCCGCACTTCCCGCCACCGCCGCCGGCTCGCTCGGTGCCCTGCACCAGGCCGATGCCGCCGCTCGCCGCCATGCGGAAGCCCTGGTCGCCCGCTCGCCGGTGCCGGCATGAGCGCGCCTGCCTGCGGGGTCGTCCATGAGTGAGCTGCTCGGGTCGATCTGGTGGCTGCTGGTCGCGCTCGGCCTGCTGGTCACCTTCCATGAATTCGGCCACTTCTGGGTCGCCCGCCGCTGCGGGGTGAAGGTGCTGCGGTTCTCGGTCGGCTTCGGCCGGCCGCTGTGGAAGCGCACCGGCCGCGACGGCACCGAGTACGTGGTCGCGATGCTGCCGCTGGGCGGTTACGTGAAGATGCTCGACGAGCGCGAGCAGGACATCCCCCCCGAGCTGGCCTCCCAAGCCTTCAACCGCAAGAGCGTGTGGCAGCGCATCGCGATCGTGGCCGCCGGCCCGCTGGCCAACCTGCTGCTGTGCGTGGGCCTGCTGTGGGCGATGTTCGTGATCGGACGGCCCGACTACGCGCCGGTGGTCGGCGAGGTCCAGGGCATCGCCGCCGAGGCCGGCCTCGCACGCGGGGACACCGTGCTGGCGGTGGGCGAGCGTGCCACCCCGACCTGGAGCGAGGTCCACATGGCCCTGATCCCGGCCGCGCTGGACCGGGCCGACGTGCCGCTGTCGCTGCAGTCCGGCGACGGTGAGCCACGCTCGCTGACACTGCCGCTGTCGCGGCTGCCGGACCGGATCGACGAGCGCCGCGTGCTGGACGAGATCGGCCTGGCCCCGCGCCACCTGTCGGTGCCACCGGTGGTGGGCCGGGTCGAACCCGGCAGCGCCGCTTGGGGCGTGCTGGCCGAGGGCGACCGCATCACCGCCATCGACGCCACCGGTGTCGACGACTGGGGCGACATCGGCCCGCTGGTGCAGGAGCTGGGACGGCGCGGTGGCGACGCGATGGTGGAGGTCGAGCGCGACGGCGACCGGCTGGCGCTGGAGATCAAGCCCGGCCGGGTCGAACGGGAAGACGGCGAGCCGCACTGGGTGCTGGGCGTGGCCGCCGCCCGCCCCGAGGCCCCCGGCAAGGACGCCCTGCTACGCCACGACCCGCTGCGCGCGGTACCCGCCGCGCTGGCCGAGGGCTGGCACCAGGCCGGTGAACTGGTGGCGATGATCGGTCGCGCCTTCACCGGGCGCGTGGCGGTGGAGAACACCGTTGCCGGCCCGGTCACCATCGCCCGCGCGGCCAATGCCTACGCCGACCAGGGCGCGGCCTGGTTCCTGTCCCTGCTCGCGCTGCTGTCACTGAGCCTGGGCATCCTCAACCTGCTGCCGATCCCGGTCTTGGACGGCGGTCACCTGCTGTATTACCTTATCGAGCTGGTCAAGGGCAGCCCGGTAAGCGAACGCGCGATGGTGGTGGGCCAGTACATCGGCCTGGCACTGGTGGCCGCCCTGATGGGACTGGCGTTCTACAACGACATCATCAACAACCTGGTGCGCTGATGTCGCCCTTCCGTCAAGGTCCTGCCCTCCACCCGAGACCTGCCCCGATGTGGTGCCAGCCAGACTGGCGCCGCGTGAGATCGAACCGGACGTGATGATGACGCGACCCCTTTCCCGCCGCCTGCTCGCCGTTGCACTGGCCACGGCCCTGTCCTCCACCCCGGCGCTGGTCGCCGTGGCGCAGGACGCCTCGTTCGCGACTGCGACCGCCCCCTTCACCGTCAGCGACATCCGCGTCGACGGGCTGCAGCGCATTTCCGCCGGCACGGTGTTCACCTACCTGCCCGTCGAGCGCGGCGACACCGTCGACCAGGCCTCCGCCGGCGAGGCGATCCGTGCCCTGTACGCCACCGGCTTCTTCGAGGACGTCAGCGTCGGCCGCCAGGGCGACATCCTGGTGGTCACGGTGACCGAGCGCCCGGCGATCAACGCGCTGAGCATCACCGGCAACAAGGACATCAAGACCGAGGACCTGCTCAAGGGCCTCAACGAGCTGGGCCTGTCGGAGGGCAACACCTTCGACCGCCTCGACCTGGACCGCGTCACCCAGGAGCTCACCCGCCAGTACAACAACCGCGGCAAGTACAACGTCACCGTCACCCCGACGGTCTCGCCGCTGCCGCGCAACCGCGTCGACGTCACCATCGCCATCGTCGAGGGCGACGCCGCCCGCATCCAGCACATCAACCTGGTGGGCAACGAGGTGTTCGAGGAAGAGGACATCCTCGACCAGTGGGAGTCGGGCGAGCACAACTGGCTGAGCTGGTACCGCCGCGACGCGCAGTACTCGCGCGAGAAGCTGGCCGGCGACCTGGAAAAGCTCAACAACTACTACCTCGACCGCGGCTACGTCGATTTCAGCATCGACTCCCAGCAGGTCGCGATCAGTGGCGACCGCCAGGACATGTTCCTCACCGTCGGCCTGACCGAGGGCGAGCAGTACACCGTATCCTCGGTCGAGCTCACCGGCGACACCGTGCTGCCGCGCGAGCAGGTCGAGAACATGCTGCTGGTGCGCGCCGACCAGACTTTCTCGCGCAGCCTGCTGGAGCTCAGCTCCGACACCATCACCGCCGCGCTGGCCAACATCGGCTACGCCTTCGCCCAGGTGAACCCGATCCCGGACATCAACCGCGAAGACCGCACCGTCGCCATCAACATGCAGGTGATCCCGGGTCCGCGCGTCAACGTGCGCCGGGTCGAATTCAAGGGCAACACCCGCACCGCCGACGAGGTGCTGCGCCGGGAGATGCGCCAGTTCGAGGGTTCCTGGTACTCGCAGGCCGCCATCGACCGCTCCAAGATCCGCCTGCAGGGCCTGGGCTACTTCGACACCGTCGAGGTCGAGACCCGCCCGGTGCCGGGCAGCAACGACCAGGTCGACGTGGTTTACAGCGTCAACGAGGTGGCCGCCGGCAGCTTCGTGTTCGGCGTCGGCTACTCGCAGCTGGCGGGCCTGAGCACCCAGGTGCAGCTGTCGCAGAACAACTTCCTGGGCAGCGGCAACCGCATCGCCATACAGGCGCAGCGCAACGACTACCTGCAGCGCTACGACTTCCAGTTCATGAACCCCTACTTCACCGACAACGGGGTGTCGCTGGGCTACAACCTGCGCTGGAGCGAGTTCGACAACTCCGACTTCAACACCGCCCAGTACTCCTCGACCAGCGGCATGGCCCAGGCGGTGCTGGGGATCCCGATCAGCGAGACCGACTCGATCACCGCGCTGCTGGGCATCGACCGCAACCAGATCTTCGCCTACCGGGGTTATACCCCCGAGTCGATCGTCGATTACATCGATGCCATCGGCAAGCGCACTTTCAATGCCTGGCGCGGCGAGATCGGCTGGGGCCGCAACACGCTCAACAGCGCCCTGCTGCCGACCCGCGGCACGCTGCAGCGGGTCTGGCTGGAGGCGACCCTGCCCGGCTCGACGGTCGAGTACTACAAGATTAACTACAACTGGTCGAAGTTCTGGCCGATCAGCCGCCACCTGGTGCTCAACACCCGCGCCGAGCTGGGCTATGGCGACAGCTATGGCGACAAGTTCATCCGCGACGTGTGTTTCACCGCCGGCAGCAACGTCGACCACGACGGTGACCCGGAAACCCCGCCGGTGTTCCAGCCGGGGCCGGACCCGAGCGATCCATGCGGCCCCGATTCCCCGGATTACGTGCGCACCATCGAGGCCGACGGCCTGCCGTTCTTCGAGAACTTCTATGTGGGCGGCACGCGCTCGGTGCGCGGCTTCGACGACAACACCCTCGGCCCGCGCGAGGCGGCGTTCGGCAGCAGCTACCTGCAGCCGATCGGCGGCTCGCTCAAGACCGTCGGCTCGATCGAGATGATCTTCCCGACGCTGATCGAGAGCAACGCGGCGCGGGTGTCGGCCTTCGTCGACTTCGGCAACGTCTACAAGGACTTCGACAGCTGGGACGCGGGCGAGCTGCGCGCATCCACCGGCGTGGCGATGATGTGGCGCTCGCCGATGGGGCCGATCTCCATCAGCTACGCCTACCCGCTCAAGAAGGAAGAGGGCGACGAACTCGAGCGCCTGCAGTTCACCTTCGGCGGCACGTTCTGACGGCCTCGCCATGGCCGCCATCGCGTCCCCCCGGGCCGTAGCTGGGCTGGCCGAGCGTTTCGGCCTTCGGGTCCATGGCGACGCCGCGGTGGAAATCACCGGCGTGGGCACCCTCGCCCACGCCGGCCCCGGCCAGCTGTCGTTCCTGGCCAATCCGAAGTATCGCGGGCAGCTCGCCGGCACGCGCGCGGCGGCCGTGGTCATGCGCCCGGCCGACGCCGACGGCTTCGAGGGCACCGCGCTGCTCGCGCCGGACCCGTACGTCGCCTTCGCGAAGATCGCCGCGCTGTTCGAGCCCCGCCCCGTGCGCGAGCCCGGCATCCACCCCGCCGCCCACGTCGACCCGTCGGCGACCGTGGACCCGGGCGCCAGCATCGGCGCCTTCAGCAGCATCGGCGCCGGCAGCCGCGTCGAGGCCGGTGCGGTCGTCGGCCCCGGTTGCGTGGTCGGCGAGGACTGCGTGGTCGGCGCCGGTGCCGAACTGGTCGCCCGGGTCACCCTGGTCACGCGGGTACGGCTGGGCCGGCGGGTGCGCGTCCATCCTGGCGCGGTGCTGGGCGCGGATGGCTTCGGCCTGGCAATGGACCGGCCCGAAGGCGCGGAGCCGCACTGGATCAAGGTGCCGCAGCTGGGCGGGGTGGTGGTGGGCGACGACTGCGAGATCGGCGCCAACACCTGCATCGACCGCGGCGTGATCGAGAACACCGTGCTGGGCTGCGACGTGCGCCTGGACAACCTGATCCAGGTCGCGCACAACGTCCGCATCGGCGACCATACCGCCATCGCCGGCTGCACCGCCATCGCCGGCAGCACCCGCATCGGCCGCTACTGCATGATCGCCGGCGCGGTCGGCATCGCCGGCCACCTGGAGATCTGCGACCGGGTGGTGGTGACTGCCATGAGCCTGGTCAGCAGTTCGATCCGCGAACCCGGCGAATATTCCTCCGGCACCGGCTTGATGGACAATCGCAGCTGGCGCCGCAACGCGGCACGCTTCCGCCACCTCGACGAGATGGCGCGCAGGCTGCGCGCAATCGATACCAGAAAGGACGACGAATGAGCCACACCGTCAAGCTGCCGGTCGACGTACCGGCGATCCAGCACCTGCTGCCACACCGCTATCCGTTCCTGCTGGTGGACCGGGTGGTCGAGCTGGACCCCAACAAGCGCGTGCTGGCCTACAAGAACGTCACCGCCAACGAGAATTTCTTCAACGGCCACTTCCCCGGCCAGCCGGTGATGCCCGGCGTGCTGGTGCTGGAGGCGCTGGCGCAGGCCGGCGGGCTGCTGACCCAGCTTTCGGTGCAGGGCAACACCGACGGCAAGCTGTTCTACCTGGTCAAGATCGACGGCGCGAAGTTCTCCCGCATGGTCGTGCCCGGGGACCGGCTGGACCTGGAGGTCACCCTCAAGCGCACCATCCGCAACATGGCGCTGTACCACGGCATCGCCCGCGTGGACGGCGAGCAGGCCGCCTGCGCCGACATCCTCTGCGCCGAGGTCGCGGCGCCGGCATGAGCAGCCCGCAGGTCCATCCGTCCGCCATCGTGGAGCCGGGCGCCCGGCTGGGCGACGGCGTGCGCGTGGGCCCGTTCTGCTGGATCGGCGACGGGGTGGAGGTCGGGGAAGGTACCGAGTTCGGGCCGCACTGCACCGTGCACGGGCCGACCCGGATCGGCCCGCGCAACCGTTTCCTCGGCCACGCCGCGGTGGGCGGGGACCCGCAGGACAAGAAGTACCGCGGCGAGCGCGTGGAGCTGGTGATCGGCGAGGGCAACGTGATCCGCGAGTTCGTCACCCTCAACCGCGGCACCGGCGACGGGGGCGGCTGCACCCGCATCGGCGACCGCAACTGGCTGCTGGCCTACACCCATGTCGCCCACGACTGCGTGGTCGGCAACGACTGCGTGTTCTCCAACAATGCCACCCTGGCCGGGCACGTCACCGTCGGCGACCACGTGATCCTGAGCGGCTTCGCCGGGGTGCACCAGTTCTGCCGCATCGGCGCCCACGCGTTCATCGGCATGGGGGCCTTCGTCAACGGCGACGTGCCCCCGTTCGTGATGGTCGCCCAGGAAGGCTACAGCCGCCCGCGCGGGATCAACGCCGAGGGACTGAAGCGCCGCGGCTTCGATGCCGACCGCATCGCGGCGATCAAGCGCGCCTACCGCGCCCTGTACGTGGCCCAGGGTCCGCAGGACGAGGCCCGCGAACGCCTGGCCGAGCTGGCTGGCGAAAGCGCCGACGTGCGCGAGCTGCTTGAATTCATCGAGGCCGGCGAGCGGCCGCTGCTGCGATGAATGCGACGGTGCGCCGGGT
>JAEWFH010000062.1 GCA_023388955.1 Pseudomonadota bacterium
TGCACCAGCTGCGCACCGTCGCCGGCCAGATCGAAGGCCACACCATCTGCGCCTTCGGCGAAGCGGCGGCCTGGCCGATCCAGGGGTTCCTGCGCCAGTTCTGGGACGAATTCGAGTACTACATCGTCAACGGTCATTCGATGGTTGACGGCAAGAAGGTGGAGGCTGCTGCCGCATGAGCGCGCAACCCATGAACCCGAGCGAGGCGCCCGTGGCGCCGGAAGGACACGTCACCATCGAGATCGATGGGCAGACGATGTTCGCGCCTAAGGGGTCGATGATCATCCAGGCCGCCGACAAGGCCGGTATCCCGATCCCGCGCTTCTGCTACCACGAGAAGCTGGCTATCGCGGCCAACTGCCGCATGTGCCTGGTCGACGTCGAGAAGATGGGCAAGCCGGCACCGGCCTGCGCCACCCCGGTGATGGACGGCATGCGCGTGCAGACGCGCAGCGACAAGGCGCTGAAGTCGCAGCGCAACGTGATGGAGTTCCTGCTGATCAACCATCCGCTCGACTGCCCGGTCTGCGACCAGGGCGGCGAGTGCGAGCTGCAGGACCTGTCGCTGGGCTACGGCCGCTCGGTCAGCCGTTTCGTCGAGCGCAAGCGCGTGGTTCCGGACGAGGACATCGGGCCGCTGGTGGCGACCGAGATGACGCGCTGCATCCACTGCACGCGCTGCATCCGGGTCACTTCCGAGATCGCCGGCACCTATGAGCTGGGCGGCATGTACCGCGGCGACCGCATGGCCATCGGCACCTGGGATGGCAAGCCGCTGATGACCGAGCTGTCGGGCAACGTCATCGACGTCTGCCCGGTCGGCGCGCTGACCAACAAGCCGTTCCAGTTCCGGGCCCGCGCCTGGGAAATGCTCGCCCGCGAGTCACTGGGCTACCACGACGCCCTGGGCAGCAACCTGTTCCTGCACGTGCGGCGGGGCGAGGTCATGCGCACCGTCCCGCGTGACAACGAGGACGTCAACGAATGCTGGCTGTCCGACCGTGACCGCTACTCGCACCTGGGCCTGTACGCCGCCGACCGCGCCGGCGTGCCCGAGATCCGCGAGAACGGCCAATGGCGCCAGGCCAGCTGGGAAGAGGCCCTGGGCCGCGCGGCGGACATCCTGCGCGCCAACGGCGGCGACCAGCTCGGCATGCTGGTGCATCCGGCGACCTCCAACGAGGAGGGCGAGCTGCTGGCCCGCCTGGCCGCGGCGCTGGGCACGGGCAACCTCGACCACCGCATCGGCCAGCTCGACCTGACCGATTCGGCCGTGGCCGAGCCGTTCGCGATGCCGGTCGCCGACATCGAGAAGGCGGACGCCATCGTCCTGGTCGGCACCAACCTGCGCCACGAGTTGCCGCTGGTGAATGCGCGCGTGCGCAAGGCCTGGCGCAACGGCGCCAAGGTCCACGCGGTCAACCCGGTCGACTTCGACCAGACCTTCGACCTGGCCGGCAAGCACCTCGTCGCGCCGTCGAAGATCGCCGACGTGCTGGCCGGCGGCGAGCTGCGCGAGGCGCTGCAGGGCACGTCGCGCGCGGTGGTGATCGTCGGTGCGCTGGCCGAGAACGGGGCCCACGCGGCCGCGATCCGCGAGGCCGCGCGTGGCCTTGCCGCTACCACCGGCGCCGCACTGTGCCGCATTCCGCAGGGTGCCAACGCGGTCGGCCTGTCCAACCTGGGCGTGTTGCCGAGCGGGCGCGACGCCCGCGGCATGCTCGCCGAGGCCCGTGGCGCCTACGTGCTGTACGGCATCGAGCCGGGTCTGGACTTCGTCGACACCGCAACCGCCATGCAGGCCCTGGGCAGCGCCCAGGTGGTGGCCTTCAGCCACTTCGCCTGCGAGTCGACCCGCGCGGTCGCCGACGTGATCCTGCCGGTCGGCCTGTTGCCGGAGATCGAGGCGACGCTGACCAACCTGGATGGCCGCGAGCAGTCCACCAGCGCCGGCGGCAAGCTGCCGCGCGAGGCGCGCGAGGGCTGGAAGGTCCTGCGTGCCCTGGCGGGAATCCTGCAGGCGGACGGGTTCGGATTCACCGACCTGGCCGGACTGCGCGCGGGCATCGCGCCGCGCAACGTGCGCCCGGTCGCCGGTGCGCCGGTGCCGGAGGGAGAGGGCATGGAGGTTGCGGCCAGCGAAGCCATCTACCGCGTCGACGCGGTGGTGCGCCGCTCGCAGGCGCTGCAGTCGCATCCGCTCAACCAGGCGCCGCGGGCGGTGGTCCATCCCGGCGATGCACAGGCCGCAGGCCTGGCACAGGGCGGCACCGGCCGCTTCACCACCACCAGCGGTACCGCCACCCTGCCGGTGGAACTGAACCCGCGTGTCGCTCCCGGCACCGTTTGGATTGAAACCGGACATGCCGCCACCGCGCCCCTGCGCGCCGGTCGGCTGCAGCTCGGGAGGGCCTGATGATGTTTGACCCGTTCCGCGACTGGCTGTTCGAGCTCGGCATGGTCGGTTCGACCGCGTGGATCGTCCTGAAGATCCTCGCGATCGTCGTTCCGGTCATCCTCGCGGTGGCCTTCTACGTGCTGTGGGAGCGCAAACTGATCGGCTGGATGCACATCCGCGTCGGTCCCAAGCACGTGGGCTTCGGCATCCTCCAGACCTTCGCCGACGTCTTCAAGCTGCTGTTCAAGGAGCTGTTCCAGCCGGCGGCCTCGTCGAAGTTCCTGTTCCGGCTGGCGCCGCTGTTGGCGATGATCCCGGCCTTCGCGGCCTGGGCGGTGATCCCGTTCGACGCCCAGCTGGTGCTGTCGAACGCGAACGCCGGCCTGCTGTATCTGCTGGCGATGACCTCGCTGGGCGTGTACGGCGTGATCCTGGCCGGCTGGGCCACCAACTCGAAGTACGCGCTGCTGGGTGCCCTGCGCGGCGCCGCGCAGATGGTGTCGTACGAGATCGCGATGGGCTTCTCGCTGGTCGGCGTGATGGTTGCCGCCGGCAGCCTGAACCTGACCGAGATCGTGATGGCGCAGTCGGGCAACAGCGGCCTGTTCGACTGGTTCCTGGTGCCGCTGCTGCCGTTGGCGGTGATCTACTTCGTGTCCGGCGTGGCCGAGACCAACCGCCTGCCGTTCGACATGGTCGAGGGCGAGTCGGAGATCACCGGCGGCCACCTGGTGGAGTACTCGGGCGCCGGCTTCGCGCTGTTCTTCCTGGCCGAGTACGCCAACATGATCCTGATCAGCTTCCTGGTCGCGATCTTCTTCCTGGGCGGCTGGCTGAGCCCGTTCCAGGGCTGGGGCATCCCGCTGCTGTCGGTCGACGGCTGGTGGTGGCTGCTGGCCAAGGTGTTCTTCTTCGCCAGTGCGTTCGTCTGGCTCCGCGCAAGCTTCCCGCGCTACCGCTACGACCAGATCATGCGCCTGGGCTGGAAGGTGTTCGTGCCGCTGGCGATCTTCTGGATCGTGGTGACTGCGTTGATGGCCTACTTCGGCGTGTTCGAGGCGGGGCGATAGGACAGGGACATGAACCGGATTTTTTCCTACCTCAAGAGCCTGCTGCTGATCGAGATGCTGCAGGGCCTGTGGCTCACCCTGAAGTACGTGGGCAAGCCGAAGTACACGCTCATGTACCCGATGGAGAAGGTGCCGCAGTCGCCGCGCTTCCGCGGCATCCATGCGCTGCGCCGGTACGCCAACGGCGAGGAGCGCTGCATCGCGTGCAAGCTGTGCGAGGCGGTGTGTCCGGCGCTGGCGATCACCATTGACTCGGAGCGTCGCGAGGACGGTACCCGCCGTACCACCCGCTACGACATCGACCTGTTCAAGTGCATCTACTGCGGCTTCTGCGAGGAGTCGTGCCCGGTGGACTCGATCGTGGAAACCCACGTGCACGAGTACCACTTCGACCAGCGCGGCCAGAACATCGTGACCAAGCCGCAGCTGCTGGCCATTGGCGACCGCCTGGAGGCGGAGATCGCCGAACGCCGCGCCGCCGACGCGCCCTACCGCTGAGTGCCCGACATGCAACTGGCTTCCCTGGCTTTCCTGGTTTTCGCCCTGGTCGCGGTACTCGCGGCCGTCGGGGTGATCAGCTTCCGCAACCCGGTGCACGCGGCGCTGTCGCTGGTGCTCACCTTCTTCTCGGTCGCCTGCGTGTGGATCATCGCCGGCGCCGAGTTCCTGGGCGTGGCGCTGGTGGTCATCTACGTCGGTGCGGTGATGGTGCTGCTGCTGTTCGTGGTGATGATGCTCGAGGTCGACCTGGCGCCGGTGCGCGAGGGCTACGTGCGCTACCTGCCGGTCGGGCTTCTGGTCGCGGTGGTGATGCTGGTCGAGATCCTGGTGCTGATCGGCGCCTTCGCGCTCACCTCCGAGCCGCTGCCGGTGCACGCCGCGTCGACCGGTGAGGCCAGCAACACCAAGTGGCTGGCGATGGCGCTGTTCACCGAGTTCCTGCTGCCGTTCGAGACCGCGGCAGTGATCCTCACCGTGGCGGTGATCGCGGCGGTGATGCTGACCCTGCGCCGGCGCCCGAACACCCGGCGCCAGAACCCCGGCGAGCAGTCGCGGGTGCGCGCCGCCGACCGGATCCGCCTGGTTGGCATGAAGGCCGAATCCGCCGCGCCCGCGCCGACGCCGCGCTCGCTGCGTGGCGGCGTGGCGGGCAACCAGGCCGCAGACAACGAGGGAGCCAACTGATGGACCTGTTTTCCTCCGGCCTTGCCCTGGGCCACCTGCTGACGCTGGGGGCGGTGCTGTTCTGCATCTCGGTCGCGGGCATCTTCATCAACCGCAAGAACGTGATCGTGCTGCTGATGTGCATCGAGCTGATGCTGCTGTCGGTGAACATCAACTTCGTCGCGTTCTCGCGCCAGCTCGGTGACCCGTCCGGCCAGGTGTTCGTGTTCTTCATCCTGACCGTCGCCGCCGCAGAGGCCGCCATCGGCCTGGCGATCCTGGTCACGCTTTTCCGCAACCGGCGCACGATCAACGTGGCCGAAATCGACATGATGAAGGGTTGATCCGATGCCGGGCATGGAGTTCACGCTTTCCAAGTCGGTGTTGCTGGCCATCGTGCTGGCACCGCTCGCCGGCGCGTTGCTGGCCGGCTTCGCCGGCCGCTGGATCGGCCGCGCCGGGGCGCACACCGCGACCATCCTGGGTGTAGGCATCAGCTGCGCGCTGTCGTGCTGGGTGCTGTGGCAGCTGGTCGGGCAGGGCGCGGCGCCGTTCAACGAGAACCTGTACACCTGGTTCCAGGTGGGCGGGCTCGAGGCGCACGTCGGCTTCATGGTCGACACCCTGACCGCGATGATGATGGTCGTGGTGACCTTCGTCGCGCTGCTGGTGCACGTCTACACCATCGGCTACATGCACGAGGACGACGGCTACCAGCGGTTCTTCGCCTACATCTCGCTGTTCACGTTCTCGATGCTCATGCTGGTGATGAGCAACAACTTCGTGCAGCTGTTCTTCGGCTGGGAGGCGGTGGGCCTGGTGTCCTACCTGCTGATCGGCTTCTGGTTCAAGAAGCCGTCGGCGGTGTTCGCCAACCTCAAGGCGTTCCTGGTCAACCGCGTCGGTGACTTCGGTTTCCTGCTGGGCATCGCCGGCGTGGTGCTGGTGTTCGGCTCGCTCGACTACGCGACCGTGTTCGCCAACGCACCGATGCTCGAAGGCCTGTCGATCGCCGTGATCCCGGGCTACGAGTGGTCGGTGGCGACGCTGATCTGCATCCTGTTGTTCATCGGTGCGATGGGCAAGTCGGCGCAGGTGCCGCTGCACGTGTGGCTTCCGGACTCGATGGAAGGCCCGACCCCGATCTCGGCACTGATCCACGCCGCGACCATGGTCACCGCCGGCATCTTCATGGTGGCGCGCATGTCGCCGCTGTTTGAGCTGAGCGATACCGCGCTGAGCTTCATCCTGTTCATCGGTGCCACCACGGCGTTCTTCACCGGCCTGATCGGCATCGTGCAGAACGACATCAAGCGCGTGGTCGCCTACTCCACGCTGTCGCAGCTGGGCTACATGACCGTCGCGCTGGGCGTGTCGGCGTACTCGGCGGCGGTGTACCACCTGATGACCCACGCCTTCTTCAAGGCGCTGCTGTTCCTGGGTGCGGGCTCGGTGATCATCGCCATGCACCACGAGCAGGACATGCGCAGGATGGGCGGCCTGCGCCGCTACATGCCGGTGACCTACATCACCATGGTGATCGGCACCTTGGCGCTGGTAGGCACCCCGTTCTTCAGCGGCTTCTACTCCAAGGACACCATCGTCGAGGCCGCGGCCCACGCCGCGGAACAGGGCGGCTGGGTCGCGCAGTACGCGCACTGGGCGGTGCTGCTGGGTGCCTTTGTGACCGCGTTCTACAGCTTCCGGCTGCTGTACCTGACCTTCCACGGCGGCGAGCGCTTCCGTGACGCGGCCGCGGCCCACGATGAGGCGCACGGCCACGACGAGCACCATGTGCACGAGCCGAAGGAGTCGCCGTGGGTGGTGACCCTGCCGCTGGTGCTGCTGGCCATCCCGTCGGTGATCATCGGCTTCTTCACCGCCGGTCCGATGCTGTTCGGTACCAACTGGAGCGGATCGGCGGAGCAGCTGCCGTTCTTCCTGGGCTCGATCGACCTGGCGGCCGCGCGCGACACCGTCGCCGCCGTTGGCGAGGCGGTCTGGCACGGGCCGGTGGCCTATGCACTGCACGGTTTCCAGGCGCCGGTGTTCTGGCTGACCCTGGCCGGCTTCGCCCTGGCGACCTTCCTGTACCTGTTCCGTCCCGACCTGCCGGGCAAGGCGCGCCATGCGCTGGCCCTGCCGGTACGGGTGCTGGAGGACAAGTACGGCTTCGACCGGTTGTGGATCGACGGTCTCGCCGGCGGCAGCTATGCGCTCGGCCGGGTGTTCCGCTGGTTCGACACCTGGATCATCGACGGGCTGTTCGTCAACGGCTCGGCGCGCGTGGTCGACCTGGTCGCCAGCGTCAGCCGCCGTGCCCAGACCGGCTACCTCTACCACTACGCCTTCGCGATGATCCTCGGCCTGATCGTGTTGCTGGCCGTGCTCATCCGTACCTTGAACTGACCAGGACCGCGACGTGACCCCTGAGCCTCTCCACAGCGCGATGCCCTTGCTGAGCCTGCTTGTCTGGCTGCCGATCATCGGTGGCCTGCTGACCCTCGCCATCGGACCGCGCGACAACGCGGCGCGCTGGTTCGCCACCCTCGTCGCAGCGGCCACGCTGCTGCTGACGATCCCGCTGTTCACCGGCTTCGAGTACGGCACGGCGGCGATGCAGTTCGTCGAGAACCGGGCCTGGATCCCGGCCTTCGACATCCGCTACCACCTGGGCGTGGATGGCTTCTCGGTGCCGTTGATCGGCCTGACCTCGCTGACCTCGCTGCTGGTGCTGATCGGCGCCTGGAACGTCAACAGCCGGGTCAGCCAGTACTACGCGTGCTTCCTGATCCTCGAAGGACTGATGATCGGCGTGTTCGCGGCGCTGGACGCGATGCTGTTCTACGTGTTCTTCGAGTTCATGCTGGTGCCGATGTTCATCATCATCGGCGTGTGGGGCGGCCCGCGCCGGGTGTACGCGTCGATCAAGTTCTTCCTGTACACCTTCCTGGGCTCGCTGTTCATGCTGCTGGGCCTGATCTACCTGTACATGCAGGGCGGCAGCTGGCAGATCGCCGACATGGTGCAGCTGCAGCTGTCGGCCACCGAGCAGATGTGGCTGCTGTTCGCCTTCGTGCTCGCATTCGCGGTAAAGGTGCCGATGTTCCCGGTGCACACCTGGCTGCCGGACGCGCACGTGGAGGCGCCGACCGCGGGCTCGGTGATCCTGGCCGCGATCATGCTGAAGATCGGTGGCTACGGCTTCCTGCGCTTCGCGTTGCCGATCGCCCCGGACGCGGGAGCCGAGTGGGCCTGGCTGTTGATCGTGCTGAGCCTGGTCGCGGTGGTCTACGTGGGCCTGGTGGCACTGGCCCAGGACGACATGAAGAAGCTGGTCGCGTACTCCTCGGTGTCGCACATGGGCTTCGTGACCCTGGGTATCTTCATCGCCTTCGGGCTGGTGCGCGA
Source organism: Pseudomonadota bacterium (assembly GCA_023388955.1). Taxonomy (GTDB): domain Bacteria; phylum Pseudomonadota; class Gammaproteobacteria; order Xanthomonadales; family Xanthomonadaceae; genus Novilysobacter. The sequence goes on from JAEWFH010000062.1 coordinate 8,044, forward strand.
GTACGGCAATGTCGACGGCGCGCAGCTGGGCCTGCAGGGCGCGATGGTGCAGATGATCAGCCATGGCTTCATCTCCGGCGCCATGTTCACCAGCATCGGCGTGCTCTACGACCGCATGCATACCCGGCGGATTTCCGACTACGGTGGCGTCGGCGGGCCGATGCGCTGGTTCGCGCTGTTCTACGTGCTGTTCGCGATGGCCAACTCCGGCCTGCCGGGCACGTCGGGCTTCGTCGGCGAGTTCATGGTCGTGGTCGCCAGCTTCCAGCTGCATCCGCTGATCGCCCTGTTCGCGGCGCTTACGCTGATCATCGGCGCGGGCTACTCGCTGTGGCTGGTCAAGCGCGTGCTGTGGGGCCCGGTCGCCAATGACAACGTTGCCCGGCTCAAGGACATCAACGGGCGCGAGTGGACGGTACTGGGCGTGTTCGCCATCGGTACGCTGCTGCTGGGCGTGTATCCCAAGCCGCTGACCGACCTGATGGAGCCCACCGTCGCCAACCTGGTGATGCAGATCGCCACCTCCAAGCTCTAAGACCGGCGACCGCCCCCGGGCGTGCCGACCAATGCGAGATTCCAGATGATCGCCGTTCCTGTCCGTTCCGCCGCCGACCTGATGCCCCTGCTTCCCGAGCTGGTGCTGGTGGGTGGCGCCTTCGCCCTGTTGATCCTGGACCTGTTCCTGTCCCAGCGGCACAAGGTCGTGACCCATGTGCTGGCCACCGCGCTGCTGGTGCTGGCCGGCGTGCTGCTGGCCGCCGGGGTGGGCGGGCAGGGCGAGGTGTTCAACGGCATGTTCGTGCGCGATACCGCGGCCGACGTGCTGAAGGTCGCGCTGTGCCTCGTGGGCGTGCTGTCGATGGCGTTCATCTGGCCCTACATGCGCGACCGCGGCCTGTACCAGGGCGAGGTCGGGGTGCTGGTGCTGTTCGCCACCGTGGGCATGATGCTGCTGGTGTCCTCGGGCACCCTGGTGATGGTGTACGTGGGCCTGGAAATGCTGGCGCTGTGCTCCTATGCGCTGGTGGTGGCCGACCGCGACAGCCCGATCGCCTCCGAGGCCGGCATCAAGTACTTCGTCCTCGGTTCGCTCGCCTCCGGCCTGCTGCTGTACGGCATGTCGCTGGTGTACGGCGCCACCGGCACCCTCTACCTGGACCAGATCGCCGCGGCCATCGCCGCCGATGGTGCCTCGACCATGCTGATGACCGGCGTGGTGTTCATGATCGTCGGCATCGCCTTCAAGTTCGGTGCGGCGCCGTTCCACATGTGGCTGCCCGACGTGTACCAGGGTGCACCGACCGCGATCTCGCTGTTCATCGGCTCGGCCCCCAAGCTGGCCACCTTTGGCATGACCTACCGCCTGCTGGAGGTCGCGGCCGGCCCGCTGGCGGACAGCTGGCAGCTGGCGCTGGCCTGGCTGGCGGTCATCTCGCTGGTGCTGGGCAACCTGGGCGCGATGATGCAGTCCAACTTCAAGCGGCTGCTGGCGTACTCGACCATCTCCCACGTCGGCTTCGTGTTCATCGGCTTTGCCGGTGGCGGGGCGGACGGATTCGCGGCGGCGATGTTCTACGCGATCAGCTATGCGCTGATGGCCACCGCCGGCTTCGGCGCGATCGTGGTGATGTCCAGCCGGGGCTTCGAGGCCGACGAGCTGGACGACTACCGCGGCCTGAACCAGCGCAGCCCGTGGATGGCCGGGATGATCCTGTGCGTGATGGTCTCGCTGGCCGGCGTGCCGCCGTTCCTGGGCTTTTGGGCCAAGCTGGCGGTACTGCAGGCGGCGATCCAGAACGACATGCTGTGGCTGGCGATCGTCGGCATCGTGTTCGCGGTGGTGGGTGCGTTCTACTACCTCAAGGTGGTCAAGCACATGTACTTCGACGAGCCGGTGGGCGAGATCCCGGCCCCGGCCAACCACCGCCCGGTCCGCATCGTGTTCGCGGTCAATGCGCTGGGCCTGCTGGCCCTGGGCCTGGCCTGGAGCCCGATCATGGCGTGGTGCCAGCGGGCATTCGCCTGATCGAAATAAAAGTGTTGCAATAGTTTCAGCCGTCGATATAATGGGCGGCCTGATGCGGGGTGGAGCAGTCTGGCAGCTCGTCGGGCTCATAACCCGAAGGTCGTAGGTTCAAATCCTACCCCCGCTACCAGCTTCGGCTGAAAGGAAGCCTCCTTGCGAGGCTTTCTTTTTTCAGCCCCAGCCGGGCCCGGTGGTGCGTACTGCTCTCGCGCCACCCTACATCCGAGGTATGGACAAGGGCCCGGTCGGGCCCTTTGTCGTTTCCGGAGGACGCATGTCAGACAAGGCCACCGACATCGCCAGCCTGCTCGCCCCGACCGTGGAGTCGATGGGGCTGGAGCTGCTTGGCGTGGAGTACCTGCCCGCGCCGGGTGGCGCGGTGCTGCGCCTGTACATCGACGTGCCGGCGGGTGACGGGGAGGCCGGCGCGGACGCCCCGCGCACCGTGGGTATCGAGGACTGCGAAGCGGTCAGCCGCGAGGTTTCGGCGCAGCTGGACGTGGAGGACCCGATCAGCGGCAACTACACCCTGGAAGTATCCTCCCCGGGGCTGGACCGCCCGCTTTTCACCCTCGACCATTACCACCGCTTTGCCGGGGAGACGGCGAAGGTCGCCATGCGGCTGCCGCAGGACGGCCGGCGCCGGCTGACCGGCCGCATTGTTTCCATCGAGGACGGCAGCATCACCTTCGACGTCGACGGCAACCCGATCGTGGTCGCCTTCGACAATATCGACAAGGCGCGGCTTGTGCCCGACTGGGCCGCGTTGGGACTCGCCCCGGGCAAGCCCGGCAAGCGTTCCGGCCGGGCCAACAACAACAAATCCACCAACAAGCCGGCGGCCGACGGGTCGGATTCGGCGGAGTAACGAGATGAGCAAGGAACTGTTGCTGGTCGTTGACGCGGTTGCCAACGAAAAGGGCGTGCCCGAGTCGGTGATCTTCGAGGCCATCGAGGCCGCGCTGGCGTCCGCCGCCAAGAAGCGCTACACCGACGAGGACGTGCTGGTGCGCGTCTCCATCGACCGCAAGGATGGCAGCTACGAGACCTTCCGCCGGATGGAGGTCGTCGCCGACGACTCGGTGATGGAGTCCCCGGACCGCCAGATCCGCCTGATGGATGCCGTCGACGAGGTCGAGGGTGCCGAAGTCGGCGACTATATCGAAGAGCAGATCGAGAACCCCGAGTTCGGCCGCATCGCCGCCCAGGCCGCCAAGCAGGTGATCGTGCAGCGCGTGCGCGAGGCCGAGCGCCAGCAGGTGGTCGACGCCTGGAAGGACCGCGTCGGCGAGCTGGTGACCGGCATCGTCAAGCGCGTGGAGCGCGGCAACATCTATGTCGACCTGGGCGGCAACGCCGAGGCGATCATCCCCAAGGACAAAGGCATCCCCCGCGACGTGCTGCGCACCGGCGACCGCGTGCGCGGCTTCCTGTTCGACGTGCGCTCCGAGCCGCGCGGGCCGCAGCTGTTCATCAGCCGCGCCGCGCCGGAGTTCATGATGGAGCTGTTCAAGCTCGAGGTGCCGGAAGTCGGCCAGGGCCTGGTCTCGATCATGGCCTGCGCCCGCGACCCCGGCGACCGCGCCAAGATCGCCGTGCTCGCGCATGACAACCGCACCGACCCGATCGGCGCCTGCATCGGCATGCGCGGTTCGCGCGTGCAGGCGGTGACCAACGAGCTCAACGGCGAGCGCGTGGACATCGTGCTGTGGTCGGACAACCCGGCGCAGTTCGTGATCAACGCGATGGCCCCGGCCGAGGTGCAGTCGATCATCGTCGACGAGGAAAAGCACTCCATGGACCTGGCCGTCGCCGAGGAGCGGCTGGCCCAGGCGATCGGCAAGGGCGGCCAGAACGTGCGCCTGGCCAGCCGCATGACCGGCTGGCAGCTCAACGTGATGACCGCCGAGCAGGTCCAGGCCAAGAGCGAGGCCGAGCAGGCCGAGGCCCGCGAGCTGTTCCAGGAGAAGCTGGAGGTCGACGAGGAGATCGCCGGCATCCTGGTGTCGGAAGGCTTCGGCACCGTCGAGGAGATCGCCTACGTCCCGGTCGGCGAGCTGCTGGCGGTGGAGGGCTTCGACGAGGACATCGTCGAGGAACTGCGCGCCCGCGCCCGCGATGCACTGCTCAACGAGGCCCTGGCGGCCGAGGAGGAGCTGGCGTCGCAGGAGCCCTCCGCGGAACTGCTGTCGATGGAAGGCATGGACGAGGTCCTGGCCTACGCGCTGGCCGCCAACGGCGTCGTGACCCGCGACGACCTGGCCGACCTGGCCACCGACGAGCTGACCGTCTACGAGGGCGTGGACAAGGCCCGCGCCGCCACGCTGATCATGGAAGCGCGCAAGCACTGGTTCGAGTGACCCGTGCCTGCCGCCGCCATGGAATGAACACGGGACTGCGCCCATGTAACCGCAGGGATAGAATTGACCGATAACCGCGCCGGCCGTACTGGCGCCTCAGGAAACGGAAACCGAATGTCGCAGCAAACCACCATCCGCAAGCTGGCCGCACTGGTGAACACGCCGGTCGAGAAGTTGCTGGAACAGCTGGCCGAGGCCGGCATGGAGTTCAGCGACCCCGACCAGGTGGTCTCCAGCACCGAGAAGGTCAAGCTGCTCGGCTTCCTGAGGCGTACCCACGGTAAGGGGGCGGCCGAGGCCGAGAAGGCCGGGGCGCCGCGCAAGATCACCCTGAGCCGCAACCGCAAGCAGGAGCTGACCGTCGGCGGTGGCAAGAACCGCTCCACGGTCGACGTGGTCGTGCGCAAGAAGGTCACCCTGGTGCCGCCGGGTGGCGAAGGCTCCACGGCCGGTGGCGGCGACGAGCGCGCGGAGATCCTGCGCAAGCTCGAGGAATCGCGCCAGCGCAACCTGGCCGAGCAGCAGGCCCTGGCCGAGGCCGACCGGCGCCGTGCCGAGGAAGCCGAGCGGGCGAAGAAGGAGGCCGAGGAGGCCGCGCGCCGCAAGGCCGAGGAAGAGGCCGCGGCGAAGGCCGCGCCCCAGCCGGAGCCGGTCGAGGATGCGGCGCCGGAGCCGAAGGCACCGCCGCGTGCCCGCGAGCGCGACGACGGCCGCGGCCGCGGTACGCGCGAGCGCACCGCCGGTGCCGGCGCCGGGGCGGGCGACAACGATGGCCGCGGCAAGCGTTTTGCCGGCCGCATGCACCTGAGCGAGTCCGACCGGGCCCGCCGTTCCACCGGCGCCGGCGCGCGCGGCCGCTCCAAGTCGCGCCGCCATCCCGACCAGTCGCGTACCGGTACCGGGTTCACCCGTCCCACCGCGCCGATCGTGCGCGAGGTGCAGATCGGCGAGACCATCACCGTGGCCGACCTGGCGCAGCAGATGGCGCTCAAGGGCGGCGAGGTGGTCAAGGCGCTGTTCAAGATGGGCGTGATGGCCACCATCACCCAGTCCATCGACCATGACACCGCGGTACTGGTGACCGAGGAGCTCGGCCATACGCCGGTCGCGGCCACCGGGAACGACGCCGAGGACACCCTGCTGGCGCAGCTGGAGGACGTGCAGGGCGAGCTGACCCAGCGTCCGCCGGTGGTCACCATCATGGGCCACGTCGACCATGGCAAGACCTCGACGCTGGACTACATCCGCCGTACCCGGATCGCTTCGGGCGAGGCCGGCGGCATCACCCAGCACATCGGTGCCTACCACGTCGAAACCGACAAGGGGATCATCAGCTTCCTCGATACCCCGGGCCATGCGGCGTTCTCGTCGATGCGCTCGCGTGGTGCCAGGCTGACCGACATCGTGGTGCTGGTGGTGGCGGCCGACGACGGCGTCAAGCCGCAGACGATCGAGGCGATCCAGCACGCGCGCGCCGCCCAGGTGCCGCTGATCGTCGCCATCAACAAGATCGACAAGTCCGATGCCGACCCGCTGCGGGTCAAGAACGAGCTGCTCGAGCACGAGGTCGTGGCCGAGGAGTTCGGTGGCGATACGCAGATGGTCGAGATCTCGGCCAAGACCGGGCAGAACTTCGACGGCCTGCTGGATGCGATCTCGCTTCAGGCCGAAGTGCTCGAACTCAAGGCCGTGGCCACCGGCCGCGCCAGCGGTACCGTCATCGAGTCCGCCCTGGACAAGGGCCGTGGCCCGGTTGCGACCGTGCTGGTGCAGCAGGGCGAGCTGCAGAAGGGCGACTACCTGGTCTGCGGCGTGCAGTACGGCCGCGTGCGTGCGCTGTTCGACGAGACCGGTGCCCAGGTCGACTCGGCCGGCCCGTCGATCCCGGTGCAGGTGCTCGGCCTGTCGGGCGTGCCCGACGCCGGCGACGACTTCGTCGTGGTCGAGGACGAGCGCCTGGCCAAGGACGTGGCCGAGCAGCGCGACGCCAAGCGCCGCGAGACGCGCCTGGTTGCCCAGGGTGGCAACCGGATGGAAGACATCATGGCACAGATGGGCGAAGGCGCCGGCCAGCTGTCGCTGAACCTGGTCGTCAAGGCCGACGTCCACGGTTCGGTGCAGGCGCTGCGCGAGGCACTCACCGCCCTGAGCACCGACGAGATCCGCATCAACGTGATCCGCGCCGGAGTGGGTGGCATCACCGAGTCCGACGCCAGCCTGGCGTCGACCTCCAAGGCCACGATCATCGGCTTCAACGTCCGTGCCGACGCCACCGCGCGCAAGGTCATCGAGACCAACAACCTGGACCTGCGCTACTTCTCGATCATCTATGACGTGATCGACCAGGTGAAGCAGGTGGCCTCGGGCATCCTGGGCATGGAGATCCGCGAGGAGATCATCGGTACCGCCGAGGTATTGCAGGTGTTCCGCCATTCCCGCTTCGGCTCGATCGCCGGTTCGCGCGTGGTCGAGGGCGTGTTCCGCTCCGGCAAGCCGGTGCGCGTGCTGCGCGACAACACCGTCATCTTCGAGGGTGAGCTCGACTCGCTGCGGCGCTTCCAGGACAACGTCGACGAGGTCAAGGAAGGCACCGAGTGCGGCATCGGCGTGAAGGGCTACGACAACGTCAAGGTCGGCGACCACATCGAGTGCTTCGAGCGCCACGAGGTCCAGAGGACCCTGTGACGAAGTCCTTCGCCCGTACCGATCGCGTCTCCGCCCAGCTCCGCAGGGAGCTGGGCACCCTGGTGCACTCGGCCGTGCGCGAGCACGGGCTGCCGTCGGTCAGCGTGTCCGACGTCGAGGTGACCCGCGACCTGGCCCACGCCAAGGTGTTCTTCACCGCGCTGCAGCCAGAGCGCTCGAAGGAAGCGCTGGAAGGGCTGCGTGCGCTTTCACGCCAGTTGCGCTTCGAGCTCGGGCGCGCGGTCAAGTTGCGCCACGTGCCGGAGCTGCATTTCCAGTACGACGACTCCTTCGACCGCGGCGAGCGCATCGAGAACCTGTTGCGCGAGAACCCGCCGCTCGCGGATGACGACGCCAGCTGATTTCCTTCCAGGTCCCGGTGCCGCCGGGATCAGTCCCCGGCCGGCTCCCTGTCGCGCCAGTAGTCGTTGGCCTCGGCGATGACCCGGAACTCGATGGCGACCAGCTCGGCCGCGCGCATCAGCATCATCGGGTCCTCTTCGTACTTCTCCCGTACCCGCTGCTTGGCGCCGGCATCGCGCTGGATGCTGCCGATGGTCTTGCGGACCAGGGTGATCGCCAGCTGCCGGCCCTCCAGTGGCGTGGCGGTGACCAGGCTGGGGACGTAGTCGTCCGCCACCGGTGTCGCCGCGGGCTGTTGCGCATGGGCGGGCAGGGCGGCGGCCAGCAGGGTGGCGGCGAACACGGTGGTCAAGGGCGTGCGGGCCATCGGAATCACTCCTTATCAAGAGGCAGGTGCCTAGCATGCCACCTACAATGGACGGATGAAGCGCCAACCGCGCAGGCAACTGCGCCCACTCGACGGAATCCTGCTGCTGGACAAGCCCGCCGGGCCCAGCTCCAACCAGGCCCTGCAGCGCGTGAAGCGACTGTACCGGGCGGCCAAGGCCGGCCACACCGGCAGCCTGGACCCGCTCGCCACCGGCTTGCTGCCCGTATGCCTGGGCGAGGCGACCAAGATCGCCGGGCACCTGCTGGGTTCACGCAAGGCCTACCGCACCGTGGCGGTGCTGGGCACCACCACCGATACCGATGACGCGGACGGGCAGGTGCTCGTGGAGCGCCCCGTGCCCGCGCTGGACGAGGCGACGCTCGAGGCCGCACTGGCGGAGTTGCGGGGACGGATCGCCCAGCGGGCTCCGGTCTATTCCGCGCTCAAGAGCGGCGGCGAACCGCTGTACGCGCGGGCCCGCCGGGGCGAGGTGATCGAGGCGCCGGTGCGCGAAGTGGAGGTCCACCGGCTCGAGCTGGTGGGTCGCCAGGATGCGTCGCTGGAGCTTGAGGTCGAATGCGGTTCGGGCACCTACGTGCGCAGCCTGGTCCGCGACCTGGGCGAGGCGCTGGGCTGCGGCGCGCATGTTGCCGTGTTGCGCCGGCTGTGGGTGGAGCCGTTCCGCGAGCCGCGGATGTACCGGCTGGACGAACTCGAACAGGTGGCGGCGGACGGAGGCGAGGCCGCACTGGACCGGCTGCTGCTGCCGCTGGACGCGGGCCTGGCCGGCTTTCCCCGCATCCACCTGGATGCGCGCGACGCAACGCGCCTGCGGCACGGCCAGCGCCTGCGCATCCCGTCGCCGCCGACCGGCGGCGGTCCGGGCGCGATCGACGTGGCCGCCTTCGGGCCAGAGGGCGAGGTGCTTGGGCTGGCCGAGGTGGAGGACGGCGTGCTTCGTCCGAAGCGCCTGTTCAGTTTTACGCCCGGTTAACAAAGCCTTCGCGTCGGCGCGCTTGTGGCGCCGCCGCCGCACGGGATACAATCTGCCCGCTTTTCCGCACCGGAAAGGCGGTTACTTCCTTCAAGCAAGCGGCGGACCAGGCGGTGCGCCGGTGTCGTGTTTTCTGGCTCCGGGCGTTCTTCTGCAGGTCGCGCGTCAAACGAGGCAACACATGTCCATCGATACCAGCAAAGTCATTGAAGAACACAAGCGCGGTGACAACGACACCGGTTCCCCGGAAGTCCAGGTCGCCCTGCTGACCGCACGCATCGAGCAGCTCCAGGGCCACTTCAAGGAGCACAAGCAGGACCACCACAGCCGGCGCGGCCTGCTGATGATGGTCAACCGCCGCCGCAGCCTGCTCGACTACCTGCACCGCAAGGATGCCGAGCGCTACAAGGCGCTGATCGCCAAGCTCGGACTGCGTCGCTGACGAAACAAGCCACCGCGGCGCAGTGATGCGCCGCGGTTTTTTATGGGGTCCGACGACCCCGCGGCCGCGAACCGGCGGCCACCCGGACAGGCAAGGGCCGCGTCCGGTTCGCACCGAAACGACAGGAACCCAACGTGGCAAAAATCACCAAGACCTTCCAGTACGGCAAGCACCAGGTCACCCTGGAAACCGGCGAGATCGCCCGCCAGGCCGGCGGCGCGGTCATCGTCAAGGTCGAAGACACCGTGCTGCTGGTCTCCGCGGTCGCGCAGAAGACCGCGCGCGAGGGGCAGGATTTCTTCCCCCTGACCGTGGACTACCAGGAGAAGTTCTACGCCGGCGGCCGCATCCCGGGTGGCTTCTTCAAGCGTGAGGGGCGTGCCACGGAAAAGGAGACCCTGACTTCCCGCCTGATCGACCGTCCGATCCGCCCGCTGTTCCCGGAAGGGTTCCGCAACGAGGTCCAGATCATCGCCACGGTGATGTCGCTGAACCCGGAAATCGACGGTGACGTCCCGGCCCTGATCGGCGCCTCCGCCGCCCTGGCCCTGACCGGCGCCCCGTTCCAGGGCCCGATCGCCGCCGCCAAGGTCGGCTACAAGGACGGCGAGTACCTGCTCAACCCGACCACCAGCGAGCTCGAGGATTCGCAGCTGGAGCTGGTCGTGGCCGGTACCGACAAGGCCGTGCTGATGGTCGAGTCGGAGGCCGACGGCCTGTCCGAGGAGGTCATGCTGGGCGCGGTGATGTTCGGCCACCAGCACATGCAGGTCGCCATCAACGCCATCAACGAGCTGGTCGCCGAGGCCGGTACCCAGAAGTGGGACTGGCAGCCGGCGCCGCGCAACGAGTCGATGACCGCCGCGCTCAAGGGCGCCCTCGGCGAGCGCCTGGAGCAGGCCTTCCAGATCCGCGTCAAGCAGGAGCGCCGCGAGGCGATCTCCGCGCTGCGCAAGGAAGTGCTCGAAGCCATGGCCCCGCAGTGCGAGGAGCACGGCTGGGAGCCGGCCGGGCTGGCCAAGGAGTTCGGCGAGCTCGAGTACGAGACCATGCGCCAGTCGGTGCTGAAGTCCCGCGTGCGCATCGACGGCCGCGCCCTCGACACCGTGCGCCCGATCAGCGCCAAGGCCGGCGTGCTGCCGCGTACCCACGGCTCGGCGCTGTTCACCCGCGGCGAGACCCAGGCGATCGTGGTCACCACCCTGGGCACCGCGCGCGACGGCCAGATCATCGACGCCGTCTCGGGTGAGTACAAGGAACACTTCCTGTTCCACTACAACTTCCCGCCGTACTCGGTGGGCGAGACCGGCCGCATGATGGGCCCGAAGCGCCGCGAGATCGGCCACGGCCGCCTGGCCAAGCGCGGCGTGCTCGCCGTGATGCCGACGATGGAGGAGTTCCCGTACACCATCCGCGTGGTGTCGGAGATCACCGAGTCGAACGGCTCCTCCTCGATGGCCTCGGTCTGCGGCAGCTCGCTGTCGCTGATGGATGCCGGCGTGCCGATCAAGGCACCGGTGGCCGGCATCGCCATGGGCCTGATCAAGGAAGGCGACGATTACGCGGTCCTGTCCGACATCCTGGGTGACGAGGATCACCTGGGTGACATGGACTTCAAGGTCGCCGGTACCGAGAGCGGCATCTCCGCCCTGCAGATGGACATCAAGATCCAGGGCATCACCGAGGAGATCATGAAGGTCGCCCTGGAGCAGGCCAAGCGTGGCCGCCTGCACATCCTCGGTGAGATGGCGCACGCCCTGACCGCGCCGCGCGAGGAGCTGTCCGAGTACGCCCCGCGCCTGCTGACCATGAAGATCCACCCGGACAAGATCCGCGAAGTGATCGGCAAGGGTGGCTCGACCATCCAGGCCATCACCAAGGAGACCGGCACCCAGATCGACATCCAGGACGACGGCACCATCGTCATCGCCTCGGTCAATGCCGCCGCCGCCAACGCCGCCAAGGACCGCATCGAGCAGATCACCTCGGACGTCGAGCCGGGCCGGATCTACGAGGGCAAGGTCGCCAAGATCATGGACTTCGGTGCGTTCGTGACCATCCTGCCGGGCAAGGACGGGCTGGTGCACGTCTCGCAGATTTCCAGCGAGCGCGTGGAGAAGGTCTCCGACAAGCTCAAGGAAGGCGACGTGGTCAAGGTCAAGGTGCTGGAAGTCGACAAGCAGGGCCGCATCCGCCTGTCGATGAAGGCCGTGGAGGAAGACGCCCAGGCGGAGTGATCCGCGGGGCATCCGTCCTGTACGCGAAGAAGCGGGCTACGGCCCGCTTCTTCCGTTTCGGGCACCCGGAAACCGGTTAGCGGACGAGCCAGCGCAGCACGCGCCCGCGCCAGCCGCCATACGGGGGATAGGCCATGCGCAGGGTGTCCGGCCACAGCGGCTTGTGGAACACCGGGCGCGGCTGGCTGAAGGCCTCGAAGGAGTGCCGGCCGTGGTAGCGGCCCAGGCCGCTCGGGCCGGTGCCGCCGAAGGGCAGGCCCGGTGCCGCGAGGTGGATGGCGCACGCGTTGACCGCGATGGCACCGACGCGCAGTCTGGCCTCCACCTTCGTCCGTACCGGCGCCTGGCCGGTGAAAAGGTAGGCCGCCAGCGGCGGCTCGAGCCGGGCCGCGCGCGCAAGCGCCTCGTCGAGGTCCTGGACCACCACCAGCGGCAGGATCGGGCCGAAGATCTCCTCGCGCGCCAGGGTGCTGTCGTCCGGCACGTCCACCAGTGTGGTGGGTTCGAAATAGCGGTGACGCGCCTCGTGCCGGCCGCCACCGAGCAGGGTGGCGCCACCTTCCAGGGCCTCGGCCAGGGCGTCGGCGAGCCGCTGGTGGTGGCGGTCGTTGACGATCTTCCCGTAGTCCGGGCTGCGTGCCGGATCGGCGCCGAAGAACTCCGTGATCGCGCCGCGCAGCTGGCGTGCCAGTTCGGGGGCGTGCTCACGCAGCACCAGCACGTGGTCGGGGGCGACGCAGGTCTGCCCGGCGTTGGTGAACTTGGCGAAGGCGATGCGCCGGGCGATGGTGCGCAGCTCGCCGTCGTGGACGATCACCGGGCACTTGCCGCCCAGTTCCAGCGTGGCCGGGGCCGGTACGCGCGCGGCGGCCTCCATCACCAGCCGGCCCACGCGGGCACCGCCGGTGAAGAAGTAATGGTCGAAACGCTGCTCCAGCAGTTCGCTTGCGATACGCGGCCCGCCTTCGACCACGGCCACGGCCTCGGTATCCAGATAGCGGGGCACCAGGGTGGCCAGCAGGGCCGAGGTGAACGGCGCCAGCTCGCTGGGCTTGAGCAGCACGCAGTTGCCGGCCGCCAGGGCGCCGCACAGCGGCACCAGCAGCAGCTGCAGCGGGTAGTTCCAGGGCGCCATGACCAGCACGACGCCTTGAGGCTGGGGCGTGGTGCGGGCGGAAGCGGGTTGCAGTGCCAGCGGCATCGCGACCCGTCGCGGGCGTACCCAGCGTCGCAGCTGGGCCAGCGCGTGGCGGATCTCGGCGAGGGTGAAGCCGATCTCGGTGGCGTAGGCTTCCGGCGCGGGTTTGCCCAGGTCGCGGGCCAGCGCACCCGCGAACTCGGCCTCGTGCGTGCGCAGCATCTGCGCCAGGGCGCGAAGCTGGGCGCGGCGCCAGTCCAGCGGCCGGGTGCGTCCGCTGGCGAAACCGGCGCGCAGGCGCTCAACGGTGGTGGCGGTCGCGGCGCTCATCCGGCCCCGCGGCCGGTACGGCCGGTGAAGTCTTCCATCGAGCCATACACGCCAAGCGGCCCGCCCGCCAGCGCGTCCCAGGCGCGACGGGGCAGCAGGCCGCGCAGCAGCATCGACAGGCGCACGCTCCAGGGCAGCATCAGGACCGGGCGGCCCTGCTTCATGGCCTCCCA
>JAEWFH010000001.1 GCA_023388955.1 Pseudomonadota bacterium
GCCGACCGCTGGCCGCTGACCACCCTGCGTGCCACCGGCCAGTTCGACCGCGTCGACGAGACCCGCCTGCGCGAGGCGCTGCTGCCGTACGCGCGCCAGGGGTTCTTCGCCGTCGACCTGGACGGCGCCCGCGCCGCCGTCGCCGGGCTGCCCTGGGTCGAGCAGGCCGAGGTCCGCAAGCGCTGGCCGGACGTGCTCGAGGTCGGCCTGGTCGAACACGTGCCCTACGCCCGCTGGGGCGAGGACCGGCTGCTGTCGGTGCACGGCACGCTGTTCGACGCCGCCGGCGCCCAGGTCCCCGCGACCCTGCCCCTGCTGCATGGCCCGGACGGGCGCGTGGAGGAGGTGGTCGAGGTCTACCGGCATGCCGAGGGCCTGTTCGGCCCGGTCGGGCTGGTGGTGCGGGCGATCGACATGGACGCGCGCGGCAACTGGACCCTGGCGCTGGACAACGGCACCCGCGTGGTGGTCGGCCGCAGCCAGGCGCGCAGCCGGCTGGAGCGCTTCAGCCGGCTGGTGCCGCGGCTGCTGCCGCAGCCGGGAAAACGACTCGAACAGGCGGACCTCCGCTACACCAACGGTTTTGCACTGCGCTGGGCGGACGCCCCGGCGCAACCACAGGAAGCATCATGAATCGCAAGGGTGACAAGTCGCTCATCGTCGGCCTCGACATCGGCACCTCCAAGGTGGTGGCGCTGGTGGGCGAGTACGTGCCCGGTGCCGGGCCGGACAACCCGATCGAGGTGATCGGCATCGGCAGCCATGAGTCGCGCGGCCTGCGCCGCGGGGTGGTGGTCGACATCGACTCCACCGTGCAGTCGATCCAGCGGGCGGTCGAGGAAGCCGAACTGATGGCCGGCTGCGAGATCAACTCGGTCTACGCCTCCATCTCCGGCAGCCACATCCAGTGCCGCAACTCCCAGGGCGTGACCCCGATCCGCGAGGGCGAGGTCACCCACGGCGACCTGGAGCGGGTGCTCGACGCCGCCAAGGCGGTCGCGGTGCCGGCCGACCAGCGCATCCTGCACGCCATCCCGCGCGACTACGTGCTCGACGACTCCCAGGAAGGCATCCGCAACCCGGTCGGCATGAGCGGGGTGCGGCTGGAGGTCCACGCCCACTTGGTGATCTGCGCCCAGTCCGCGGCCACCAACATCAGCAAGTGCGTGGAGCGCTGCGGCCTGCAGGTCGACGACCTGGTACTGGGCGTGCTGGCCTCGTCCAACGCGGTGCTGACCGACGACGAACGCGAGCTGGGCGTGGCCCTGGTCGACATCGGCGCCGGCACCACCGACATCGCCGTCTACGTGCACGGCGCGATTGCCCACTCGGCCAGCCTCGGCATCGCCGGCGACAAGGTCACCGAGGACATCGCCCACATGCTGCGCACCCCGACCCCGGAGGCCGAGCAGATCAAGGTGCGCTACGCCTGCGCCCTGGCGCAGATGGCCACCGCCGAGGAATCCATCCAGGTGCCCTCGGTCGGCAACCGTCCCCCGCGGCGGATGCCGCGCGCTTCGCTGGCCCAGGCGGTGCAGGCGCGCTACGAGGAAATCTTCGAGATGGTCCAGGCCGAGCTGCGGCGCAGCGGCTTCGAGCAGCACGTGCGTGCCGGCATGGTCCTGACCGGAGGCGCGGCCAAGATGGAAGGCGTCGTCGAGCTGGCCGAGGAGATGCTCAACATGCCGGTGCGCCTGGGCATCCCCCAGCACGTCACCGGCCTGGGCGAAGTGGTCGGCAACCCGGTGCACGCCACCGGCGTCGGCCTGCTGCTGATGGGCAGCCAGATCGAGAACCCCCGCCGCCGCCCGACGCTGTCGGCCGGGCGCGCGGGCACGATTTTCAACCGCCTCAAGGACTGGTACCGCGGCGCCTTCTAGGCGGCGCGCACCGAGGCTTTCCCCAACCACCACCACCCCGCAACAGCGAACCCCCACAAGAGAGGACACGGACATGGCGAACTTCGAACTGGTCGAGAACATGGCGCCCAATGCGGTGATCAAGGTCATCGGCGTCGGCGGCGGCGGTGGCAACGCGGTCGCCCACATGGTCAGCAACAACGTCGATGGCGTGGAGTTCATCACCGCCAACACCGACTCCCAGGCGATCAAGAACTGCGGCGCCAAGCTGCAGCTGCAGTTGGGCGACAACGTCACCAAGGGCCTGGGCGCCGGCGCCAACCCCGAGGTCGGCCGCCAGGCCGCGCTGGAGGACCGCGAGCGCCTGATGGACGCGATGGAAGGCGCCGACATGGTGTTCATCACCGCCGGCATGGGCGGCGGCACCGGCACCGGCGCCGCGCCGGTGGTGGCGCAGCTGGCCAAGGAGATGGGGATCCTGACGGTGGCCGTCGTCACCAAGCCGTTCCCGTTCGAGGGCCGCCGCCGCATGCAGGTTGCGCTCAAGGGCATCGAGGAACTGGGCCACCACGTCGACTCGCTGATCACCATCCCCAACGAGAAGCTGATCACCGTCCTGGGCCGCAACGCGACCATGATTCAGGCCTTCCGCGCTGCCAACGACGTCCTGCTGGGCGCCGTGCAGGGCATTGCCGACCTGATCGTCCGCCCGGGCCTGATCAACGTCGACTTCGCCGACGTGCGCACCGTGATGAGCGAGATGGGCCTGGCGATGATGGGCACCGGCGCCGCCCGCGGCGACGACCGTGCCCAGGCCGCCGCCGAGTCCGCGGTGCAGAACCCGCTGCTGGACGACGTCAACCTGTCGGGCGCCAACGGCATCCTGGTCAACATCACCGCCGGCCCGGACTTCACCATGGCCGAGTTTGACGAGGTGGGCCGCACCATCGACGCCTTCGCCAGCGAAGACGCCACCGTGGTCATCGGCACCGTGCTCGACCCGGACATGCAGGACGAGGTCAAGGTCACCGTCGTCGCCACCGGCCTGAACCGCGGCGTCGCCCGCAACGGCCGCGGCAACGAGGCCCGCGCCCCGATCCAGCTGGTTCGCAACGGCACCACCGGCCAGGCCGAGTTCGCCGACGACGCCGTGGCGACCACCGCCACCACCTCGACCCCGAGCTTCGTCAGCAACCTGCGCGCCAGCAGCCCGGCCCCGGCGGCCGAGCCCGCGGTGGCCGCGGCGG
>JAEWFH010000021.1 GCA_023388955.1 Pseudomonadota bacterium
GCGACGGGATCCGCACCGGTGCGGTCGACTGGCCCGCAGGCGTCGACCACAACGACGAATATTTCGGCGATACCGTGGTGTACATGCAGCCGGTGGACGTGCCGGTGCAGGTGCTGCGCGAGCACCCCGATCCGGTCGAGGCGACCCTGGTGGTGTCCTTCCAGGGCTGCCGGGACGAGGGCATCTGCTATCCACCGATGACCCGCAGCATCCCGGTGTCGCTGCCGGCCGGCGAAACCAGCCAGGTCGAGCGCACGCTGCCCCCGCAGGGGCTGCGCGGCACGCTGGACGAAGGCGGTCCGGGCGTGTTCGCGGTGCTGCTGCTGGCACTCATCGGCGGGCTGATCCTCAACCTGATGCCGTGCGTGCTGCCGGTGCTGTCGCTCAAGGCACTGTCGCTGGCGGAAGGCGGCACCGGCCGTGCCGGGGCACGCCGCCAGGCGCTGTGGTACACGGCCGGCGTGCTGGTGAGCTTCGCCGCGCTGGGCGCGCTGGCACTGGCGCTGCGCAGCGCGGGCCTGGCGCTGGGCTGGGGCTTCCAGCTGCAGCAGCCGCTGGTGGTCGGCCTGCTGGCGCTGGTCATGTTCGCGCTGGGGCTGAGCCTGTCGGGCGTGTGGCACTTCGGCGGGCGCTGGACCGGCGTCGGCCACGGGCTGGCGAGCCGCTCCGGGCCGGCCGGCGACTTCTTCACCGGCGTGCTGGCGGTGGTGGTGGCCACGCCCTGCACCGCGCCGTTCATGGGTGCCGCCCTGGCCTGGGCCTTCGCCGCCCCGGCCGCGCTGGCCCTGCTGGTGTTCCTGGTCCTGGGCCTGGGGCTGGCGCTGCCGTTCCTGCTGATCGGGCTGGTGCCGGCCCTCGCCGACCGCCTGCCGCGCCCCGGTGCGTGGATGGAGACCCTCAAGCAGTTGCTCGCCTTCCCGCTCTACCTGACCGCGGTATGGCTGGTGTGGGTGCTGGCGCGCCAGCGCGGCGCCGATGCGGTCGGGCTGTGGCTGGTGGCCGCGGTGCTGCTGGCGCTGGTGGCATGGGCGTGGATGCGCTCGCGCCTGGGCTCGCCGCGGCGCTGGCTGCCGGTGATGGCCTTGGGACTGGCCGCGATGGCCTGGCCGCTGTATTCGCTGCACACCCTGGAGCGCCCGCAGGCGCAGGGCGCCGCCACGGCGGAGACCGAAGACGGCGGGGCCGAGCCGTTCTCGCAGGCGCGGCTGGAGGAGCTGCGCCAGGCGGGGCAGCCGGTGTTCGTGAACATCACCGCCGACTGGTGCGTGAGCTGCAAGGCCAACGAGGCCACGGTGCTCGGCCGCGACGGCTTCCACGAGGCGCTGGCGGAGGCCGGCATGGCCTACCTGGTCGGGGACTGGACCAACGTCGACCCGGCGCTCACCCGCTACCTGCAGGAGCATCGCGCGGTCGGCGTGCCGCTGTACGTGGTCTACCCGGCCGGCGGCGGCGACGGCGAGGTGCTGCCGATCGTGCTGACGCCGGACATCGTCCACGGCGCCATCCAGCGCGCGGCGGGTGGCCCGGCGTGAGCAACCGCAGGGTGCTGGTGGTGGCGCTGCTCGCCGGGCTCGCCGGCGTGGCCGCCGGACTGGTGATGAACGGCCCGGGCCCGCTGCTGGGTTCGGAGCCGGGCCAGCGCGCACTCCAGCAGCTTGCCGCCGCCGGCGCGCCGGCCCCGCCCGAGGGCCTGCAGGTCGCCGGGCGCGGCGATGCCATCCCGCGCCTGGAGCTCCCCGGCCTGGATGGCGCCCCGGTCGCCCTGCCCGACGGCAGTGGCCGCCCGCTGCTGATCAACTACTGGGCCAGCTGGTGCGCGCCGTGCATCGAGGAGATGCCGGAGCTGGACCGCTACGCCGCCAGCCAGGGCGAGGACGGCGTGCAGGTGGTCGGCATCGCCCTGGACGACCTGGAGGCGGTCCGCGGGTTCCTGGAACAGGTGCCGGTCGGCTATCGCATCCTGCTCGACCAGCCCGGCCCGGCCGACACCAGCGTGCAGCTGGGCAACCCCGCCGGAGTGCTGCCGTACACGGTGCTGGTCGACGCGGCGGGCGTGCTGCAGCGGCAGAAGATCGGGCCGTTCCAGGACGGCGAGGTCGAGCGCTGGGTCGGACACTGAGACCGGCGATCGAATCAAACGCCCGCTTAAAACCTGACAACTTCGGCGATCCTGCAGGGATTTTCTGGACAGCCGCGGCAGCCTGTTCCACACTGCCGGCCTTTCCCGTGGTCCTCCCCGCCGATGGCGCAGCTGCTGGTACTGCATGGCCCGAACCTCAACCTGCTCGGCACCCGCGAGCCGGAGGTCTATGGCCGCACGACGCTCGGCGAGATCGACGCCGGGCTGCGCGAGCGCGCCGAAGCGGCGGGACACCGGGTGGAGTGTTTCCAGTCCAACGCCGAGCATGCCCTGGTCGACCGGGTGCAGGCCGCGGCCGACGACGGCACCGCCTGCATCGTGATCAACCCGGCCGCCTTCACCCATACCTCGGTGGCCCTGCGCGATGCCCTGGCGGCGGTCGCGATCCCTTTCTACGAGGTGCACCTGTCCAACCCGCATGCGCGCGAACCGTTCCGCCGCACCAGCTACTTCAGCGACCTGGCCGTCGGCGTGGTCGCGGGGCTGGGCGCGGACGGGTACCGGCACGCCCTCGACGCCGCCCTCGCGCGGCTGGCCACGGACCCGGCCTGAGCATCCCGGCAGCCGCCCCGCGCGGCGCCCTTCCCGATAACCAGCAAAGAGGCTCCACCCATGGACCTGCGCAAGATCAAGAAGCTCATCGACCTGCTTGAAGACTCCAACCTCGCCGAGATCGAGATCCGCGAGGGCGAGGAATCGGTCCGCCTGGCGCGCACGCCCGGCGTCGCCCCGGCCAACTACGTGGCCGCCCCGGCCGTGCCGGCCCAGGTGATGCCGATGAGCTCGCCGGCCCAGGCCGCGACCGGCGGACGCCCGCAGGCGCCGGCCGAGGCCGCCCCGTCCGGCCCGGACCTGCCCGAGGGCCACGTGGTGCGCGCACCGATGGTCGGCACCTTCTACGCCGCCTCGGCCCCGGACAAGCCGGCGTTCGTCACCGTCGGCCAGCAGGTCAAGGCCGGCGACACGCTGGGCATCATCGAGGCGATGAAGATGTTCAACCCGATCGAGGCCGACCACTCCGGCACCGTGCTCAAGATCGTCCCGGAGAACGGCGAGCCGGTGGAGTTCGACCAGCCCCTGTTCGTGATCGGGTAAGCGGCCATGCTCGACAAGGTCGTCATTGCCAACCGCGGCGAGATCGCGCTGCGCATCCTGCGCGCGTGCCACTCGCTTGGCATCCGCACGGTCGCGGTGCATTCCACCGTGGACCGCAACCTCAAGCACGTGGCCATGGCCGACGAGTCGGTCTGCATCGGCCCGGCGCCGTCGGCGCAGAGCTACCTCAACATGGCGCAGATCA
>JAEWFH010000092.1 GCA_023388955.1 Pseudomonadota bacterium
GCCGGCAACTGGAAGCTGCATGGCGACCGCCAGTTCGCCACCCGGCTGCTGGATGAAGTGGCCGCCAGCACCGCCCCCGCTGGCGTTGAACGGCTGGTGTTCCCGCCGCTGCCGATCCTGGGCGAGATGGTCTCCCGCTACGGTGGCAAGGGCCTGGAGTTTGGTGCGCAGGACGTGAGTGCCAACGATTCCGGCGCCTACACCGGCGAGGTTTCCGCGGCGATGCTGGCCGACGTGGGCGCGCGCTACGTGCTGGTGGGCCATTCCGAGCGCCGCCAGTACCACGGCGAGAGCAGCGACCTGGTCGCCGCCAAGTTCAAGGCCGCCCGTGCCGCCGGCCTGGTGCCGGTGCTGTGCGTGGGCGAGACCTGGGACGAGCGCAACGGTGGCAAGACCGAGTGGCGCCTGCAGGAGCAACTGCGCCCGGTGCTCGAACTCGGCCTGGAGGCGCTCGACGGCGCGGTGCTGGCCTACGAGCCGGTCTGGGCGATCGGCACCGGAAAGACCGCAACCCCGGAGCAGGCCCAGCAGGTGCACGCGTTCCTGCGTGGTGAAATCGCCGGCCACGATGCTAGAATCGCCGGCTCGCTGCCGATCCTCTACGGCGGCAGCGTGAAAGCCTCCAATGCCGCCGAGCTGTTCATCCAGCCCGACGTCGATGGCGGGCTGGTTGGCGGCGCATCGCTCGTGGCGGAGGATTTCAACGCCATCGCGACCGCTGCAGCGCGCTGACCCCGCACCCATTCCACGAGAGTCCCCCGATGCTGTTGTTCCTCAACGTCATCTACGTCCTGCTCGCGATCGCCATGATCGCGCTGATCCTCATGCAGCGCGGCGCCGGCGCCCAGGCGGGCAGCGGTTTCGGTGGCGGGGCCTCGGCAACCGTCTTCGGCTCCCGCGGCGCCTCCAGCTTCCTCAGCAAGAGCACCAAGTGGCTGGCCATCACCTTCTTCGCGATCAGCCTGTTCATGGCCTGGCACGCGACCCGCAACGCACCCACGGCGGTCGCCGACGACCTGGGCGTGATGTCGCAGGTGCCGGTCGTGCCGGCTGCGCCGGCGCCCGATACCCAGGTCCCGGCTGCACCGCAGCAGGCGCCGGCGGGCGAGGTCCCGGTCGCGCCCCAGGCCGCGGAGCCGCCTGAAACGGCACCGCCGGGTACTGCTGAAAACTGATCCAAGGCGGTACAATAGGAAGTTGACGCCCGGCATGGATGAACGGGCGACCGGTCGCAAGGGCCGGGGTCGTGGCAGCAATGCCCCGGCCAACCAGGAGGGAAGCTGGACAATGTGCCCAGGTGGCGGAATTGGTAGACGCACTACCTTGAGGTGGTAGCGGCTTCGGTCGTGGGGGTTCGAGTCCCCCCTTGGGCACCACTCCAGTACTCATCCAACCAGAGGCAACCCGTTGCCGCATGCCGGCGCATGCCGGAGCCAAGCCGCGACACGCGGCGTAGCCTGAGAGAGCAAACGTGCTGGGCGAATACCTGCCGATCCTCCTGTTCCTCATCGTGAGCACCGCCATCGGTGTCGTCCTGCTGGTGGTGGGGTACATCGCCGGCCCGCGGGCGGCAAGCAGTCCGGCGAAGCTGTCGGCCTACGAGTGCGGCTTCGAGGCCTTCGACGATGCGCGCATGCAGTTCGACATCAGGTATTACCTGATCGCGATCCAGTTCATCATCTTCGACCTGGAAATCATCTTCATCGTGCCGTGGGCGACGGTCTTCCGCGACCTCGGCCTTCTCGGCCTGATCGAGATGGGCATCTTTGCCGGCATGTTGCTGATCGGTTTCATCTACGTGTGGAAGAAGGGAGCCCTGGAATGGGAATGACCGAGACCATCCTGGGCCGGATGAGCAATCCGGTCCCCGAGGGGCGCCTGGACGACATCCTGCTGCCCGAGGCCGACAACCCGGTCATGCAGCAGGGCTACGTGACCACCAGCCTGGATGCGCTGTGGAACTGGGCGCGCACCGGCTCGATGTGGCCGGTGAGCTTCGGCCTGGCCTGTTGCGCGGTCGAGATGATGCACGCCGGTGCGGCGCGCATGGACCTGGACCGCTACGGCGTGATCTTCCGCCCGACCCCGCGCCAGTCCGACGTGATGATCGTGGCCGGCACCCTGGTCAACAAGATGGCCCCGGCGCTGCGCAAGATCTACGACCAGATGCCGGACCCCAAGTGGGTCATCTCCATGGGCAGCTGCGCCAACGGCGGCGGCTACTACCACTACTCGTACTCCGTGGTGCGTGGCTGCGACCGCATCGTGCCGGTCGACATCTACGTGCCGGGCTGCCCGCCGACCGCCGAGGCGCTGGTCTACGGCATCCTGCAGCTGCAGAAGAAGATCCGCCGCGGCACCAACTTCGGGCCCGAGCGCCAGGGTGTGCGGGAATGAGCCAGGACAGCCAGTCGCTCGCCGATCGCCTGCGCGAGCGTTTCCCGACTGCCGCCGTCACGGTTTCCGGCTTCAGCCGGGAAGTCACACTGGAGGCGCCGGAAGGCAAGTGGCTGGACATCGCCCGGGCGCTGCGCGATGAGTTCGGCTTCGAGCAGCTGACGGCGGTGTCCGGCGTCGACTACCTGGGCTACGGCAGCGTCGAGTGGGACGTCGGGGTGTCCTCCGAAGGCTTCTCGCGTGGCGTGCTGGGCCAGGGCCCGGGGCGTTTCAAGTGGGGCGAGCGCCCCAATCCCGGGGCCGTGTTGCCCGAGCACCGCTTCGCCGCGGTCGCGCACCTGATCAGCTACCAGCACAACCAGCGCCTGCGCCTGCGCGCCTTTGCCCAGGACGACGCGCTGCCGGTGGTGGACTCGCTCACTTCGGTGTGGGCGGGCGCGAACTGGTTCGAGCGCGAGGCGTTCGACCTGTACGGCATCGTCTTCCAGGGCCATCCGGACCTGCGCCGCATCCTCACCGACTACGGCTTCATCGGCCATCCGTTCCGCAAGGACTTCCCGCTGATCGGCAACGTCGAGGTCCGCTACGACGCCGAGAAGGCGAGGGTGGTCTACGAGCCGGTGTCGATCGAGCCGCGCGTGCTGGTGCCGCGGGTGATCCGCGATGACACCCGCTACGAGACCGCCGACCGCGAATCGGCCGCGCGCCATCCGGCTGCCGGCGAGGTGAAGCAATGAGCAGCACGATGCACGATGCAAGGCTTGCCGGCCTGGACGCAGCGGCGGGCGCCGCAGGCGGTCCGGAGATCCGCAACTACACGATGAACTTCGGCCCGCAGCACCCGTCCGCGCACGGCGTGCTCCGGTTGATCCTGGAGATGGACGGCGAGGTGGTGCAGCGCGCCGACCCGCACGTGGGCCTGCTCCACCGCGGTACCGAGAAGCTGGCCGAGTCCAAGCCGTTCAACCAGTCGATCGGCTACATGGACCGGCTCGACTACGTCTCGATGATGTGCAACGAGCACGCCTACGTGCGCGCCATCGAGAACCTGCTGGGTATCGAGGCGCCCGAGCGCGCCCAGTGGATCCGGACCATGTTCGACGAGGTCACCCGGATCCTGAACCACCTGATGTGGCTGGGCTCCAACGCGCTCGACCTGGGTGCGATGGCGGTGATGCTGTACGCCTTCCGCGAACGCGAGGAGCTGATGGACGCCTATGAGGCGGTGTCGGGCGCGCGCATGCACGCGACCTACTACCGTCCCGGTGGCGTCTACCGCGACCTGCCCGACCACATGCCGCGCTACAAGGAGTCGCCGTGGCGCAAGGGCGGCAAGCTGAAGAAGTTCAACGAGTGGCGCGAAGGCTCGCTGCTGGACTTCCTGGAGGCGTTCGCCAACGACTTCCCGAGCCGGGTCGACGAGTACGAGACCCTGCTGACCGACAACCGCATCTGGAAGCAGCGCACCGTCGGTGTCGGTGTCGTGAGCCCGGAGCTGGCCCGGCAGTGGGGCATGACCGGGGTGATGCTGCGCGGCTCGGGTATCGAGTGGGACCTGCGCAAGAAGCAGCCCTACGCGCGCTACGACCAGGTCGACTTCGACGTGCCGGTGGCCAACGGCGGTGACTGCTACGACCGCTACCTGGTGCGTATTGCCGAGATGCGCCAGTCCGCCCGCATCATCAAGCAGTGCGTGGCCTGGCTGCGGGCCAACCCGGGCCCGGTGATGGTGGACAACTACAAGGTCCGCCCGCCGAGCCGGGAAGAGATGAAGGAGTCCATGGAAGGGCTGATCCACCACTTCAAGCACTTCACCGAGGGCTACTGCGTCCCCGCGGGCGAGACCTACGCCGCGGTCGAGGCGCCCAAGGGCGAGTTCGGCTGCTACCTGGTGTCCGACGGCGCCAACAAGCCCTTCCGCGTGCACCTGCGTGCGCCGGGCTTCGCCCACCTGTCTTCGATGGACGCGGTGATCCGCGGCTACATGCTGGCCGACGCCGTGGCGATGATCGGCACCTACGACCTCGTCTTCGGCGAGGTGGACCGCTGAACGCGGTCGCGAGGAACTGACTGAATGAAACCCACCGGTACCTACGAAGCCACCCAGGACGTCGACCCGATCGCGCTGCTGTCGGATGACACCCGCGCCTACATCGACCACTGGGTCTCCAAGTTCCCGCCCGAGCGCAAGCGCTCGGCGGTGATCCAGGCGCTGTTCAAGGCGCAGGAGCAGAACGGCGGCTGGCTCAGCGACGAGATCATGGTCGCGGTGGCCAACTACCTGGAGATCCCGAAGGTCTGGGCCTTCGAGGTGGCCAGCTTCTACTCGATGTTCCAGACCAGCCCGGTCGGCCGCCACAACGTGGCCTTCTGCACCAACATCAGCTGCTGGCTCAATGGCGCCGACGAACTGGTCGCGCACGCCGAGAAGAAGCTGGGGTGCAAGCGTGGCGAATCCACCGCCGACGGCCGGGTGTACCTGAAGCTGGAAGAAGAGTGCGTGGCCGCCTGCACCGGCGGCCCGGTGGCCATCATCAACGGTCATTACCACGAGCGTCTCGACCTGGCGAAGGTCGACGAGCTGCTCGACGGGCTGGAGTGAATCAGTTCATGGCGCATCGCGACTACTCCCAGGCGACCGGCCCGGTGGGCCCGGCCCCGCAGGAGCACAACGTCGTCTACACGACCCTGCATTTCGACATGCCGTGGTCGTACGACAACTACCTCAAGACCGGCGGTTACAGCGCCTGGCGCAAGATCCTCGCCGAGAAGATCGCGCCGGCCGACGTCATCGAGATGGTCAAGCAGTCCGGCCTGCGCGGCCGTGGCGGCGCGGGCTTCCCTACCGGCCTGAAGTGGAGCTTCATGCCTAAGGGCGGGGACGTGCAGAAGTACATCCTGTGCAACTCCGACGAGTCCGAGCCGGGCACCTGCAAGGACCGCGACATCCTGCGCTACAACCCGCACGCGGTGATCGAGGGCATGGCGATTGCCTGCTATGCCACCGGTTCGACCGTGGCCTACAACTACCTGCGCGGCGAGTTCCACCACGAGCCCTTCGAGCGCATCGAGCAGGCGCTGAAGGAAGCCTACGACAACGGCTGGCTGGGCAAGGACATCCTCGGCAGCGGGATCGACGTCGACATCCACAACGCGCTGGGCGCCGGGGCCTACATCTGCGGTGAGGAAACCGCGCTGATGGAGTCGCTGGAGGGCAAGAAGGGCCAGCCGCGCTTCAAGCCGCCGTTCCCGGCCAACTTCGGCCTGTACGGCAAGCCGACCACCATCAACAACACCGAGACCTACGCCTCGGTGCCGGCCATCATCCGCAACGGCCCGGAGTGGTTCCTCAACCTGGGCAAGCCCAACAACGGCGGCGCCAAGGTGTTCGCGGTCTCGGGCCACGTGAACCGCCCGGGCAACTACGAGATCCGCCTGGGCACCTCGTTCGCCGACCTGCTGGAGATGGCCGGCGGGGTGCGCAACGGCCACAAGCTGAAGGCGGTGATCCCGGGTGGTTCGTCGATGCCGGTGCTGCCGGCCGACACCATGATGGGGCTGACCATGGACTACGACGCGCTGCAGAAGGCCGGTTCCGGCCTGGGTTCGGGCGCGGTGATCGTCATGGACGAGCACGCCTGCATGGTCCGCGCCTGCCAGCGCATCGCGCGCTTCTACCACGCCGAGAGCTGTGGCCAGTGCACCCCGTGCCGCGAGGGCACCGGCTGGATGCACCGCATGGTCAACCGCGTGGTGGAGATGAAGGCCACCGTCGCCGACCTGGAGATGCTGCGCAACGCGGCCGGCCAGATCGAGGGCCACACCATCTGCGCCTTCGGCGAGGCGGCCGCCTGGCCGATCCAGGGCTTCCTGCGCCACTTCTGGGATGAATTCGAGTACGCGATCGTGAACAAGCGCTTCCTGGTCGACGACCAGCGCGAAGGCCGGGTGGCGGCATGAGCGCCCAGCCGAGCAACCCGAACGTGCCGCCCGACCACGTCAGCATCGAGATCGACGGCGTCGAGATGTTCGCCCCCAAGGGGTCGATGATCATCCACGCCGCCGACAAGGCCGGGATCCCGATCCCGCGCTTCTGCTACCACGACAAGCTCTCCATCGCCGCCAACTGCCGCATGTGCCTGGTGGACGTGGAGAAGATGGGCAAGCCGGCGCCGGCCTGCGCCACCCCGGTCATGGACGGCATGAAGGTCAGCACGCGCAGCGACAAGGCGCTGGGCGCGCAGCGCAATGTCATGGAGTTCCTGCTGATCAACCACCCGCTGGACTGCCCCGTCTGCGACAAGGGCGGGGAGTGCCCGCTGCAGAACCAGGCGATGTCCAACGGCCGGCCCAAGAGCCGCTTCGAGGACGTCAAGCGGACCTACCCCAAGCCGATCAACATCTCCACGCAGGTGCTGCTGGACCGGGACCGCTGCGTCCTCTGTGCCCGGTGCACCCGGTTCTCCGACCAGAT
>JAEWFH010000094.1 GCA_023388955.1 Pseudomonadota bacterium
GGCGGCGGCGTCGCCGCCAACTCGCTGGGCATGCCGGACCTGGGCATCTCCACCATGGAGGACGTGCTCACCGACGCCCGCCGCATCGTCGACGCCACCGGGCTGCCGCTGCTGGTGGACATCGACACCGGCTGGGGCGGGGCGTTCAACATCGCCCGCACCATCCGCAGCTTTGAACGCGTGGGCGTGGCCGCCGTGCACATGGAGGACCAGGTCGGCCAGAAGCGCTGTGGCCATCGTCCCGGCAAGGAAGTGGTGTCGAGGGGCGAGATGGTCGACCGGGTCAAGGCCGCCGTCGATGCACGCACCGACGAGGGCTTCGTGATCATGGCGCGTACCGACGCCGCCGCCGCCGAGGGCATCGACTCGGCGATCGAGCGTGCGATCGCCTATGTCGAGGCCGGCGCCGACATGATCTTCCCCGAGGCGATGAAGACCCTCGAGGACTACCGCAGGTTCAAGGCCGCAGTGAAGGTGCCGATCCTGGCCAACCTGACCGAGTTCGGCTCCACCCCGTTCTTCACCACCGACGAGTTGCGCGAAGCCGGGGTGGACATCGCCCTGTACTGCTGCGGCGCATACCGGGCGATGAACAAGGCTGCGCTGGGCTTCTACGAGACCGTGCGTCGCGAGGGCACCCAGAAGGACTACGTCGGGCAGATGCAGACGCGCGCCGAGCTCTATGACTTCCTCGGCTACCACGAGTACGAGGACAAGCTCGACGCGCTGTTCGCCGCGTCGAAGGACTGACCCAGAACCCATCCCTTCTCCTCACCCCGGCCGTCTCCCGCAAGCGGGAGAGGGGGTAAAAGACAAGAGGAACCACCACATGACCGAAACCAGCCTCCCCAAGCCCAAGAAGTCCGTCGCCCTGTCCGGCACCGCCGCGGGTAATACGGCGCTGTGCACCGTCGGCCGCAGCGGCAACGACCTGCATTACCGCGGATACGACATCAAGGACCTGGCCACCCGCTCCAGCTTCGAGGAAGTCGCCCACCTGCTGGTGCACGGCGAGCTGCCCAGCGCCGGCCGGCTGCAGGCCTACCGGACCAAGCTGCGGCGCCTGCGCGGGCTGCCGGCGATCGTCGCCGAGGCGCTCGAGCTGGTGCCGGCAAGCGCTCACCCGATGGACGTGCTGCGCACCGGCTGCTCGGTGCTGGGCACGGTGCTGCCCGAGCGCGAAGGGCACCCGGCCGCCGAGGCGCGCGACATCGCCGACCGGCTGATCGCTTCGTTCGGCTCGATGCTGCTGTACTGGTGGCACTTCACCCGCAATGGTCGCCGCATCGACACCGAGACCGATGACGACACCGTCGCCGGGCACTTCCTGCACCTGCTGCACGGCGAGCCGCCGAGCCAGCTGCACGCCGACGCGCTCGACAAGTCGCTGATCCTGTACGCCGAGCACGAGTTCAACGCCTCGACCTTCACCGCCCGGGTGATCGCCGGTACCGGCTCCGACCTGTTCTCCTGCATCACCGGCGCGATCGGCGCGCTGCGCGGGCCCAAGCACGGCGGGGCCAACGAAGTGGCGATGGACATCATCAGCCGCTATGGCTCGGCCGACGAGGCCGAAGCGGACATCCGCGCACGCATGGAGCGCAAGGAAATCGTCATCGGCTTCGGCCACCCGGTCTACACCATCGGCGATCCGCGCAATCCGATCATCAAGGAAATCAGCCGCAAGCTGTGCGCGAAGGGAAACAACCAGGTCCTGTTCGACGTGTCCGAGCGCATCGAGACCCTGATGATGGACACCAAGAAGATGTTCCCCAACCTGGACTGGTACAGCGCCAGCGCCTACCACATGATGGGGATCCCGACGCCGATGTTCACCCCGCTGTTCGTCATCGCCCGCACCACCGGCTGGAGCGCGCACGTGGTCGAGCAGCGCGAGGACGGCAAGATCATCCGCCCCAGCGCGAACTACACCGGTCCCGAGAACCGCGAGTACCCGCCACTGGAAACGCGCTGATCCATCGGAGCGGTTGCCGGGTGAAAATCCCGGCAGGAAGAAACGGAAAAGGCCGCGTCATCGACGCGGCCTTTTCCGTACCGGAAGCGGGTTCAGCCGACCGGTTCCAGGCCCTCGGCCTGCAGCACCTTGCGCACGGCGGGATCGGCCTCGATGCGCGCCCGGAAGGCATGGGCGTTGTCCAGTCCGTCCAGGTCCACGCCCATGCCGCCGGCCCAGCGCAGGGTCATATAGAAGTAGGGGTCGGCGAAACTGCGGAAGCCGGCCAGCCAGTCCTTGCTCTCAAGCTGCGCGTCGGCCTTCTCGAGCATGCCCCGGATGCGGGCCAGGGTGGCCTGGCGCAGCGGTTCCGGGGTGCCGTCCGGAGCGCCGAGCAGGGCGGGCGCGAACAGTGGCAGGAAGGCAGGATGCAGGTCGGCGTTGACGAACGACAGCCACCGCGTGGCTTCCGCGCGCTGGCGTGGGCTGCCGTCGCCGGCCAGGCCGGCCTGCGGGTGGGTGTCGGCGATGTAGCCCATGATCGCGGCGTTCTGGGTCAGGGTGAACCCGCCATCAACGAGCGCCGGGACCGCGCCGGACGGATTGACCTGGAGGTAGGCCGGTGACTTCAGCGACTCGGAGGTCATCACTTCGACCTGGTAGTCCGCGCCCGCCCATTCCAGGGCGATGTGGTCGGCGGTCGAGCAGGCGCCGGGCTTGCTGTAGAGCTTCATTCGGGACTCCGATGGCAAATGGAAGACGGGCCGGCATTTTCGCCGGCCCGTCGGTCACTTGCACGTCGGGGAGCCGCAACGCTGCGTGTGGTCAGGAACCGCGCGGAGGCAGGTTCTGCACTTTCAGGAAGGTGTGGTCGCCGATGGTGGCCACCCGGTAGGCGTTCTGCCAGCTGGGACTGGCGATCGCCAGGGCGGCGAAGTGGCTGGCGCCGGGGACGATCTCGTTGCGCTCGCCGGGCGGCAGGTCCCAGTTGCGCTGCGCGTCCAGGGCGACAGTGACTGCGCGCGCCCACGCCTCGGCGTTCTGCAGCCGGTAGTTGGGCGAGACCAGGGTCGGGGCGAACTGCTTGCGGGCGGTCACCACCTCGCAGACGCTGTCGCCCCACAGGCCGCTGTCACGGCGGCGCAGGGCCACCTCGGCCACTGCCTGCTGGCCCTGGACGGACTGGTCCCGTGCTTCCAGGTAGAGCGTCGTGCTCAGGCACAGCGAATCCGCGCTTTGTGGCGGCAGGATGGAAGCCAGCCACAGGATCCATGCCAGTTTCATTTCGGTCTCTCCTTGCTCCGTGGACCGCACGGGCCCGGCCCGGGGAACAGTGGGCAAGGCAGGGCGGCATGACGTACTGGGGAGGGCGGGCGGCTCTGGTGGCGCGCTTGGCCCGGCGCCGACCCGCGAAAGGCGGACCGGCGCTTGGTACCGCCACGGGGGGCGGTGAAAAGATGCGGCACGGTAGCGATCGCAAAATAAACATGACGTGAACAGGGGGTGTGAATGGTGCCGTCCGACTGGATCGCCCGCGGTCATAAACGGTCCGGTTGTTAGTTG
>JAEWFH010000165.1 GCA_023388955.1 Pseudomonadota bacterium
CGGAATCCATGATCAGGTCGAGCGCGAAGAACTCGACGAAGAACTGCGCGTCATGCGCCAGCGACTGCTGGTACAGGGTGTGCAGGATGGCGTGGCCGGTACGGTCGGCGGCGGCACAGGTGCGCTGCGCGGCCGGGCCCTCGCCGTATTTGGTGGTCATGCCACCAAACGGGCGCTGGTAGATCTTGCCTTCCTTGGTGCGCGAGAACGGCACGCCCTGGTGCTCGAGCTCGATGATCGCGGGGATGGCCTCGCGGCACATGTACTCGATCGCGTCCTGGTCGCCCAGCCAGTCCGAGCCCTTGACGGTGTCGTAGAAGTGGTAGCGCCAGTCGTCCTCGCCCATGTTGCCCAGCGCCGCGGCGACGCCGCCCTGGGCGGCCACGGTGTGCGAGCGGGTCGGGAAGACCTTGGTGATGCAGGCGGTCTTCAGGCCCTTCTGGGCCAGGCCGAAGGTGGCCCGCAGCCCGGCGCCGCCGGCGCCGACCACGAGCATGTCGAACTTGTGTTCCTGGATGGAATAGGCGGGCATGGATCAGGCTCCCAGCGCGATGCGGAGGATGGCAAGCACGCTGGCGATGGCAGCGATGATGCAGACGAAACGGGTGGCCAGCTGCAGGAACACCGCCGACCCCTTGGTGTGGACGTAGTCCTCGATGACCACCTGGATGCCGAGCTGGGCATGCCAGAACATGGCGACCACGAAGGCAATCAGCAGCGTGGCGTTGAGCGGACTGCCGACCACCTGGCGGGCGTTGGCGTAGTCGCCGAGCACGCCGCCGACCAGCAGGTACAGCAGGTACAGCGCCAGTGGGACCAGCGCGATCGCGGTGATCCTCTGGATGCTGAAGTGGTCGGTCCCGGTCTTGGCCGAGCCCAGCCCGCGCGCCACCTTCAGCGGCTGGCGCAGGCGGCTGCTGTCCTGCTTCATGCGGCACCTCCCATCAGTGCGGCGCCCCAGACCAGTGCGGTGAGCACGAGGCTGCCGATCACGCTGATCCAGCTGTTGCGGATGAAATCGGGAATCGAGTAGGCATACCCCGCGTCCTGCACCAGGTGCCGGATGCCGTTGATCAGGTGGTAGGCGAACGCCCAGGTCCACCCGAACAGCACCAGGAAGCCCAGCGGCGAGCGCGCGACCGAGGAGAACTGCGCGAACGCCTCCGGCCCGGCGGCCAGCGCGACCAGCGCCCAGGCGACGAGCAGGCTGCCCACCGCCAGGATGATCCCCGTGGCGCGGTGGAGGATGGAGGTGACCATCTGGATCTGCCAGCGGTACACCTGCATGTGGGGTGAGAGGGGTCGTTGGTGGTTCGCCATGAGCGGGAAGCCCTCTGGGCAAGGCGCGGCGACGCCGCGGGGGGACGGTGGTGCGGATGCAACGGTGATTCGGACGATCAGAAGTCGATGCAGCGGCCGTTCTTTTCCCAGTCTCCGTACCGGACCGGATCAGGGCCTTCCCGGCCACCGTACTCGGCAGGCGGCGCGGACGGCGCCTCCGGAGCCTCCCCGGCATCGGGCGCGGGCGGCGGGGCGGGATCGCCACCCGGAGCAGGCATCTGCTCGCCGTGGGGGGCCTCGTGTGGGTTCTGACCTATCATCTGAGCCCCGGATGTTAAGACTCGGTTCAATGCAACACAAGTCGGAAGACCCCGCGCAGCCCTTGCTGGAGCTGCCTCTCCATCGCCTCCTGCGGATTTCCGGCCCGGATGCGACGGGCTTTGCGAAAGGCCAGTTCATGAACGATCCCGAGGCTCTCGCCGAAGGCGAATGGCACTGGAGCGGCTGGCTGACCCCCAAGGGCCGGGTGATCGCGCTGTTCGCGGCGTTGCGCCAGCAAGACGGATTGTTGCTGCTGCTGCCCGATGCCGACCCCAGGACCTTCGGGACCGCACTGGCGCGCTTCGTGTTCCGTTCGAAGGTCCAGCTTGGGCTGCCGGCGGCCCGCGTCACCGGCCGTTTTGCCGCGCCGGCCGCGGCCACGGGCAGGCGCGCGGCGATGCACGACGGCGTGCTGGAGCTGGACATGGGCGGCGAAGGGGGGCCACGTACGCTGTACATCGCACTGGAGGGCGGAAACGACGAACGCCTCGCCGAGCGCGACGGCAGCGACGACTGGGCGCGCGCCGACCTGGAACACGGCCTGCCCCGCCTGCCGGCGGATGCCGAACCGCAATGGACGCCCCAGCAGCTGTCCCTGGAACGCCTGGACGCTTTCAGCGTGCGCAAGGGTTGCTATCCCGGCCAGGAGATCGTCGCCCGCACGCACTTCCTCGGGAAGGCGAAGCGAGGGCTGGTGCTGCTGGAAACGGCCACGCCCGTGGCGGTCGGCGCCGAGGTCCACGTCGGCGATGCCGCAGCCGGCACCGTCGCCAGCGCCGCCTCGGCCGGCGACCGGCACCTGGCGCTCGCGGTCATGCCGCTGGAACGCGGGGATGGCGCGGTGGCAATCGACGGCCAGCCGGCGCGGGTGGTTCCGCTGGCGGACGGACTGGGAAGCTAGGAACGAGGAAAAGCGGGAGCTCCCGCCCTTGCTCGTGCTGTTGCCTTTACTCGTTTCTCGTTCCTCTCCCCTCGTTCCTCGCTCTACCGCCCTTCCAGTGCATCTGCCGCGGCGACAATGTCTTCCTCGCCCGGTATGACCAGGAACGCCGCACCGGCCAGCGGGGTGTAGGTGTCCACGCCGACCACGCGCTCCAGCGGGACGGAACCGAGGCCACCCTCCACCAGGGCGGTGATCACGCCCTCGCCCACGCTGGCGCTGCGGCGGCCTTCGTCGACGACGAGGATCCGCTTCGCCCCGCGTGCCTGGGCGAGGATGTACTCCGCGTTGAGCGGTACCAGCCAGCGCAGGTCGACTACCCTTGCCTTCCAGCCGTGCTTCGCCTCGATCCGGCGCACCGCGCGCAGGCTCATCGGCACGCCGTTGCCGTATGTGAAGACCACCAGGTCGTCGCCGTTGCCGCCGTCCTGCGGCGCGTACACCCGGCCCTCGCCCAGTGGCATCGCTTCGCCCGGCGCCGGGTACTTCGTCAGCCAGCCGCCATCCCCCGGCTCGTACAGGTCCTTGGTCATGTACAACGCGATCGGCTCCAGGAACACGCTGACCCGGCCATCCACCTTCGCCAGCGCGGTGAGCGTGCGCAGCATCGTCGCCGCGTCGTCCCCGCGACTCGGGCAGCCGACCACCAGGCCGGGGATGTCACGCAGCGCGGTGATCGAGTTGTCATTGTGGAAGTGCCCGCCAAAGCCGCGCTGGTAGCCCAGGCCGGCAATGCGCACGACCATCGGGTTGGCGTACTGGTTGTTGCTGAAGAACTGCAGGCTGGCCGCCTCGCCGCGGACCTGGTCGGCGGCGTTGTGCAGGTAGGCCAGGTACTGGATCTCCGGGATCGGCAGCATGCCCACGTTGGCGAAGCCCTGGGCCATCCCCAGGATCATCGTCTCGTCCAGCAGGGTGTTGAACACCCGGCGCGGGCCGAAGGCCTTCTGCAGCCCCTTGGTGACCGTGTATACCCCGCCCTTCTGCGCCACGTCCTCGCCGAACAGCAGCGTCTCGGGGTACTTGGCGAAGGTGTCGTGCAGGGCGTTGTTGATCTGGATCGCCAGGTGCCGCGGCGGCTGGTTCTCGGGCAGTTTTTCCTCGCCCCCGAACGCCTTGATGCGGGCTTCGTCGTATCCCGCACGCCCGGCCTCGGCGCGCACCTGGTCGGGCGAGTACGGCGCCAGCGGCGCGACCACGTCGGCGAGGCGGTCGAGCTTGGGCCGGCGGTCGGCCTCCCCGGCGGCGGCGAAGCAGCGCTTGCGGGTGCTCTCGTACAGCTCGAGCACCTCCTCCTTCGACATCAGGCCCGATTCCATCGCGATCGCGGCCGAGCGCAGCAGCGGGTCGGTCGCCTCCACCGCGCACAGCTCCTCGAGCGAGCGCCACTCGATCTCGAAGTCAGTGCCGGCGTGGCCCATGATCCGGGTGGTCTTCAGGTGCAGGAAGGTCGGGCGGCGGGTGCGGCGGCAATGCTCGACCGCGGCCTGCACTTGGCCATAACCCTCGGCGAGGTCGAGGCCGTCGGCGTAGAAGTAGTCCAGGCCCGGCCGCTGCGCGAAGTTCTGCGCGATCCAGCCGTTCGGGGTCTTGACCGAAATGCCGATGCCGTTGTCCTCGCACACGAACAGCACTGGCGCGGGCAGCTTCTGGTAGGCGGTCCAGGCCGCGGCGTTGAAGGCGGTCTGGGCGGTGGCGTGGTTGCTGGACGCGTCACCGAACGAGCAGATCGCGATGCTGTCGTCGGGGATCGGCAGCGCATGGCCGAGGCGGCGCCCGGCCTCGATGGCGATCGCGGTGCCCAACGCCTTGGGCAGGTGGGAAGCAATGGTCGAAGTCTGCGGCAGCACCCACAACGGCTTGCTGCCCCAGACCTTGTGGCGCCCGCCGCTGGCCGGGTCCTCGCTGCTGGCGGCAAAGCTCAGCGCCGAGTCCATCACCGGATCCATGCCCGGCAGCTTGCGGAAGCGCTCAGCCATGAAGCCGCCGCTGCGGTAATGCAGGAAGGCCGGATCAGTGTGGCGCGCCAGCCGCGCCACCATCGCATTGCCCTCGTGGCCGGAGCTGCCGATGGTGTAGAAGACCTTGTTCTGCACCCGCAGCACGCGCGCCATCAGGTCCAGGTGGCGGCTGATCAGCTGGGATTCGAACAGCTCCCGGAACCCCTGCGCATCCAGTGCGCTGCCCTCCAGGATCGACTCGCCGGGCCCCGGTCGCACGTCGGCCCGGCCGTCCCAGGCCTGGACGAACTCGCTGAAGTTGACGTCGCAGATCTCGGCGCGGTTGAGGCCGCGCATGCGGGCGGGGATGGGATGGGGGACTGCCTGGGGCATGGCGGAACGGTTCCGTGGTCAGGACATCGCCGGCGGCGCGGCAACGGCGGATGTGGGGGAATGCCCGGGCACGAAGCCGGGCGTCGATGCAGCGGTCATGGGGCCTAGTTCCGCTGGCGCGCCAGCCACTGCCCGCGCGTCTGGCCCCACATCTCGCAGGCGGCGTCCTGGTGCGGCGGCGGCAGCTTGCCGGGTCCTAGCAGGGTCGAACCCAGGCGCCGCGCCACCTGCTTCGAAGCCTCGTTCTCCGGTGCGATGCAGTGGATGAAATCGTCCCAGCCCAAGTGCTCCAGCGCCCAGTCGATGGTCGCGGGCACGGCCTCGCTGGCGTAGCCCTTGCCCCAGGCATCGGGATGGAAGGAATAGCCTATCTCGTTGCCTGGCCAGCCGTCGGGCTTCCACGGCCCGGCCTGGCCCAGCCAGAGGCCGCTATCGCGGTCGACCACCGAGAACATGCCGAAGCCCTGGATCACCCAGGCACCGGGTTGCTGCAGGAACTTGCGCCAGGCCGCGGCGCGCGGCTGGTGGCCACCGATCCAGCGGGCGGCGTCCTCGTCGCCCTGCAGTTCGGCGTAGCGCTCGAAGTCGCCCAGCTGCGGCACGCGCAGCACCAGGCGCTCAGTCTCGATGCGGATCTCGTCGAAGGACATCCTGCCGCTCCCGTGCTTGTTGCGTGGGCGGGACGCAGTCGCGCCCCGCGGATCCGGCTCAGCCGCCGAAGGCGTTGATGCCGGTCAGCTCGCGGCCGATCACCAGCTGGTGCACGGTCTCGGTGCCCTCGTAGGTGATCACCGACTCCATGTTCAGCGCGTGGCGGATCGCGGCGTGCTCGGTGGTGATGCCGGCGCCGCCGAGCAGGTCGCGGCACTCGCGGGCGATGTCGATGGCCATGCGGCAGTTGTTCCACTTGGCCAGCGAGACCTGCTGCGGCTTCATGGTGCCGGCGTCCTTGAGCCGACCCAGCTGCAGGCTCAGCAGCTGCGCGGAGGTGATGCGGCGGGCCATGTCGGCCATCTTGATCTGCGCGCTCTGGGTCGCCGCCACCGGGCGCCCGAACAGGATCCGCTCACCGGTGTAGTCCAGCACTTCCTTCAGGCACGCCTGCGCCGCGCCGATCGGGCCCCAGGTGATGCCGTAGCGGGCCTGGGTCAGGCAGCCCAGCGGCCCCTTCAGGCCCTTGACGTTGGGCAGGCGGTTGGCCTCGGGCACGCGCACGTTGTCGAAGAACAGCGCGCTGGTCACCGAGGCGCGCAGGCTCATCTTGTGCTTGACCTCCTGGGCGGCAAAGCCGGCCATACCCTTCTCGACCACGAAGCCCTGGATGCCGTCCTCGGTCTGCGCCCAGACAATGGCGATGTCGGCCACGTTGCCGTTGGTGATCCACATCTTGGAGCCGTTGAGCACCCAGTCATCGCCGTCGCGCTTCGCGTGGGTCTTCATGGTCGCCGGGTCGGAGCCGCCGTGCGCCTCGGTCAGGCCAAAGCAGCCAATCACCTTGCCGGCGGCCATGTCGGGCAGCCAGCGCTGCTTCTGCTCCTCGGTGCCGTAGGCGAAGATCGGGTACATGCACAGCGAGGACTGCACGCTGACGAAGCTGCGGATGCCGCTGTCGCCGCGCTCCAGCTCCTGGCAGATCAGGCCGTAGCTGACCGAGTTGAGGCCGGCGCAGCCGTACTCCTCGGGCAGCGAGGAGCCCAGCAGGCCCATCTCGGCGATCTCGCCCACCAGCTCCTTCGGGAACCGGCCCTCGTCAAAGGCATCGCCGATGATCGGCAGCACCCGCTCGTCGGTGAAGCGCGCCACGGTGTCCTGGACGCTGCGCTCCTCCTCGGTGAGCAGGGAACGGACGTCGAACAGATCTAGTGGATTCAGGGCCATGGCGCGCTCGGAAAATAGATGGATGGAAGCGCGCCATTGTACGGAGGCCGGCCGGAAACAGAACGGGGCCGGATCGCTCCGGCCCCGTCCGGGGTGCCACTGCGGCGCAGTACGCCTGCGGCCAACGCGCCCTACTGGTTGCCGGTCGTTTCCAGCGCGGCGGTCTGCAGGACCACCTGGCCGTCGACCACCGGCAGGCGCTCGCCCGGACGGTCATCCAGGCGCACATTGCGCTCCAGGCCCTGGTAGCGGTAGGTCACGTCATAGGCGACCACCTGGTCCTCGTTGCCCAGCTTGATGCGCTCGCCCGGCTTGCTGCCGGTACGCATGGTCGCGGTCTCGCCGTCCGGGGTGCGGTAGGTGACGTTGTAGCCGACCACGCTGCTGGACTGGGAGGACTCGTTCACCGTATGGCACTGGGTCTCCACCCGCTCCACCACCCGGCCGCCGACATGGTTGCGGTCCATGCGGTTGCCGACATAGCCACCGGCGACCGCGCCGGCCGCGGTCGCGACCTTGCGGCCGCTGCCACCACCGACCTGGTTGCCGATCAGGCCACCGACGACGGCGCCGGCCACGGTGCCACCCACGTTGCCGTCGCGCTCGGGCAGGCGTTCCTGCACGACCACGTCCTCGCATACCTGGCGCGGGGTGGAGCTGCTGGTGGTCTCGCGGATCGGATCGGTGCCGATCACGGTCGCGTACAACTCGCGCTGCTCGGTGACCGGGATCACGTCGACCACGTCCGCGTATTCCAGCGCGCCCGGGTTGATGCTGCCGTCCGCCAGCGCGTCGCCGTGCAGGCCGGCGGCCAGGCCCTCGGGCAGTGGGTCGCCGGCAGTCGCGCCCGTTTCCGGGGCGGTGAAGCTGTTGTAGGCCGCGACCGCGACCCCGCCCACCAGGAGCGCGGCCACTGCAACGGCGATCAGGTTCTTGTTCATCGCTATCCCCTCCTTACTCGGCGGCTGTCGCCCGGATGTACCTGGGTGCATTCCACCACTTCCAAGCTGAACGGAGTTGCCACCAAGCGGCGATCTGTGACGCACGGGGACATATGCACGATGGGAAGCAGGGCCGTGCTAGCGTCGAAACCCCCGCCCGAGCGCACCCGCCATGGCCAACCCCCTGTTGCTGCCCCTGCTCGCCTGGGCCCGACGGCTCCGGTACCCGGTCCTTTTCAAGATCACCGCCGCGTTGTTTGTCCTGAGCGTGCTGCTTCCCGATCCGATCCCCATGATCGACGAGATCCTGCTGGGCCTGGGTACGCTGGTGCTTGCCAACTGGAAGAACCGCAATTCCCGCGTGATCGAGGGCGAGGTCGTCGACGACCACAACTCGCCACGGGAGAACCGGAACCGCTACTAGGGACCTGCCGTGCAACCCGACCTCGTCGACAGCCATTGCCACATCGACGTGGCCGCGTTCCACCCCGACCGCGACGCGGTACTGGCCCGCGCCCGACGGGCCGGGGTGCGGCGGATCGTGGTTCCCGCGATCGCCGCCGCGGGCTGGGACACGCTGGAGGCGATCTGCAGGCGCCACCCGGGGCTGTTTCCCGCCTACGGGCTGCACCCGATGTTCCTCGGGCAGCACCGCCGCCAACACCTGGATGCCCTCGCCGGGCGGCTCGACGGACCCGGCGTGGTCGCGGTCGGCGAGTGCGGCCTGGATCATTTCGTGCCGGAGCTGGACCGGACGCTGCAATTGAGGTTTTTCGAAGCGCAACTGCAGCTTGCGCGCGACACCGGCCTGCCGGTGATCGTCCATGCGCGCCGCGCCGTGGACGAGGTAACCGCGGCGATCCGGCGCGTCGGCGGGCTCCGCGGCGTGGTGCACAGCTTCTCGGGCAGCCAGCAGCAGGCCCGGACGCTGTGGGACCTGGGCTTCCTGGTCGGCCTCGGAGGACCGGTCACCTGGCCGCGCGCGCAACGGCTGCGGCGCCTGGCGGCCTCGATGCCGCTGGAATTCCTGTTGCTGGAAACCGATGCCCCGGACCAGCCGGGTGCCGGCCATCGCGGCGAGCGCAATGAGCCCGCGCACCTGCCCGCGGTACTGGAAGTGATCGCAGGACTGCGTGGCGAGGATCCGGTGGAGGTGGCCAGGGCCACCACGGCCAACGCCGAGCGCCTCTTCGGCGGACTGGCCGCCGCCGCGCCGGCACCTACCCCGCCGGGCGCCCCTTGAGCAGGATCTCCAGCGCCTTGCCGGCCATCACGAAGGCGAAGGCCCCGGTGACCTGGGTCGCAGCGCCCAGCCCGGCCCCGCAGTCCAGCTTCAACGCCTCGTCCGCCCCCATGTTCGGCCGCAGCCCGCACACGCTGCCGTCGGCCTGCGGGTACCGCACGTTTTCCAGCGAGTACACCGCGGGCACGCCGAAGTAGCGGTCGCGGTTGCGCGGGAAGTTGAACTCCGCGCGCAGCTTCTTGCGCACCAGTGCCAGCATCGCGTCATGCTCGGTACGCGACAGGTCGCGCACCCGCACCTGGGTGGGATCGACCCGCCCGCCGGCGGAACCGCACACCACCACCGGCAGCTTGCGCCGACGGCACCAGGCGATCATCTCCACCTTGCTGCGGAAGCTGTCGCAGGCGTCCAGCACCAGGTCGAAGTCGCGGTCCAGCAGGGACTCCAGGTTGGACGGGGTGAGGAAGCTCTCTACGGCGTCGACCTCGATGCGCGGATTGATGGCCCGGCAGCGTTCCGCCATCGCGGCCACCTTGGGCCGGCCGAACTGCCCCTCGTGCGCGGGCAACTGGCGATTGCTGTTGGACACGCAGATGTCGTCGGCATCGACCAGGGTCAGGTGCCCGACCGCGCTGCGGGCGAGCGCCTCCACCAGCCACGAGCCCACCCCGCCCATTCCCACCACCGCGACCCGGCAGCCGGACAGGCGCCGGATGGCGCCGGCGCCGTACAGGCGGTCGATGCCGGCGAAGCGTTCAAGCAGCACGGGGTCGA
Source organism: Pseudomonadota bacterium (assembly GCA_023388955.1). Classification (GTDB taxonomy): domain Bacteria; phylum Pseudomonadota; class Gammaproteobacteria; order Xanthomonadales; family Xanthomonadaceae; genus Novilysobacter. The sequence continues at coordinate 9,712 of JAEWFH010000165.1, forward strand.
TCAGCGGGGAATCCATGGCCGTGATTGTAGTCGCCGTGCCCGCCTGGGCCGTCATGGCCGCATGCTATCTTCACGCGCATTTTCCACCGGAGCGTTTTCCCCATGGCTGACCCGCAGTCGACCCCAACCCCGCCGGCCAGGCCCAACACCGGCGCGCGCTACCTGTTCCTGCTGCTGATCGGGCTGGTGCTGGGCATCGTCGGCACCGTGATGACACTGCAGGCGATCGACAGCGGGAAGACCTGGCGGGACCGCTACCCGCTGGCCACCATGCACCTGCTGCAGGCGCATTCGGCGCAGATGGGAGCCAAGCTCAAGGGCAACCGGTGCGAGGTGACCGATTCGCTGCCGCACCTGCAGGCCCTGCGCACGCTGGCCAACGACCTGGAGCCGGCCTTCCCCGGCCTGGCCGATGACAGCCGCTTCGCCGACCATTCTGCGGCCATGCGGGCGAGCCTGGACCGCGCACTGGCCAGCCCGCCCTCCAACTGCGAGGCCCTGAAGGAAGCCGCCTCCGCGGTGGGCGAAAGCTGCCGTTCCTGCCACCAGGACTTCCGCACCTGAACCGTACCCGCAGCGCTTGATGGGGAGTTCACCGGCGCGCTCCTAGCGTAGGCACGTGGTCGTCCGCGGCCACCTGCCCCCTTTCGCAGGAGACGCACATGAACATCCTCCGCCCCAGCCTGATCAGCGTCGCCGCCGCAGCCAGCCTGGCGCTCGCCGGCTGCGCGACCCCCGGTTACAACTCCGGTTACTCCGGGGGCTACGGCCCCGGCCCGGCCACCGTGAACTGCATGGACTGCGGCACCGTGACCCAGATCGAACAGACCTCCGGCAGCAACGCACCGCAAGCCACCGGCGCGGTCATCGGCGGCCTGGTGGGCGCCGCGGCCGGCCGTGAACTGGCCGACGACGAGAGCAGCGGCCGCCGCAATACCGCCACCGCCGCTGGCGCGGTCGCCGGTGCGCTGGCCGGCAACGCCATCCAGAACCGCGTCGAGAACGCCACCTACAACGTCCACGTGCGCATGAGCGACGGGCGCAACGTGGTGGTTTCGCAAAACGACCTCGGGGGCCTGCGCGTGGGCTCGGCGGTGCGGGTCTACAACGGTCGCGCCTGGGCGCGTTGACCGCGCACGGCGTGCTTGCCTGACCCGGAAAAGGAAACGGCCCGCTGCAAGGCGGGCCGTTCTCTTTCCCGGTTTCCCGGAACCGGACCCGGCGCTGCCGGGTCCGTTGCTGCATCAGCGGCCGGCGTCGCTCAGAGCGGCTGCACCGCATCCGCCTGCAGGCCCTTCTGGCCCTGCACGACCTCGAAGGACACCTGCTGGCCTTCCTGCAGGCTCTTGAAGCCTTCGCTCTGGATGGCGCGGAAATGGACGAACACGTCCTCGCCATTCTCACGGCTGATGAAGCCAAAACCCTTGGCATCGTTGAACCACTTGACGGTTCCGGTCTCTCGGTTGGACATCGACTTGCTCCTGGAGCACTGGCTGGTTGGTGTTTACACCCTGCGGGTGGCGCTGGTTGCAAGGAGGAAGCGAGTGCAACGATGTAGCGATCGGTGATCAACCGCATCGGGCCACGATTCACGGTGACCCCGGCAAACAGCACCGCCGAAACTACAACGCGTTCCGGCAAAATGCAACGGCGGCTGAACACGACCGCGAAACCACCACCCGCCAGACCCGGCACATACGGGAGCGTCCATGGAACTCCAGTCCCTCTATTACCTGCTCGCCCTGGCCATGATCCTGGTCGGGATCGCCGGCGTGGTATTGCCCGCACTGCCGGGTCTGCCACTGATGTTCTTCGGAATGCTGCTGGCGGCCTGGGCCGGCGACTTCGACCGGATCGGGGTCGCAAGCCTGGTGGTGCTGGGCCTGCTGACCGCGCTGTCGGTGGTGGTCGACTTCCTTTCCTCGGCCGTCGGGGCCAAGCGGGCGGGTGCGAGCCGGTTGGCGGTCATCGGCGCGCTGGTGGGGTCGGTGGTGGGCATCTTCTTCGGGCTTCCGGGCCTGTTGGCGGGGCCCTTCGTGGGCGCGCTGGCCGGCGAGTTCCTGCATGCGCGCAAGCTCGCCCAGGCGACCCGGGTGGGGATCGCGACCTGGATCGGGCTGCTGCTGGGAACCGCCCTCAAGCTGGGACTCGCGTTCGCGATGCTCGGCCTGTTCGCCTTCGCCTGGTTCTTCTGAGCGCTGCCGGCGACCGCCCCGGTTGCCGCCCGGGCCGGCCTTCACACCGGTTTGTTCACGCTGCCGCCACAGTCACCGGGCTGAACGGGAGGGGGAAATGCCGCGCTGGAGCCGCAAACGCATGAGCTGGATCATCGTATTGACCGTGCTTGGCACCGCCGCCGTGGTGGTCCTGGCAATCAACTTCGTCACGCCCGAGAAAAAGCTCGAGCGCCGGATCGAACACCACTACGCGATCGCCGACGAGCAGTTCCTGCGCGAAATGTCGGTGATGCTCGGGCCCTCGGTGATCGACGGCAACCATGTCGTCGCCTACAACAACGGCGAGGAGATCTTCCCGGCGATGCTGGA
>JAEWFH010000002.1 GCA_023388955.1 Pseudomonadota bacterium
CGAAGAAGGCGACTGCAAAGAAGGCAACCGCGAAGAAGGCGACTGCAAAGAAGGCAACCGCGAAGAAGGCGACTGCGAAGAAGGCAACCGCGAAGAAGGCGACTGCAAAGAAGGCAACTGCCAAGAAGGCAACTGCCAAGAAGGCGGCACCCGCAAAAAAGGCCGTCGCCAAGAAGCCGGCCACCCGCAGGACCAGCCGCGCCAAAAAGGCCGAACAGCCCCGTCCGATGCCGGTGACTCCGTCGCCGATGATCTGACCGGCCCGCACCAGAGCGGACTCCGGAACCCTCTCCCGCAGCCCAGGCGGGAGGGGGTTCCTTGTTTCAGGCCCTTGCTGTCAGGAAGCACCCAGCCGCGCTGCGCGCCCCGCCGCGGCGCGGTGCGTGGCGCTTAGCGCGGTGCGGCGGAAGCCCGGCCGGAACTGCTGCCCGGCGCCTGCGCTTCCTCGACCGCCTCGGCGTACGCACGCGAAGGATCGAAGTCGATGCTCAGCCATGCGGTCAGCTCGGACGGCATGTCGAACGCACGGTCGAGGAGGGTGGGCAGCATCGAGGACGGGACGGTGCTTTCGCCGTTCCACATCAGCGCGATGCCCAGGTCCAGCTCGGGCACCACCGCGATCATGCCGCGGTACCCCTGCACGGCGCCGGCGTGGTAGGCGACGCGATGGCCCTCGTAGTCGTACACCCGCCAGCCCAGCCCGTATCCCGCCGAGTCCAGTCGTGCCCGGCGCCAGGCCGCGGTCCGGGTCTGGCGCGGGGTTTCGACCAGCGGCGAATGCAGCGTGGCCAGCAGCGGTGCCGGAAGCACGTCGGGCCGGTGGCCGGTCTGGGCGATCAGCCACTGCGCCATGTCACTGGCGCTGGCATTGACGCCGGCGGCCGGGCCGACTTCGTAGTAGGTCGGCTTGGGCATGACCGATACCCAGCCGCCGCGGCCGCGCACGTGCGGCTTGGCCCAGCGTGCGCTGGATTCGATGCCCTCCAGCCCGAGGCTGGCATCGTTCATGCCCAGCGGCTTGAGCAGGCGGCGCTGCACCTGCTGGGCGTAGAAGTCGCCGGTCGCGGCGAACATGATGTCGCCGACCAGGCTGAAGGCGACGTTCTGGTAGGCGTAACAGGTGCCCGGCTCGCACTGCAGCGGGGCGCTGGAGAGCTTCTGTGCCAGTTCGCGATAGGAGACGTAGCGCTCCAGGTCGCGGTCGTAGGTGTTGCGCGACAGCCCCACGCGGTGGCTCAGCAGGTCGGCCACGGTGATCTGCTCGGCGGCACCGGGGCGGCTGAGCTGGAAGTCGGGCATGTAGTCGACCAGCTTGCTGTCCCAGCGCATCGCGCCGTCGGCCACCAGCAGGCCGGCCATGGTGCCGGCGAAGCCCTTCGACAGCGACGCGAGGCGGAACACGGTATGGGCGTCGACGGGTTCCGCGTCGCGGACATCGGTGATGCCGTAGCCGCGGGCGCTGAGCACCTTGCCGTTGTGGACGATGGCCATGGCCATGCCCGGCACGCGCTGGCCGGCGACCATGTGCTGGGCGATCGCCTCGAAGGTGGGGACGTGGAAGCCGGCTGGCAGCTCCGGCCCCGTTTCCAGTACCGACTCCACCGGCGCCGGGACCGTGGAAACCGCCGGAGCCGGCGATGCCGGAACCGTGGAAGCCGGCGCTGCCGGCAGCGCCGGGACCTCGCCCGCGGGGCCAGAAGGCGTCTGCGCGGCGGTGCCGACGGCAAGGCTCAGCAGGACGGCGAACGCCAGCACCCGACGGGGCGCGCGGCGCGGACGGGGCGTGCTGTCTTTCATCGGTTCCAACGCCTGCGTATGCTGGGTTCACCCGATCATAACGCCGGTCTGCCGAGGTTCGCGAACAATCATGTTCAGCTTCCTGATTCCATTGGGTTTGCTTGCACTTGCCATTGCCTGGGCCGTCGGGACCTACAACCGGCTGGTATCGCTGCGCAATGCATGGCGCAACGCGTTCGCACAGATCGACGTGCAGCTGCAGCGGCGCTTCGACCTGATTCCCAACCTGGTCGAGACCGCCAAGCGCTACCTCGCCCATGAGAGCGAGACGCTGGAGGCGGTCATCGCCGCACGCGGTGCCGCGGTCAGCGGACTGGCGGCTGCGAAGGGCAAGGCCGGCGACGCGGACGCGATGGCCAGGCTGGGCCAGGCCGAAGGAGCGCTCGAGGGCGCGCTGGGCCGGCTGATGATGGTCAGCGAGGCGTACCCGGACCTCAAGGCCGACCGCACCATGGCCCAGCTCACCGAGGAGCTGACCAGCACCGAGAACCGGCTCGCGTTCGCGCGGCAGGCCTACAACGATGCGGTGATGGCCTACAACAACCGGCGCGAGATGTTCCCCTCCAGCCTGGTGGCGGGCAACTTCGGGTTCGATCCCGCCTCGCTGCTCTCGATCCCGGCCAACCGCCAGGAGATGCGCGAGGCGCCAACAGTGCGCTTCGGCGAGAGTGCCTGACAGCGCGTAGCGTGTCCCCGTGAATTTCTTCGAGCTCCAGGCCGCCGCACGGCGCGACAGCCGGTGGCTGGTGATGCTGTTCGCACTGGCGGTGCTGATGATCGTCGGTGCGCTGGAGCTGATCGCCTGGTCGGTCGTCGGCCCCTCCCCGGAGGTGCTGGCCTGGGTGGCGGTCATTGCGCTGGGCATCATCGGCGTGGGTTCGCTGTACCGGCTGGCGAGCCTGGCCGGCGGCGGCGAGGCGGTTGCCCGGCAGCTGGGCGGCGAGCGGGTGGCCGAGGACACCACCGACCCGGACCTGCGCCGGTTGCGCAACGTGGTCGAGGAGGTCGCCATCGCTTCCGGCGTCCCGGTTCCGGGCCTGTACGTGCTCGAGCACGAGCCGGGCATCAATGCCTTCGCCGCGGGGCATTCCACCTCCGACGCGGTGGTCGCGGTCACCCGCGGCGCGCTGGAGCGGCTCAACCGCGACGAGCTGCAGGGCGTGGTCGCACACGAGTTCAGTCACATCCTCAACGGCGACATGCGGCTGAACATGCGGCTGCTCGGGGTGCTGTTCGGGATCTCGGTCATCGCCCTCATCGGCCAGCGGGTCCTGCAGTTCGGCGTCGCCGGGAGCGGCCTGCGCGGCCGTCGCGGGGGCGGCGGTGTCGGCTTCGTGCTGATCGGGGCGGTGGCGCTGGTGGTGGGCTGGGTCGGGCTGCTGTTCGCGCGCATGATCCGGGCCGCGGTCTCGCGCAGCCGCGAGCGCCTGGCCGACGCCAGCGCAGTGCAGTTCACCCGCCAGCGGGCCGGCCTGGCCGGCGCGCTGAAGAAGATCGGCGGGCTGGCCGATGGCTCGGCGCTGTCCTCGCGAGGCGATGCCGAGGAGGTCAGCCACATGCTGTTCGGGGAAGGCGTGGCCTACGGCAGCCTGGCTTCCCGGCTGTTCGCCACCCATCCACCGCTGCTGGAGCGGATCCAGGTACTGGAACCGGGCTTCCGACCTGCCGACATGGACCGGCTTTCGCGCGAGTGGACGCAGCGCCCGCCGCTGGGGCTGGACGAGGATGCACACCTGGGCTTCCACGACGGCCGGCTGCCGGCAGCAGGGAGCGAGCAGCGGGTGGAGCCGGCGCAGGTCTCGGCCCAGGTCGCCCGGCCCGGCCAGGACGACCGCCGCGCCGCCGACCGCATCCTGGACGCGCTGCCACCGGAGCTGCGGCAACTGGCGGTCTCCCGCGAGCGGGTGATGGCGCTGGTGCTGGGCCTGCTGCTGGACCCGGACCCGGCCATCGCCGGCGTGCAGCTGGAAGAGGTCCGCGCCCGCCTGGGCAAGACCATCGCCGTCGATGCCGAGCAACTGCAGCGCCAGCAGCTGGCCGGCCTGCACCCGATGCTGCGCATCCCGCTGGCCGAACTGTCCTTCCCCGTGCTGCGGCGCCGTCCACGCCCGCAACTGGAGGCCTTCCTCGATGCCGTCCACGCGGTCGGCATGGCCGATGGCGGGCTGTCGCTGTTCGAGTACTGCCTCGGCCGCGTGCTGACCCTGCAACTGCGCGAGTCGCTGTCGCCGGCGCGGCATGCCGGCATCGGGCGCCGCCAGCCAGTGGCGCTGCGCAGCGAGATCGCGACCCTGCTGGCGGTGGTGGCGGGCGCCGGCCATGGGGACGAGGCGGGCGGGCGGCACGCGTACCTGGCGGGCCTGCAACGCATCCTGCCCGGCGAGCGCATCGACTACCGCCCGCCGTCCAACGCGCCGCTGGCGCTGGAGCAGCTCTGGGTGCCGCTGGACGCGCTCGATCCCCTGGCCAAGCGCATGCTGGTGGAAGCGGTGACTGCGGCGATCTCCCATGACGGCCGCGTCACCGTGGCCGAGTCGGAGCTGCTGCGTACGGTCTGCGCGATGCTGCACTGCCCGTTGCCGCCGCTGCCGGGACACGCATGAACCATCCTCTTTCCCGCCGACGCCTGCAGGGCCTGCGCCGGGCGCTGTCGGATTCGCCGCCGCTGTGGTGGTCGCTGCTGTACTTCTTCAGCCTGCTGTGCGGCTACTACGTGCTGCGCCCGGTGCGCGATGCAATGGGTGCCTCGGGTGATGCGGCCACGGTGTTCCCGCGGTGGCTGGTCGAGTGGGCCGGCGGCCATGGTTTCGCGCTGGGCGAGTACACGCTGCAGGTGCTGTTCACCGGCACCTTCCTGGCGATGGTGGTGCTGCAGCCGGTCTACGGCGCCCTGGTGGCGCGGTTCCCTCGGCGCGTGTTCCTGCCGCTGGTGTACCTGGTCTTCATCGGGTGCCTGGTCGGCTTCTACTGGCTTTTCCACACCGGGGTGTCGGGCCGGGGAGCGGCGTTCTTCATCTGGACGGCGGTATTCAACCTGTTCGCGGTGACCGTGTTCTGGTCGTTCATGGCGGACGTGTTCGACAACGCCGAGGCCAGGAAGGTCTACGGCTACATCGGGGCCGGCGGCACCATCGGCGCGCTGGCGGGGCCGGCGATCACCCGCACCCTGGTGGGAACGGTGGGGGTGGCGAACCTGCTGCTGGTCTCGGCGGTGTTCCTGGCGGTCTGCCTGCTGTGCATCCTGAAGCTGAGGCCCTGGGCGATCCGCCGCGAGCGGCGCCACGGCGAGGTCAGCGGCGAAGACGCGATGGGTGGCTCGGTGCTGGCGGGGCTGCGGCTGATCCTGGAGCGCCCGCTGTTGCGCGCCCTGGCGCTGATGCTGTTCTTCGGCGTTGGCGTGGGCACGCTGCTGTACAACGAACAGGCCGCGATCGTGCGCGAGTACTTCCCCGGCGCCGAGGCCGCGACCCGCTACTACGCGACCCTGGACTGGGCGGTCAACGGCCTGACCCTGGTGGTGCAGCTGCTGCTGACGCGCTGGCTGCTGCGGCGCTTCGGCGTGGCGCCGGCGTTGCTCGGCCCGGCGCTGGCGATCCTGCTGGGCTACTGCCTGCTGGCGGCCTCGCCGCTGCCGCTGATGGTGGCGATCGTGCAGGTGGTCCTGCGCGGCGGCGAGTTCTCCCTGGCCAAGCCCGCGCGCGAGACGCTGTATACGCGCGTGGACCGCGAGTCGCGCTACAAGGCCAAGGCCGCGATCGACACCGTGGTGTACCGCGGTGGGGACCTGACCTTCGTCTGGGTCCACAAGGGCCTGGCCGCGCTCGGGTCCGGGGTGGTGTTCCTCACCGGCATCGGGGTTGCTGCCGGAATGACCGCCGCGGCCTGGGCGGTGGTCCGCGCCCAGCGCCAGTTGCCCGACGGCCCGTAGGGTGCAATAGCCGCCCAAAGGGCGGCGTATTGCACCGGATGGCAAACAACGGCAGACGCCCCGCCATACGGCGCAATACGCCGCGAAGCGGCTATTGCGCCTTACACCGTCGTCAGGTCATCGCGCGTGCCGTGGCGACGCTCGAAGCCGGCGGAAGGCAGCTCGGCCGGGTCGAAATCGTCCACGCTGATCGCGTCCACGGTCATTTCGCGCAGGTCCTCCAGCTGCTGGCGCTCGGCCTCGGTGATCCAGCCCTGGGCCACGCCTGCCGCCAGCTGGTCGGCGAAGGTCAGTGCCTCGACATCGCTGGCCTTGAGCGCCTTCATGAACTTGCGCTCCACCGGCTCGGCGGCGACCACGGCCTCCAGGTAGCTGTCGATCCGTCCACCGGGGTTGTTCGGGCCCGGGGTGGTGAACACGCCGGCAGCGAGCCGCTGGCGGGCCTCGTTGGGCACCATCAGCAGGCTGGCGGCGCGGCGGCCGAGGCGGTCGCTGGGGGCCTGGGCACGGCGGCCGAGCGGGAACACCAGCAGCCACAGCAGCCAGCCCACCGGGCGCACCGGGAAGTTGCGCAGCGCGCCCGACAGCGCGATCTCCATCTTGTGGATCGAGTCATGGAAGGCCCAGGCCAGCAGCGGCTGGTCGGCTTCCGGGCTGCCCTGGTCCTGGTAGCGCTTGAGCATCGCGCTGCACAGGTACAGGTGGCTGAGCACGTCGCCCAGGCGGCCGGACAACGACTCCTTGAACTTGAGCTTGCCGCCCAGCATCAGCATCGAGGTGTCCGCGCACAGTGCCAGCGCCGCGGAGTAGCGGTTGAGCTTGCGGTAGAAACGGCGGGTGTAGGCATCGCCCGGCGCCTTGCCGAAGCGCGAGCCGGTCAGGCCGAACCAGAACGAGCGCACCGCGTTGGAGATGGCGAAACCGATGTGGCCGAACAGGTTGCGGTCGAACTCGACCAGGCGCTCCTGCGGGTCCGGGATCGTGGTCGCCTTCATCTCCTTGAGCACCCACGGATGGCACAGGATCGCGCCCTGGCCGAAGATCATCAGCGAGCGGGTCATGATGTTGGCGCCCTCGACCGTGATCGCGATCGGCGAGGCCTGCCAGTTGCGGCCGGCGAAGTTGCGCGGCCCCAGGATGATGCCCTTGCCACCGATCACGTCCATGACGTCGCGCGCGACCTCGCGGCCCATTTCGGTGCAGTGGTACTTGGAGATCGTCGAGGGCACCGCCGGCAGTTCCCCGCGGGCCACTGCGGCGGCCGAGGCCTCCGACAGCGCGCTGACCGCGTACGCGCGCCCGGCGATGCGGGCCAGCGCCTCCTGCACGCCCTCGAAGCGGCCGATCGACAGCCCGAACTGCTTGCGGATGCGTGCATAGGCACCGGTGACCACCGCGCCCATCTTGGCCCCGCCGCTGGCGGTGGAGGGCAGGGTGATGGAGCGGCCGATCGACAGGCACTCCACCAGCATCTGCCAGCCCTTGCCGGCGTAGGCCTCGCCGCCGATCAGCTGGCTGAGCGGGATGAACACGTCGCGGCCGTGCAGCGGGCCGTTCTGGAACGGGTTGTTGAGCGGCATCGCGCGACGGCCGATCTCCAGCCCCGGCGTGTCGCGCGGCAGCAGCGCCAGGCTGATGCCGATGTCCCGCGTATCGCCCAGCAGCCGGTCGGGGTCGTACATGCGGAAAGCCAGGCCGATCAGCGTGGCGACCGGGGCCAGGGTGATGTAGCGCTTGTCGAAGGTCAGCCGGACGCCGACCACCTTGGCGCCGTTCCACTCACCCTCGCAGACGATGCCGAAGTCCGGGATCGAGGTCGCGTCCGAGCCGGCCCACGGACCGGTCAGGGCGAAGCAGGGCACCTCGCGGCCATCGGCCAGGCGCGGCAGGTAGTGGTCCTTCTGCTCCTGGGTGCCGTAGTGCATCAGCAGCTCGGCCGGGCCCAGCGAGTTGGGCACGCCGACGGTGGAGCTGACGGTGGACGAGATTGACGCCAGCTTCTGGATCACCTTGTGGTTGCCCAGCGCGGAGAAGCCCAGCCCACCGTACTCCTTCGGCACGATCATGCCGAAGAAGCGGTTCTTCTTGAGGAACGCCCACATCTCCGGCGGCAGGTCGGCGCGCTCGTGGGTGATGTGCCAGTCGTCGACCATCGCGCACAGTTCTTCCACCGGCCCGTCCAGGAAGGCCTGCTCGTCGGCGCTCAGGGTCGCCGGCGGCTGGGCCAGCAGCGCATCCCAGGCGGGGCGCCCGGAGAACAGCTCGCCCTCGAAACCGACCGTGCCGGCCTCCAGCGCGACCCGCTCGGTTTCCGACAGGGGCGGCAGGATCTTCGTGTAGAAATCCAGCAGCGGGCGGGTGATGGCGTTGAGCCGGATCGGCGGCAGCAACAACGGCACCGCGATGAGGGCGGCGAGCAGCGCGGCGACCACGGTGGCCACGCCGTTGGCGCCCAGGACCCAGCACGCCAACAGCCCGGCTGCGGTCAGTGCGGTCCATGTGGCCAGGCGGAGGCGATGGTAGGCGGCAAACCCGCCAATCAGCAGGAAGACGAGGAACGGTGCGGCGATGCTCATGGTGCGCTCCGGAAAACCGGCCGCGCGGTCGCGCGGCCCCGACAGGGTAGGCAGGTGCGGGCGCGGTTGGCCAATGGCCACCCCCGCCATCGCATACGCTTGAGTATGTTGGCCCCGCGAAGCGCTTGTCAAACGCTTGTTTAAATCCCCGGCGGCCGCACCCGGTTGCTACACTCCCGTCCCCATGAACCCGGCACCCAAGCACAGCGAGAATGACACCGCCATCCGTGCCGGCAAGGGGCGCGCGGAGCGTGGCCAGCGCCTGAGCGCGGACGACTGGGCCAATGCCGCCCTGGAGCAGATCGCCGAGCAGGGCGTGGCCTCGGTGGCGGTCGAGCCGCTGGCGCGCCGCCTGGGCGTCACCAAGGGCAGTTTCTACTGGCACTTCCCCTCGCGCGAGGCGTTGCTGGTGGCCTCCCTGGAGCGCTGGGAGCGGGACGAGCAGCAGTCCTTCGGCGAGCTGGAGGCAGTGCAGGATCCGCGCGAGCGCCTGCGTGCGCTGTTCACCATGGTCGCCCGCGAGTACAAGGCGCACGTGGTGTATTCCGAACTGTTGCGGGCGATGGACCACCCCGTGGTGCAGCCGGTGATCGGCCGGGTTTCCGAGCGCCGCCTGGAGTACCTCGCCGCCGCGTTCCGCCAGGCGGGGCTGCCCCGTACCGCCGCGGGCCACCGCGCCCGGCTGGCCTACGCCGCCTACGTGGGGTTCCTGCAGCTGAACCTGCAGCTGCGCCAGGCGCGCCTGCAGCAGGACGAGTTCGACGCCTATGTCGAACACATGATGGCGACGCTGATCCCGTCGACCTGATTTCCGGGCCCGGCGCCCGCCGGGCATTTCCTAGAGTCCACCGGCGGAGGTCCCAGCCCGTGAATGCAGCAACCGACGTTTCCATCGCCGGCACCGCCGGCAGTTCCCTTGACGCGCTCAACGCCTGGGTGGCGGAGGTGGCGGCCCTGACCCGCCCCGACGCGATCCACTGGTGCGACGGCAGTGATGCCGAGAACGCCGCGCTGGTCGCCCGGATGGAAGCCGACGGCACCCTGGTCCGCCTCAACCACGACACCCACCCGGGCAGCTGGCTGCACCGCTCCGACCCGGACGACGTGGCCCGCGTCGAGCACCTGACCTTCGTGTGCACCCCGGAGCGTGACGACGCCGGCCCGAACAACCACTGGATGGCCCCGGCCGAGGCGCACGCCAAGATCGACGCCCTGTTCGACGGCTGTATGGAAGGGCGCACGATGTACGTGATCCCCTACTGCATGGGCCCGATCGACTCCCCGCTGTCGCGATGCGGGGTGGAGATCACCGACAGCCCGTACGTGGTCGCCAACATGCGCATCATGACCCGCATGGGCGCACCGGCGCTGGCGCGGATCGAGCGCGAAGGCTCCTTCGTCAAGGGCCTGCACTCCACCGGCGAGCTGGACCCGGACCGCCGCTTCATCATGCACTTCCCCGAGGAGCTGGCAATCAAGTCCTACGGCTCCGGCTACGGCGGCAACGCGCTGCTGGGCAAGAAGTGCCACGCCCTGCGCATCGCCAGCCACCAGGCCCGCAGCGAGGGCTGGCTGGCCGAGCACATGCTGATCCTGGGCATCACCAACCCGCAGGGCGAGACCCATTACGTCGCCGCCGCATTCCCCTCCGCCTGCGGCAAGACCAACCTGGCCATGCTGATCCCGCCGGAGGGCTATCGGCAGGACGGCTGGAAGATCAGCACCATCGGCGACGACATCTGCTGGATGCGCCCGGGCAAGGACGGCCGCCTGTACGCGATCAATCCGGAGGCCGGGTTCTTCGGCGTCGCCCCGGGGACCTCGAAGAAATCCAACCCGAGCGCGCTGGCCAGCATTCAGTCCAACACCATCTTCACCAATGTCGGGGTGACCGCCGACAACCAGCCGTGGTGGGAAGGCCTGGGCGAGGGCGAGCCGGTCACCGACTGGCGCGGCGAGCCGTATGACGCCGGCAAGCGCCCGGCCGCGCACCCCAATGCCCGCTTCACCGTCAGCGCGAAGCAGTGCCCCAGCTGGTCGCCCGAGGCCGAGAACCCCGAGGGCGTGCCGATCAGCGCGATCGTCTTCGGTGGCCGCCGCCCGTCGCTGGTGCCGCTGGTGTTCGAGGCCCGCGACTGGACCCACGGCGTGCTGGTCGGCGCTGCGATGGGCTCGGAGACCACCGCCGCCGCCACCGGCGCGGTCGGCGTGATGCGCCGCGACCCGATGGCCATGAAGCCCTTCTGCGGCTACAACTTCGCCGACTACTTCAGCCACTGGCTGTCGTTCGACGACGGCCGCAACCAGCTGCCGAAGGTGTTCCACGTCAACTGGTTCCGCAAGGGCGACGGCGGCGACTTCCTGTGGCCGGGCTTCGGCGACAACCTGCGCGTGCTGGAGTGGATGATCGGGCGCGTGAAGGGCGAGGCCGGCGCGGTGGAAACCCCCATCGGCCACCTGCCCACGGCCGGCGACCTCAACCTGGACGGGGTGGAGCTGACCGGGGAGGCCCAGGACAAGCTGTTCGGCTTCGAGCGCGAGGGCTGGAAGGCCGAGTTCGACAGCATCGGGGAGTACCTGGACAGCTATGGCCCGCGGATGCCGCAGGCGCTGAAGGACGAGCAGCGGCG
>JAEWFH010000011.1 GCA_023388955.1 Pseudomonadota bacterium
TGGTGGCGCTGGAAATGGGCAAGTCCAAGCCCGAGGGCGACGGCGAGGTGCAGGAGATGATCGACATCGGCGACTTCGCCGTCGGCCTCTCGCGCCAGCTGTACGGCCTGACCATGCACTCCGAGCGTCCCGGTCACCGCATGTACGAACAGTGGCACCCGCTGGGCCTGGTCGGGATCATCTCGGCCTTCAACTTCCCGGTCGCGGTGTGGGCCTGGAACGCGTTCGTCGCGGCCGCCTGCGGCGACATCTGCATCTGGAAGCCGTCGGGCAAGACCCCGCTGTCGGCCATCGCCTCCATGCGCATCTGCAACGAAGCGCTGAAGGAAGGCGGCTTCCCGGACATCTTCTTCCTGATCAACGACGCCGGCACCGAGCTGGCCGGGAAGTTCGTCGACGACAAGCGCATCCACCTGGTCAGCTTCACCGGCTCCACCAAGGTTGGCCGCCAGGTCGGCGAGCGCGTCGCCCGCCGCATGGGCCGCTCGCTGCTGGAGCTGGGCGGCAACAACGCGATGATCGTCGACCAGACCGCGGACCTGAAGCTGGCGATCCCGGCGATTGTCTTTGGCGCCGTCGGCACCGCCGGCCAGCGCTGCACCACCACCCGCCGCGCCTTCATCCACGAGTCGATCTACGAGGACGTGCTGGCCAAGCTGGTCACCGCCTACAAGCAGGTCGAGAAGAAGATCGGCGACCCGACCGACCCGGCCAACCTGATGGGCCCGCTCAACAGCCCCGAGGGCGTGCAGGGCTACCTGGACGCGATCGAGAAGGCCAAGGCGGCCGGCGGCACCGTCGCCACCGGTGGCGAGAAGCTGGACCGCAAGGGCAACTTCGTCCTGCCGACCATCATCACCGGCCTGACCAACGACGCCGAGATCATCCAGACCGAAACCTTCGCGCCGATCCTGTACGTGATGAAGTTCAGCGACCTGGACGAGGCGATCGCGATGCAGAACGACGTCCCGCAGGGCCTGTCCTCGGCGATCTTCACCGAAAGCCTGAAGGCCTCGGAGAAGTTCCTGTCGGCGGCAGGTTCGGACTGCGGCATCGCCAACGTCAACATCGGCACCTCCGGTGCGGAGATCGGCGGCGCCTTCGGCGGCGAGAAGGAGACCGGCGGCGGTCGCGAGTCCGGCTCGGACGCCTGGCGCGCCTACATGCGCCGCCAGACCAACACCATCAACTACTCCGACGCGCTGCCGCTGGCCCAGGGCATCAAGTTCGACCTCTGACCGCGCGGGCCATGGAACCACCTTCCACCGCCCCGCTCCCGCCGCCCGCGCCCCTGGCGGCCGGGCGGCAGACCAGTGCGCTGGCGATCATCGCCCTGGTCGCCGGCATCCTGTCCTGGGTGATGGCGCCAATAGTCGCGGCACTGGTGGCGGTGGTCTGTGGCCACCTGGCACGTGCGGAGATCCGGCGCGAGCCGGAGCGCCTGGACGGCGACGGCCTGGCCGTCGCCGGACTCGTGCTGGGCTACGCCAACCTGGCACTGGTCATGGCACTGGCGCTGATGGCGCTGCTGTTCTTCGGTGGCCTGGTGGGCCTGGCCGCACTGGGCGCCGGGTGGAGCTGACGTGTACCGCTTGGTGCGTCCCCTGCTTTTCGGCCTCGATGCCGAGCGTGCCCATCGGCTGACGCTCGACGCGCTCGACACCGTGCATGCACGCGTGCCGGCACTGCTGGGAAGCGCGCCCGATCCACTGCCCACCCGTGCGTTCGGGCTGGAGTTCCCCAACCCGGTCGGCCTGGCCGCCGGGCTGGACAAGGACGGCGCGCATATCGACGCGCTGTTCGCCCTGGGCTTCGGCTTCGTCGAAATCGGCACGGTCACCCCGCGCCCGCAGCCGGGCAACCCCATGCCGCGCATGTTCCGCCTGCCGCGCCGCAAGGCGGTCATCAACCGCATGGGCTTCAACAACGCCGGGGTCGACGTGCTGGTGCGCAACGTCGAGCGCGCCCGCCGCAACGGCCCCGGGCTGCTGGGCATCAACATCGGCAAGAACAAGGACACCCCGAACGGGATCGCCGAGGGCGACTACATGTACGGGCTGTCGCGGGTCTACGAACTGGCCGACTACGTCACCATCAACATCTCCTCGCCGAACACCGCCGGGCTGCGCGAGCTGCAGGAGGAGCAGCAGCTGCGCCGCCTGGTCGGCACCCTGCGCGAGGAGCAGGAACGACTGGGCGCCAAGCACGGCCGGCGCGTGCCGATGCTGGTCAAGGTCGCCCCGGACCTGAGCGAGCGCGACATCGAGGCCAGCGCCCGGGTACTGGGCGAGCTGCAGGTGGACGGGGTGATCGCCACCAACACCACCACCTCGCGCGAGGGCGTGGAGGGACAGCACCACGCCGACGAAGCCGGCGGCCTGTCCGGTGCACCGCTGCTGGCGCGCTCGACCACCGTGCTGCGCATGCTGCGCACGCGGCTGCCCGAGTCGATTCCGCTGGTGGGCGTGGGCGGCATCCTTTCCGGTGCCGACGCGGTGGCCAAGGTGGCCGCCGGCGCCAGCCTGGTGCAGTGCTATTCCGGGCTGGTCTACCGCGGGCCGGAGCTGGTCGGCGAATGCGTGGAAGCGATCCGCCGCCGCCGTTTCGCGCCCAGCCGCGGCGCCCTGCCTCCCGACGCATGAGCCTTCCGGTCCGCATCCTCCGGGATGTCCCGCTGCAGGGGCGCAACAGCTTCGGCGTGGCCGCGACCGCACCGCTGCTGGCCGAGGTCGACGACCCGGATGCGCTGCCGGCCCTGCTGGCCCGGCCGGAGTTCGCCCGGCCCATGGCCCTGGGCGGGGGCAGCAACCTGTTGCTGGCCGGCGATCCCGTGCAGCCGCTCGTGGCCATCAGCGGGCAGCGTATCGAGGTGCTTGGCGAGGACGGGCCGCGGACCCTGGTGCGCGCCCAGGCCGGGACCCGTTGGCACCGGTTCGTGCTGCACAGCCTGGAGCTGGGGCTGTGCGGGCTGGAAAACCTGGCCCTGATCCCCGGCACGGTGGGCGCCGCGCCGATCCAGAACATCGGCGCCTACGGGGTGGAGGT
>JAEWFH010000130.1 GCA_023388955.1 Pseudomonadota bacterium
CCGAGCACCGCGGTGCCCACGCCCACGCCCAGCAGCAGCCAGAAGGTATTGCCGGCCACCTGTGGCAGCACGTAGCGCCACAGGTGGCCGATGATTTCCTCGTCCGGGCGCAGCAGCGCGCCGGCGGTGGCCAGCAGCGGGACCAGGCTGGGCAGTGTCAGCAACACCGCCAGCCATGCCCACCACCGCCTGCCGCCGGCCGCCGCGACCGGATGCCGGATCAGGAGCGGATCAGTTGTAGCCGGCACGGTCCATCAGCTTGACCGCCTCGGCCTGCATTGCGCCGGCCTGGGAGACGTTGATCAGGTCCTGGCGATACTCGCCCCAGCCCTGGATCAGCTCGGCCATCGGGACCTGCGGGTTGGCCGGGTACTCCAGGTTTTCGCCGGCGAACAGTTCCTGCGCGGTACCGCCCGACAGCCACTCGATGAAGGCCTGCGCGGCCTCGGGCTGGTCGGAGTGCTTGACCACGCCGGCACCGGATACGTTCACGTGCACGCCGCGCCCGCCCTCGGCCTGGTTCGGCCAGAACACGGTCACCGGCACGTCCGGGTCCTTCTTCAGCACCCGGCCCAGATAGTAGGTGTTGGTGATGCCGACGTCGCAGCGGCCGGCGGCGATCGCCTCGATCACCGCGGTGTCGTTGGCCATCGGCGGGGCGGCCAGGTTCTCGACCCAGCCCTTGACCACGCGCTCGGTCTCTTCCTCGCCCAGGGTCGACATCATGGTCGCCACCAGGCTCTGGTTGTAGACCGCGCCGGAGGTGCGCAGGCACAGGCGGCCCTTCCACTTCGGGTCGGCCAGGTCCTCGTAGGTGGAAAGCTCCGATGCCGGGGCGCGCTCGGGGTTGTGGATGAGGGTGCGGGCGCGCACCGACAGGCCGAACCAGCGGTTCTCCGGGTCCTGCAGGTTCTCCGGGATGTTGGCCTCCAGCACCTCGGACTCGACCGGCTGCAGCAGGTCCATGTTGGCGGCCTGCCACAGGTTGCCGGCGTCGACGGTGATGAACACGTCCGCCGGGGTGCGGCTGCCCTCGGCCTTCAGGCGCTCCATCAGCGGCGGCGCCTTGTCGGTCATGTAGGTGATCTGGACGCCGGTCTCCTCGGTGTAGCGGTCGAACAGCGGCTTGACCAGCTGCTCGTTGCGCGAGGTGTAGACGACCAGTTCGCCGGCTTCGGTGTTGGCAGCGGCGGCGTCCGTCCCGGCCTCGGTGCCAGGGGTGGCGGCATCGGTGGCGGTGGCCGGCGTGGTGTCCTGGCCGGAGCAGGCAGACAGGGCAAGCAGGATGGCGGCGGGCAGCAGAAGGTTGCGCACGGGCGTTCCTCGGGGTAAATGAGAATCGGTATTGTCTTTGAAAACGCTGCGCTTGTCGCGTTCAGTTTTTTTCCGCAATGGGTCGCAGTGTTCCGTGGCTGGCAATCCGGTGCGCGGGCCCCCATGTGCCCTGGAGCATCCCAGGAGACACGCATGATCCCGTTCTCGCTACTCGACCTGGCCCCGGTTCCGGAAGGAAGCGACATCCGTCAGTCCTTCGCCAACTCGCTGGAGCTTGCGCGCGCCACCGAGCGCGCCGGCTACCACCGCTTCTGGCTGGCCGAGCACCACAACATGCCGGGCATCGCCAGCGCGGCGACGACGATCCTGATCGGCCACATCGCCGGTGGCACCTCCACGATCCGCGTCGGCGCCGGCGGGATCATGCTGCCCAACCACTCCCCGCTGCAGGTCGCCGAGCAATTCGGCACCTTGGCCTCGCTGCACGGCGACCGCATCGACCTGGGCCTGGGGCGCGCGCCGGGCACCGATACCGCCACCGCCCGCGCGCTGCGCCGCTACTTCAACAGCGCCGACGCCTTCCCGCAGGACGTGGCCGAACTGCTGCACTATTTCCAGCCGGCCCAGCCCGGCCAGGCCGTGCGTGCGGTTCCCGGTGCCGGCATCGAGGTGCCGGTGTGGTTGCTGGGCTCGAGCCTGTTCAGCGCGACCCTGTCGGCGCGCATGGGCCTGCCGTTCGCGTTCGCCTCCCACTTCGCGCCCGATGCGATGGACGAGGCGCTGGCGGTCTACCACCGCGAGTTCACGCCTTCGGCGCGCCTGCGCGAGCCGTACGTGATGCTGGCGATGAACGTGGTCGTCGCCGATACCGAAGCCGAGGCCAGGCGCCAGTTCACCAGCCAGCAGCAGACCTTCGTCAACCTGCGGCGCGGTGACCTGGGCCCGGTGCCGGCGCCGATCGACGACATCGAATCGTGGTGGACGCCGGTGGAAAAGGCCGGGGTGGAACGTTCGCTGGCCGTCAGCGCCGTGGGCGACGCCGGACAGGTGCGCGAAACCATCGGCGCCTTCATCGAGCGCCACCGCCCCAACGAGATGCTGCTGACCGCCAACCTGCACGACCACGCCGCGCGGGTGGCCTCGTTCGAGAAGGCGGCCGAGGTGATGCGCTCGCTGTGAGTCAGTGCTTTTCGACGTCGAGCAGTTCGACCTCGAAGACCAGGGATGCCTGCGGGGGAATCGCCCCGCCGGCACCCTTGCGGCCGTAGCCCAGTTCCGGCGGGATCATCAGCACCCGCTGCCCACCCACGCGCATCCCGGCCACGCCTTCGTCCCAGCCACGGATCACCCGGCCAGCGCCGAGCCGGAAGCTGAAAGGCTGTCCGCGCGTACGCGAACTGTCGAACTGTTCGCCGCGGTGGTCGGGCGCGTCCTGGTCGTACAGCCAGCCGGTGTAGTGCACGGTGACTTCATCGCCGGCCGCGGCCACCGTCCCGTCCCCGGTGGCCACCTCGATGCGTTGCAGTCCTTCCACCGTGCCACCCGGCGGCGGTGGCGGCTCTCCGCAGGCGGCAAGCAGCAGCGCGAAGGGCAGGGCAAGGGCTACGGCACGGGGCAGGCGGAGGGATGGCATGGGAGGTGTCCGTGGTGCGAAGGGTGGGGAGCGTAGCCGATCCGGGCCCGGCGGTTACACACCCGCGTAACCGCCACCTACCTAGCGTGGGAACCGGACAGGCAGGACCACAAGAGGAGGTTCCATGCAGATTCCCCACGACGCGCTGGTGGTCATCGCCGACGGTGCCGGGGCGCGGATATTCCGCAACCAGGGCAACGCCCGGGACCTGATGCTGCACCAGTTCGAAATGCTTGAGCTGATGAACATGAACGACGATGGCCCGGCCGGGGTGATGCCCGACGGGGCCAGCGGCTACCGCATCGACGAGGCGACCTTCGCCAAGCAGCTGGCCGAGCGCCTCAACGACGGCGCGCTGAAGCAGCAGTACGAGGACGTGGTACTGGTGGCCGACGAGAAGACGCTTGGGGCGGTGCGCCCGCTCCTGCACAAGGAGACCCTGGCGCGGTTGCGGGGCGAGGTGGCGAAGACGTTGACGAACACGCCGCTGGACGAGATCCAGCGGATCCTGGCGTAGAGCGAGGAACGAGTCACTCGTTCCTGCTCTCCAGGACCGCTTCGCCCGCCGCGTGCCCGGACGCCCAGGCCCACTGGAAGTTGTAGCCGCCGATCCAGCCGGTCACGTCCAGTACTTCGCCGATGAAATACAGGCCCGGGACCCGGCGTGACTGCATGGTGGTGGACGACACGCCGTCGGTGTCCACGCCACCCAGGGTGACCTCGGCGGTCCGGTAGCCTTCGGTGCCGCTGGCCACCAGCGCCAAATCCTGCAGCACCGCGGCCAGCTCGCGCAGCTGCGGGGCGTTGTACTGGCGCATCGGGCGGCTGGGCATCCAGACCTCGCACAGCCGCTGGGCGAAGCGTTTGGGCAGGACCTCGCCGAGCACGGTCTTCAGCTCCGCCGCCGGACGTTCGGCCTGCCAGCGCTGGAGTGTCTCCAGTGCGTCCACTCCAGGCAGCAGGTCCAGGCGCAGGTCGTCGCCGGGTTGCCAGTACGAGGAGATCTGCAGGATCGCCGGGCCGCTGATGCCGCGGTGGGTGACCAGCATGGAATTGTGGAAGGACTGGCCGTTGCAGGACGCGGTCACCGGCAATGCGACGCCACTCAGGTCGGCGAAGCGCTCCTGGTGCTTGCCGCTGAGGGTGAGTGGGACCAGGCCGGCGCGGGTCGCCAGCACGTCGTGGCCGAACTGGCGCGCCAGTTCATAGCCGAAGCCGGAGGCGCCCATCGACGGGATCGACAGTCCACCGCTGGCCACCACCAGCGCCGGTGCAGCGAAGGCACCCTGCGTGGTATGGGCCCGGAACCCGCCTCCATCGCCCTGGGCCACGCGTTCGATGCTGCACAGGGTCCGGATTTCCACTCCCGCGGCCGCGCATTCGTCCAGCAGCATCCGCACGATCAGCTTCGAGGACTCGTCGCAGAACAGCTGCCCGAGCTCCTTCTCGTGGTAGGCGATGCCGTGGCGCTCGACCAGCTCGATGAAATGCCAGGGGCTGTAGCGCGCCAGCGCGGACTTGCAGAAATGCGGGTTGGCCGAAAGGTAGTTGGCCGGTGTGGTCCCGGTGTTGGTGAAGTTGCAGCGCCCACCGCCGGACATCAGGATCTTCTTGCCGACCTTGTTGGC
>JAEWFH010000161.1 GCA_023388955.1 Pseudomonadota bacterium
GCATCCTCGTCATCGAAGACAATCGCGACATCGCCGCCAACCTCGGTGACTTCCTGGAGGACCGCGGGCATTCGGTGGATTTCGCTGCCGACGGCATCACCGGCCTGCACCTGGCCGTGGTCAACGACTTCGATGCCATCGTGCTCGATCTCAACCTGCCGGGGCTCGACGGGCTGGAGGTCTGCCGCAAGTTGCGCAACGAGGCG
The DNA here is from genome assembly GCA_023388955.1 of Pseudomonadota bacterium. Taxonomy (GTDB): domain Bacteria; phylum Pseudomonadota; class Gammaproteobacteria; order Xanthomonadales; family Xanthomonadaceae; genus Novilysobacter. The sequence continues at coordinate 207 of JAEWFH010000161.1, forward strand.
CGCAAGCAGACCCCGGTGCTGATGCTGACCGCGCGCGACACGCTGGAAAACAAGCTGGCCGGGTTCGACTCCGGCGCCGACGACTACCTGATCAAGCCGTTCGCGCTGCAGGAGGTCGAGGTCAGGTTGAATGCACTGGCCCGGCGCGGACGTGGCGTGCAGACCCGGGTGCTCAACGCGGCCGACCTGGAATACAACCTCGACACCCTGGAGGTGCGTCGCCAGGGCAAGCTGCTGCAGCTCAACCCAACCGCCCTGAAGATCCTGCAGGCCCTGATGGAAGCCAGTCCGGCGGTGGTCACCCGCCAGGAACTGGAAACCCGGGTCTGGGGCGAGGAGCTTCCCGATTCCGACAGCCTGCGCGTGCACATCCACGGCCTGCGGCAGGTGGTGGACAAGCCTTTCGAAACTCCGCTGATCCAGACCCGCCATGGCATCGGCTACCGCATCGCGGAACTCGATGGCGCCAGCTGACAACGCGGTCCCCCAGCGCCGGCCCCGCCACCGCCGGCGCCTACGCACCCGCATCATCCTGTCCTTCGTGCTGCTGGGCTTCGGGCTGACGCTGCTGTTCGGCTGGGCCACCAACAGCACGCGCAGCCGGGTGGAGAACCAGCTGGTCGAGGACATCATCAACCGCAACATCGACGAGGCGGCGCGCCAGTTCGAGCTCAATCCCGCCAACCCGGCGTTCCCGGTCGACCAGATCCGCGCCTTCGTCTACACCCCGGACAAGTTCGATGCCGTCCGCCGGAACCGGCCGGAGTGGTACGACCTGGAGGACGGCATCACCCGCCTGACCGGTGTCGACCCGGTGAGCGGCAAGGAGTTCTCCTACATGCTCGGCGTGCGCAAGACGCCGGGAGCCTGGTTCTACCTCGCCTACGACACCACCGAGGCCAAGCGCAGCGAAGCCAAGTTCAACCGCGCGATCTACGGTTCGGTGGCGCTGTTCACGGTCCTGTCGCTGGTGATCGGCTGGTGGTCGGCTTCGCGCGTGATGGCGCCGGTGTCGGAGCTGGCGCGCCGCCTGAAGGACTCGGGCCGCAGCTCCGAGCCGGAGCTGCTAGCGGCGCATTTTCCCGATGACGAGGTGGGGCAGCTGGCGGAAGCGCTGGATGACTACGCCGCGCGGCTGACCGAGGTGGTCCAGCGCGACCGGGAGTTCAACGCCGATGTCAGCCATGAACTGCGCACCCCGCTGGCGGTGATCAAGGGCGCGGTGGAGCTGTTGCTGTCGAGGCCGGACCTGGACGGGAAGACCCACACCCGGCTGCTGCGGATCCAGCGCGCCGAGCAGCAGTGCACCGACCTGATCAGCGCGCTGCTGCTGCTGTCGCGCAACGAACGCGGCCACGGCGCGACCGACGTGGCGAAGATCGCCGGCCAGCTGCTGGAGAGCCACCGCGCGCAGCTTGCGGGCAAGGATGTCGAGCTGGTGCTGGAGGGCGACGACGGCCCCGTGGTCGACGCGCCCGAGTCCGTGGTCACCGTTGCGCTGGGCAATCTGATCGGCAATGCGGTCAAGTACACCGCCGAGGGCGAGGTCGTGGTCCGGTTGATGAAGGACGCGGTGGAAGTACGGGACTCCGGTCCCGGGCTGAGCGAGGAAGATGCGGCCAACCTGTTCCGGCGCGGCTATCGCGGCACCCATGCCGGCCCCTCGCAGGGCGGGGGAATCGGGCTGTCGATCGTGCGCCGGCTGTGTGCCCTGTACGGCTGGGACGTGCAGGTCCGTTCCGGTAGTCCGACCCATGGGGTGATCGCGACGCTGTGTTTCGACGGGGCGGGTTCCCGCGCCTGAGCTCTCAGCCGGCGATCCAGACGCAGCCGAAATGTTCGTGCAGCTCGAACGTGGTCCGGCTGGAGCCGCCGCCGGGTTGCAGCTGCTCGAGCTGGAGGGCCACCGGCGCGGACGGCCGCTCCGGCTCCCAGTCGGCCAGTACGCTCCAGGGTCGCGGCGCCGGGCGGTGGACCACCGGGGTGACCTGCAGCAGGGGCCGGGCGACCAGCGCCTGCAGGCGCTCCATGACCGCGTTGCCATTGCGCCCCGACATGCCGGTCCAGTGGTAGACGCCCGCGAGCCGGTTCACGTCGCGCAGGTCGATCGCGGTGGAAACCTCCCACACCAGTTGGCGCACGTTGCGGGCGCAGCCGGCGCTGAGCCGTCGGGTGACGGGGGTGCCGGGCGCGGCGGCGATCGCGCCTACGGCGTCGCAGCTGCGGTCCGTGAACACGGTGCCACCGTCGGCGCCTTCGCACTGGCGGATCTGCGCCTGCGCCCCCGGAACGGCGGTCAGCGTCGGCACCGCCACGGCGACCGCCACCACCAGCACGGTGCCGCGGAGCCGGGTCGTCAGGGGCCTGGGAGATCGTGCAGCCATCCCGGCAGGCTACCGCATGTGAAATGGACGCGAGAAGGTGGGTTTCCGCTGCGATCAGAACCGGATGAAGCGACAGCCTTCGCGAACGACGATGCGGAAGTCATGCACGCGGGGCGCGGCGGCTTCACCAAGGGTCACCTGGACGATGCCGCCCAGGGGCACCGCGGCGGTGCTCGCCACCTGCACCAGGCCGGCCTCCCCGCCATACGAGCGCACGTCGCGCAGCGGCAGGGCCACCAGCCGCTGCAGGCGGGACATCACCGAAGTGGCTTCGGCGGTTCCGCTCCCGCTCCAGTCGTAACTGGCGGCAATGCGGTTCACGTCGGACGTGTCCCATGCGGACGTCAGGTCCATGGCCAGTTGCGTGGGGGAATGGGCGCAGCCACGCGCCGGCGTGGCCTCGCGTGACCGCCCGGTCTGGAGAGGCGTGAGGTCCTCCGGGCGCTGGACGGCCAGGGAAGTGGCCGCCGGCCCGGGCGCGGGCAGCGGTTCCGCGCCCGCGTCGGGCGTCCCCCCATCGCTGGCGAGCCGGATCAGCAGCTCCCCTTCGATCGGGGCCGGGACCGCGGAGAACGCGTGGCAGTCCTGGTCGGTATAGACCTGGGTCCCGTCGGCGCGCTCGCAACGCTGGATCCCGCTGCCGCGTTCCTGTGCCAGGGGAGCGGAAGGCGCGGAAGCGGCGAGGCCGGCCAGAAGGGCCAGGAGGGCAGTGCGGGGGTACATGGGCGTGGCCGGTTTCTGCGACAACCCATGGTTCGCCGCGGCCCGTCAGCGTCCCGTGGCGGAAACCCTCCGGACTGAACCGCCACCGTCCAGTTGCTGAACCTCAGTGCAACTGCTCCAGTACGCGCAAGGTCGGGCGCGCCAGGTTCAGCGTGTAGAAGTGGAAACCGGGTGCACCGCCCTCGGCCAGGCGGCGGCACAACTGGCCGACGACGTCGGCACCGAATGCACGCACGCTTTCCACGTCGTCGCCGAACGCCTGCATCCGCTGCGCCACCCAGCGCGGGATCTCCGCGCCGCACATCTCGGAGAACCGCCGGGTCTGGCTGAAGTTGGAGATCGGCATGATCCCCGGCACCACCGGCACGTCCACGCCCGCCGCCCGCACGTCGTCGACGAAGCGGAAGTAGGCGTCGGCGTTGTAGAAGTACTGGGTGATCGCCCCGTCGGCCCCCGCCTTCACCTTGTCGACGAAGTGCTTCAGGTCCACCTGCGCGTCGCGCGCCTGGGGATGGGTTTCCGGATACGCCGCCACCTCGATGTGGAACCAGTCGCCGGTTTCGGCGCGGATGAACTCGACCAGCTGGCTCGCATGGCGCAGGTCGCCGGGGCTGACCATGCCCGAGGGCAGGTCGCCGCGCAGGGTCACCAGCCGCCGCGCGCCCAGGGCCCGGTACAGCTTGAGCAGTCCGCGGATCTCCCCGCGCGAGCCGCCCATGCAGGTGATGTGCGGGGCGGCCTCCAGCCCAAGGCCGCGCAGCCGGCGGATCGCTTCGGGGGTATGGCTCAGGGTCGAACCGCCGGCGCCGAACGTGACGCTCACATAGTCCGGCGCGGCGCGCGCCAGCCGCGTGGCTGCGCGGTCGAGCTGGGTGCGTTGCAGGTCGGTCTTGGGCGGATAGAACTCGAAGCTGATGGGGACCATGGGACGCCGGGAAATGGGCACCGGCGCACTATATCGCTCCATCGCGATAAATGCATTGCATGCGCAGCCGCCTCCGGGCTGCGCATGCATCCCGAGCCGTGCCGGGCGCGGGTTTCCGAACTCAGAAGTCGACGTTCAGGCCGATGTTGATCCGGCGGCCGTCGAGTACCACGCCGTAGGCGTCATTGGTGACGGTGCGGTCGGTGACGTTGTAGAGCCCGAGCTTGACGTCCAGCCGGCGCGACAGCTTGTAGACGATACCGGCATCGGCGGTCGCGTAGCCGGGCGTGCCCGAGGACATCGAGGTGCGGCTCAGGAAGTCGCTGGTCTTGCCGCGATAGTTGCCCTGCGCCCATACGGTCAGTCGCCGGGTCGGCTCCCAGTCCAGGCCCAGGTTGGCCATGTGCTCGGGGATCTTGTTGAGCGGCTGGCCGGCGAACTCGCCGGTCTTCTGCTCCGAGTCGGTGTAGGTGTAGCTGCTGCTCAGTCGCAGGTCGCGGGTGAGCCAGTGGTCGAGCGACAGCTCCACGCCCTGGATCTGTGCCTCGGCGATGTTCTTGCGGGTGCTCAGGAACAGGTATTCGTTGCCACCGAACTCGCAGGTCCAGGTGGACGGGTCGTTGCGGTCGCCGCCGCTCTCGCAGTAGCGGTCCTCGGCGATCTTGTCCTTGTACTCGGTGTGGAAGGCCATGAATCCCGCGGTCAGCCGGGCGGCCGGGTTGTCGTAGACGAAGCCGAACTCGTAGTTGACGCTCTTCTCCGGCTCCAGCTCCGGGTTGCCGATGATCAGTGCACGCGGATGCGGGGCCGGGGAGCCGCCGCCGCCGGTGCCGCGGCCGAAGCCCGCGGTCGCCGCCGCCAGGGACGGCTGGGTGTAGCCGGTGGAGATGCCGCCCTTGAAGGTCAGGTTGTCGGTGAAGTGCCAGTTCCCGTACACGCGCGGGGAGACGTGGCCGCCGAACAGCTCGTCGTCGTCGTAGCGCAGGCCGGTGGTCAGGCTGAAGTCCTCGTGCAGGCGCCACTCGGCTTCGGCGAACACCGCGCCGATCCAGCGGTCCACGCTGCGCACCGCGCCGGGGATGTCCGAGGTCAGCAGGCCGTTGGTCTCGTCGACGAAGTCCTCCAGCTTGTAGCGCCCGCCGAAGGTGTAGGTGTGGCGTTCGCCGAAGTAGGTGGCCTGGGTGTTGAGGGTGGTGACCTCCTCCTTCTTGGTCTGCTCCTGCACCCGGTCGGAGACGTCGTGCTGCAGGTAGGTGTTGATCGCCAGGTTCCCGTAGCTCCCGTCGTGGGCAAGGGTGTAGATGTCCTTGTCGTAGCGGTAGTACGTACCGCTGGCGTCATCGGCCACGCTGCGGCCCGGGGTATGGGTGTAGTCCAGCCGCGAGGTGTCGTAGCCGAAGGTCAGGCGGTCGCGTTCACTGGCCTGCCAGGTCAGCTTGGCGCCCAGAGTGCGGCGCTTGGACTCGGGGGTACTGGCGGCGGAATCGTCCCCTCCGGCGTAGTCGCTCTCGTCGGTGGTCTGGTGCGAGCCGTTGATCTGCAGGCCCAGCACATCGTCCACCAGCGGGCCGCCGAGATAGAAGCTGGAGTTGAAGGCATCGTTGCTGATGTCGTTGCGCGACAGCGTGTAGTCCATGCCGAGGCTGCCGCCCCATTCATCGGGCGCGACGCGGGTGATCACGTTGACCACGCCGCCCATTGCCTCCGAGCCGTACAGCGAGGACATCGGCCCGCGGACCACCTCGATGCGCTCGATCATGGCCAGGGGCGGCAGGCCGATCTGCTTGCCGCCATCGGCACCGTTGGTGTTCACCGAACGCCCGGCCGACACCGGGCGGCCGTCGACCAGGAACAGCGTGTAGGCCGAGGTCATGCCGCGCACGCTGATGTCCTGCATGATCCCGCCGCCGGTCACGTACAGGCCGGGGATGTTGCGCACCGCGTCGGTAATGTCGGTATAGGACTTCTTCTCCAGTTCCTCGCGGGTGACCACCGAGATGCTCGCCGGCGCATCGGCGATGGCCTGCTCGAAACCGGCCGCGCTGCGCACGGTCACCGTGGAAAGGTCGGTGGGCTCGTCCCGGTCATGGGCCGCGGCCACGGGGGCAAGCGTTGCGGACAGGGCGAGGGCGAGCGGCGCCAGGCGCAGCGCGGAGGACAGGTTCGACAAGGGGGACTCCAGGGTGGAAAGTGGCACGCCGCCGCCGGAAAGGCGCCAGGACACCGGGATTGGGGATCGCTGAACGCCGTCATGGGGCCGGTTCAGGAATGGTAATGAGATCGATTCCTATTCACAACCCCGGATCCGGTTTGCCGTTGCAGGTGCCGCACGTCGCGATACCCGGCCGTTCGTCCCCACACGGGGCCGCGCGTCATGTTCCTGCACCGGACCGGGCTGCCGCGAGGGAGCCTGTGCACACCAATCCACAGGAGCAGGGCATGCGTACTTCCGGAAAGTTGTTCAACGTTCCCGCCGTCGCCGCGGCCGCTACCTTTTCGCTGGCCCTCGGCGCCGCATTGGCCGGCAGCGCACACGGTGCCGAGTTCCGTGGCATGTCGGTGGAGGTGGTGGGCGAGGGCATGCCGGTGCTGATGATCCCGGGCCTGAACAGCGGTGCCGACACCTGGCGCGACACCTGTACGGCCTTGCAGCCCCAGGTGCAGTGCCACCTGGTGCAGTTGCCGGGCTTTGCCGGCCAGCCGGCGGTGGCGGAGGAGGCGTTCCTGGACGGGATGCGCGACCGGCTGCTGGCCTACCTGGACGCGGAAGGGCTCGAAGAGCCGGCCGTCATCGGCCACAGCCTGGGGGGCCTGCTTGCCATGCAGATGGCGATCGAAGCTCCGGAAGCAGTCGGCCGGCTGGTGATCGTCGACTCCCTCCCGTTCCTGCCGGCGGCGCAGAACCCGCTGGCTACCGTTGACCAGGTGCGGCCCATGGCCGAACAGATGCGCGCCGCGTGGACGGCGGCGGATGACGCCACCTATGCGATGCAGTCGGAGGCTGCGATCCCGACCATGGCACGGGCGCCGGAGGACGTCGAAACACTCCGGGAATGGGGGCGTGCCAGTGATCGTGCCACCACGACCCAGGCGATGTACGAGCTGATGACCACCGACCTGCGGGGCCGCCTCGATGCGATCCGCGCCCCCACGCTCGTACTGGGCAGCTGGGCCGCGTACGAGCCCCACGGGGCAAGCCTGGAGTCGACGCGCGGTATCTTCGAAAGCCAGTACGCCAATCTCGATGGCGTGCGCATCGAGATGAGCGGGGCCGGCTACCATTTCCTGATGTGGGACGATCCGCAGTGGCTGCAGGGCCAGGTCCGCGGGTTCCTGGGGCTCGCGCAGGACGGGCGCTGACGCGGGGTGGCCCGGGTCGTCGCGGGGCGGGGGAACATGGACAGGCACGATCGACGCTTCTGGTTCGGGAACGCGACCCTCTGGGGCGCCTACACGTTGGCCTGGCTTTCGCTGGGAATCGCCTTCCTGGGAGTCAATTCCGGGCTGGTGCTCATCCACGTCGTGCACGGCTCCGGCCTGTTCCTGGCCACGGGCGCACTGCGGGCCATGGCGCTGCACCGGGGGTGGCTGCAGCGCGATGCCGTCGGCCTGGTAGTGCGCATGCTCGCCGGTTCCGCGGTCATCGCGGCGCTGGTCCAGGTCGCCATTGCGCTGGTCCTGTTGCCTTCGCTGGCGCAGGGATGGGTCGAGGTGCCCGGTGGCCAGGCGAACTACCAGCCGGGCACGGCACTGATGTACTGGCTCAACACCTTCGTGTCCGCGGCGTCATGGTCGATCGCGTGGGTCGGATGGCGTGCGATCCGGCGCGCGCGCCGCAGTGAAATGGCACGCCTGCAGGCGGAGTCCGAGCGCCACGGGCTGGAGCTGGAACTGCTGCGCGCGCGCCTGAACCCGCATTTCGTGTTCAATGCCCTCAACAACCTGCGTGCCCTGATCAACGAGGATCCGGCGCGCGCCCGTGAAATGGTCACGCGCCTGTCCAACACCTTGCGGCAGGCCCTGGATCATCACCCGGGCGGGGACGTGACGCTGGCGGCGGAGATGGCGGTGGTCGACGACTACCTGGGCATCGAAGGCGTGCACTACGAACAGCGCCTGCGGGTTCGCCGCGAAGTGGAGGAGTCCGCGCTGGAGGCCCGGCTGCCCCCGATGTCGCTGCAGTTGCTGGTCGAGAACGCAATCAAGCACGGCATCGCCCGCACGCCGCGCGGCGGCGAGCTCACCATCCGGGCGTGGTGCGGGGAGGAGTGGTTGCAGGTGGAAGTCGGAAATCCCGGTGTGCTGCAGCCGGCTGGGGATCGCCGTGGCGTAGGCCTGGCCTACCTGCGGACGCAGCTTGAGCGCAGGCCGCGGCCGGGAAGCCTGGCGCTGCGGGAGGAAGACGGACGGGTCGTCGCCCGCATGGAGGTGCCGCAGTGACCCGCAACAGGCCGATCCGCACCGTCCTCGTCGACGACACCCGGCTTGCGCGGACGGAGCTGCGCACGTTGCTGGCCGAGCACGGCGACATCGAGTGCATCGGGGAGGCCGATGACGTCCCCGCCGGACTGGACGTCGTGCAGCGGCTGCAGCCGGACCTGTTGCTGCTGGACGTGCAGATGCCGTCGGGTACCGGGTTCGACCTGCTTGAAGCCCTCGAAGCCGCGCCGCTGGTGGTGTTCACCACCGCCTACGACCAGCATGCTGTCCGTGCTTTCGAGGCGAACGCGCTGGACTACCTGGTGAAGCCGGTGGCGCCCGGGCGCCTGGCCGCGGCACTGGACCGCGTACGCGAGCGCCTGTCGGGCGGAAGCGGCGAGCCGGTGGTGCCGTCCGCCCGTCCCGGGCGCGCGCTGCTGGGTGCCGACGACCAGGTGTTCCTGCGTGAAGGCGAGCGTTGCTGGTTCGTCACCCTGGGCGAGGTCGACCGGATCGGGGTTGAAGGCAACTATGCCCGCTTGTGGTTCCAGGGCGAGAAGGTGTTCCTCCAGCGCAGCCTGAGCGCGCTGGAGGAACGGATCGACCCTTCGCTTTTCTTCCGCGCCAACCGCAACACCCTGGTCAACCTGCGCGCGGTGCGCTCGATCGATCCTTGGCTCAACGACGGCTACCTGCTGCGCCTGCGCGACGGCAGCGAGGTGGAGGTGTCGCGGCGGCAGGGGCGTGAGCTGCGCGAGAGGCTTGCGCTGTGAGGGCGAGGAACGAGGAACGAGTAAAGGCAAAGGCGCGGGTGGGGGCCGGCCCGGAGGCGTCATCCCCGCGTACGCGGGGAACCAAAGACGTCCGTGGGTTCCCGCGTACGCGGGAACGACGGGAGGGGCGGGACTCGTTCCTCGTTCCTCTCCCCTCGTTCCTCGCTCCCCGCTCAGTACCGGTAGTGGTCCGGCTTGAACGGCCCGTCCACCGGCACGCCGATGTAATCGGCCTGCTCCTGGCTCAGCTTCGTCAGCTTCACCCCGATCTTCTCCAGGTGCAGCCGCGCGACTTCCTCGTCCAGGTGCTTGGGCAGCAGGTAGACCTTGTTCTCGTAGGCGTCCTTGTTGGCCCACAGCTCGATCTGCGCCAGGGTCTGGTTGGCGAAGGAGTTGGACATCACGAAGCTGGGGTGGCCGGTGGCGCAGCCCAGGTTGACCAGGCGGCCCTCGGCCAGCAGGAAGATCGCATTG
>JAEWFH010000035.1 GCA_023388955.1 Pseudomonadota bacterium
GGCGAGCCGCTGGCCCAGAAACGCTGCCCGGAACTGCTGCGCAGGCTTTGCGATGCCGGCTACGAGGTCTCGCTGGAGACCTCCGGCGCGATGGACATCGGCGTGGCCGATACCCGCGTCTCGCGCGTGCTCGACATCAAGACCCCTGGCTCGGGCGAGGTCGCCCGCAACCTGTGGGACAACCTCGGCAAGCTGACCGCACACGACCAGGTGAAGTTCGTGGTCTGCTCGCGCGAGGACTACGAGTGGGCGCGCGCCGTGCTTGCCGAGCACCGGCTGGCCGACACCTGCGAGGTGCTCTTCTCGCCCAGTTTCGGCCAGGTGGACGCCACCGCGCTGGCGGACTGGATCGTTGCCGACCGGCTGCCGGTGCGCTTCCAGGTGCAGCTGCACAAGCTGCTGTGGAATGACGAGCCGGGTCGCTGAGTCCGTTGTTACGGGAAACATGATGTCCAGCAAGAACGCAGTGGTACTCCTTTCCGGCGGCATGGATTCCGCCGTGGTGCTCGCCATGGCCCGGGAGCAGGGCTTCCGTTGCCACGCACTGAGCCTTCGCTACGGCCAGCGCCACACGTCCGAGCTGGACGCGGCCGCCCGCGTCGCCCGGGAGCTGGGCGCGGTGGAGCACAAGGTCGTGGACGTGGACCTGCGCATCATCGGCGGCTCGGCGCTGACCGCCGACATCGACGTGCCCACCGGGGATGCCACCACCGTCGACCCGATCCCGGTCACCTACGTCCCCGCGCGCAACACCATCATGCTGTCGATCGCCATGGGCTGGGCCGAGGTGCTGGGTGCGGCCGACATCTTCTGCGGCGTCAACGCCGTGGACTACTCCGGATACCCGGACTGCCGGCCGGAATTCATCGAGGCCTTCGAGCGCCTGGCGAACCTGGCCACCAAGGCCGGCGTCGAGGGCGCGGGGATCCGCATCCATGCGCCGCTGCAGCGCCTGGGCAAGGACGCGATCGTCAGCGAAGGGCTGCGCCTGGGCGTGGACTTCTCCCACACCGTGTCGTGCTACCAGGCCGATGCGGACGGGCGTGCCTGTGGCGAGTGCGATGCCTGCCAGCTGCGCGCGCGCGGCTTCGAGGGGGCGGGAGCGCCGGATACCACCCGCTATCTGTAGCGGGGGCATGCCCTCACGGTGGCGTCAGGCGGCGGAGCGGCGCTCGGCCCGCCGCAGCCACAGGCGCGCCAGCACCAGCCCGCCGATGATGTAGGGCAGGCACGCCGGCACCCACATCACCAGCCCCGCCAGCTGCTGGTCGAGCAGCGGATCCAGCCCCAGCGCAGGCGCCCGCCAGCCATACACCTCGTACAGCACGCGGCGCGAGAAGGTCAGCAGTGCACCGAGGAAGCCCATCGCCATCATCACCGCGATGATCGCCACCAGCCCGGCACCGACGCCGGTCTCCGGCTCGCGGATGCGGTGCAGCAGGGCGGCCCAGAACCACAGCCCGGCGAGCAGGAAGCTGGCGTGCATCACCCAGTGCACCGCGTCGTTCTGCAGGGCAGCGGTGGTGGCCGCGGGCAGGTGCCAAGCCAGCATCACCCCGACGTGCGCGGCGGTGGCGATGCCGAGCCCGCCGGTGGCCAGGGCCTGCAGGCGCGCGGTGGCGCGGTGCAGGCGCCCCGACAGCCGGGCCGGGAGCACATGGGCGATGGCCGCGGCGGGCCGGCCGGCCAGCAACAGCGGCGGAACCACCGCCAGCAGCAACATGTGCTGGCCGATGTGCGCGGCAAGCGACCACTCGCCCATGGCGTCCAGCGGCCAGACCGTGGCCAGCGCCAGGGCGAGCATGCCGCTCGCGAACCCGAACACCTGCAGCCGGTCGATGCCGGCCCCGGCGCCAGCGCGCCGCCACAGGCGTGCCAGCCCGGCCGCGTACAGTCCCGCGAGCAGCAGCCACGGCAACAGCACCCAGGGCGAGAGCGTCCACGCCGTGCCCCAGGTGGGCGGCCCGTCGCCAGGCTGGTGGGCCATCGCCGCCGGCGCGGCAAGAAGAAGGGGCAAAACCACGGCGATCCGGCTCATGCCCACCAGCCTACCAATGCCACGCCCTACACGGGGCGTTGCAGGGGGCGCGGCCTAGTGTGGAGGGGAAACGGTTGCGGAGCCGCGCGTGTATTTCTGGATGAAGATCGTGCACATCGCCGCGATGTCGGTGTGGTTCGCGGGGCTGGTGCTGCTGCCGCGCCTGCTGCGCGGGCGCGCGTCGTCGGGCGTTGCGACGCAGTCCGGGCATTGGGTGGAGGCGGACCCGGCCGGCCCCGCCGCCGAGCTTCGGATCGCGCGCCTGCTGTACTTCGGGGTGATGTCGCCGGCCGGCGTGCTGACGATCGCGATGGGACTGGCACTGCTGCCCTTCGCCCAACCGGGTGCCTGGCTGGTGTTGAAGCTGACGGTGGTGGCGTTGGCGGTGATGGTGCACCTGTACCTGGGCATGGGCGTGCAGCGCCTGGGCCAGGGCAGGCCGCCCGGGGTGGCGTGGCTCCACCGGCTTGCGGGCTGGTCGCCGCTGCTGTTGCTGTTGGCGCTGGCGGCGCTCACCGCCGGCAAGCCGGTGACCGTGCCGCCGCTGCCGCCACCGCCGGTGGCGGTGGGAGGCTGACGAAGGCCGGTCGCGCGACCCTTCAGTCCTCGTCGGCACGGGCGCCACCGGGGCTGGCGCTGTCGTCGGAGCCGTGCGGACGATGCCCGTAGACGCCGACGCCGTGGTGGAAGCTCAGCGTGCCGCCCAGCCAGCCCGCCACGCCGACCACGCCGGCCGTAACCAGCCCCTGGGCGAGGCCCCAGGGCCACACCGCCGCGAGTGGATCGGGCAGGCGCAGCCATACCCCCATGCCCGCCAGGGCGAGCACCATCACCGCGGCGATGAAGTGGCTCCAGGCCGCCGGCTTGCGACGCACCTCCGGCAACAGCAGCAGGTCGCCGGTCCCGAATACCGCCGCCACCGCCCCCATTGCCAGGCCGCCGCCTGCCAGCCACAGCGAGAGCCGGCCCCAGAAGGCATCCCCGGTGAACAGCCAGGCCAGGTCGGTTGCCGGCACCGCCATCAGGAAGGCGATCGGAAACACCACCAGCATCGGATGGATCGGGTGGTGCATCACTGCCATCACGCTGGGGACCTTGCGTGCATACCGGGGGTCCCTGGGGGGGCTGGTCTTGCGGCGCGTACGCATCACAGGGCCTCGGGGGTGCAGGGCGGGAGCATGAAGACGGGCACCGTGGCGAACACGATCGCGATCGCCGCGACCACCGCCAGCGCCATCGCCACCCAGGCCAGCAGGCGCTGGCGCCGTGCCGCGCCGGTGCCGGTGTCGCGGGAAGCCGGCGGATCGCGGGCATCGCGCCAGCCGCGCGACATCAGCCAGGCGACCGTCCCCAGCGCCGGCGCCGTGACCAGCACCAGCAGCCAGTTGAACCGGGACATCCCGGCCACCGGTGCCAGCGGCCAGCCACGTGCGCAGGCCAGCCCTTCCAGGCTGTAGACCACCACCAGGTGTAGCGCCCACACCACCATGGGCGAGGCGACGAGGGCAAGCGTCCAGGGACGCCGGGCGCTCATGTCGTCATCCTCGGGAAGACGTGGATCACCGCCCAGGCCACCAGTCCCTGCCCGGCGACGTAGCGCCACAGGGCCGCGGCGATGCGTGGTTCCAGCCGTTTGCGCGCGTCCACCAGCCCGGCGGCGGAGCGCGCCCAGACGAAGGCGGACACCAGTACCGCCACGGCCACGTGCACCCAGTGGAAGCCGGCCAAGGTCCAGACCACCGAGGAGTAGGCGTGCGCGCGCGGGTCGCCCGCGACGCCGTCCAGCACCCACGCCTGCAGGACCACGAAGCCGGTCCCGGCCAGCACGGCCAGCAGCAGCCACAGGCGCAGTCCGCCCGGGTGCCCGTCGTCGCCCCGTTCCAGTGCGCGCCCGCCGGCCACGGCGGCTGCCACCAGCAGGCCGGCGGCCAGCACCGGCAGTGCCAGCGGCCCGAC
>JAEWFH010000191.1 GCA_023388955.1 Pseudomonadota bacterium
ATGGACTTCGCGCCACTGCCGCACCGGCTGCAGCTGCTTGGCGGGCGCGACGGGCTGGCCTGGGTCAATGACTCCATCAGCACCACCCCGCAGGCGACGCTGGCGGCACTGGACTGCTTCCGCGACCGGCCGGTGGCGGTGCTGGTGGGCGGGCACGACCGCGGCCTGGACTGGACCGGCTTCACCGAGGCCCTGCGCGACCGCGCCCCGGAGGCGGTGGTGACGATGGGCGCCAATGGAACGCGGATCCACGAATTGCTTGCGCCGCTGGCGGCGGCCGGCCGGTTCCGGCTGGCTGCGGCCGATGGGCTTGAAGCCGCTGTCGCGCAGGCGCGTGCGCTGCTCGGGAAGGACGGCGTGGTCCTGCTGTCGCCAGGGGCGCCGAGCTTCGGGCCGTACCGGGACTACGTGGAGCGGGGGCGGCATTTCGCGGCCCTGGCCGGGTTTGATCCGGATGCGATCAGCGAGATTCCTGGCTTGGGTGTTGGTTGATCGGGGGGTGTGTCGTGTCCCGCCCCCCGTCAATGATCCCGGCTGACGGTATAGGCCGCCAGCCCACGCAGGGCGGCCACGTATTCGTTGTCCCCGAGGCCGTCCAGCGCGGCGATCGCCTTCTCGGCGAAATCGCGCCCGCGCCCGCGGCTGTAGTCCAGCCCGCCGGTGGCCTGGATCGCGGACAGCACCTGCGGCAGCGCGCCGGTGTCGCCGTCCTCGATCGCCTTGCGCAGCGTCGCCGCGGTCTCCGCGTCGCTGTGGGCGATGGCGTGGATCAGCGGCAGGGTGGCCTTGCCCTCGGCCAGGTCATCGCCCAGGTTCTTGCCCAGGGTCTGGGCGTCGGAGGCGTAGTCGAGCACGTCGTCGGCGATCTGGAACGCGTAGCCCAGGTACAGGCCGTACTCGTGCAGCCTGCGCTGGGTGGCCTCGTCGGCACCGGCCAGCAGCGCGCCCAGGCGGGTGGCGGCGGCGAACAGCACCGCGGTCTTGCGCTCGATCACCCGCAGGTAGGCCGGTTCGTCGGTATCCGGGTTGCGCACGTGCAGCAGCTGCAGCACCTCGCCCTCGGCGATGCGGTTGGTGGTGTCGGCGAGGATCCGCTGCACTTCCATCGAGTCCAGCTCGACCATCAGCTGGAAGCTGCGCGAGTACAGGAAGTCGCCGACCAGCACGCTGGTGGCGTTGCCCCAGACCGCGTTGGCGGTGCTGCGGCCGCGGCGTAGGTCGGACTCGTCCACCACGTCGTCGTGCAGCAGGGTGGAGGTGTGGATGAACTCGATCACCGCCGCCAGCTGATGGGCATCGGCGCCGCGATGGCCCAGCGCCCCGGCGGCCAGCAGCACCAACATCGGCCGCAGGCGCTTGCCGCCCGCATTGATGATGTACTCGGCGACCTGGTTGATCAGCACCACGTCGGAGGCGAGCCGGCGGCGGATCAGGGCGTCGACCGCCTCCATGTCCTCGCGGGCGAGCGCCTGGATCTGCGGCAGGGAGGGATCGGTGCGGGTCTGGGTGGTCATGGGCAGGTGAACTGGGGGAAGCCCGGGATTATAGGTCCCCGTGGCAGCGCGCCATTGCCCGTGCGTGGCCACGACATCCCGGGGTTTTCCGACCCCCGGCGGGGACAGCGACCGATGGCGGGCGGGCGCCGGGGCACCGCTATACTGGCCGTGCATCCGCCGCCAGGGCCCGTTCCCGGCGGCGACCCCATTCCGGATACCTACAGGACCTCCCATGGCACGTGGCATCAACAAGGCGATCCTCGTCGGCAACCTCGGCAACGACCCCGAGACCCGCTACACCCAGGGCGGCATGGCGATCACCAAGGTCAGCCTCGCCACCACCAGCGTGCGCAAGGACCGCGACGGCAACCAGCAGGAGCAGACCCAGTGGCACCGGGTGACCTTCTTCGGGAAGCTGGGCGAGATCGCCGGCGAGTACCTGCGCAAGGGTTCGCAGGTCTATGTCGAGGGCGAGATCCGCTACGACAAGTACACCGGCCAGGACGGGGTGGAGAAGTTCTTCACCGAGATCGTCGCCAATGAGATGCAGATGCTCGGCGGTCGCGGCGAGGGTGGCGGTGGCGGTGGTGGTGGTGGCCGCAGTGGTGGCGGCGGCTTCGGAGGCCAGGACCGTCCGCAGCGCCAGCAGCAGGGCAGCCAGCCGCCGCGGGGCGGCCAGCAGCAGGCGCCGCGCGATGATTTCGGCAGCGACTTCAGCGACGACGACATCCCGTTCTGATCCAGGCGGCCCGCATGAAGGTCATCCAGACCGGGCTGCCGGGTTGCGTCGTCATCGAGCCGCGCGTGCTGGACGACGAGCGCGGCCATTTCTACGAGGCCTTCCGGCTCAGCGGGCTGGAAGGCCTCGGCATGTCCGCGTTCGTGCAGGGCAACGTCTCGCGCTCGGCCCGGGGTGTGTTGCGGGGCCTGCACTACCAGTGGCCGAACCCGCAGGGGAAGCTGGTTTCGGTCGTCGAAGGCGAGGTCTGGGACGTCGCGGTCGACATCCGCCGCGGCTCGCCGCAGTTCGGACGCTGGACGGCGGTTGTGCTGAGCGCGGAGAACCGGCGCCGCTTCTGGGTGCCCGAGGGCTTCGCGCACGGGTTCGTGGCGCTGAGCGGGCAGGCCGAGCTGCACTATCTGTGCACCGCGGCGTACGACCGCGAGGCCGACGCCGCGATCGCCTGGGACGACCCGGCGCTTGCGATCGACTGGCCGGTGGCGCGGCCGCAGCTGTCGCCGAAGGACGCCGTCGCGCCGCGGCTTGCGGACCTGCCGGAGGAGTTCCTTCCCGCCTGGACTCCTGTCGCGGAGTAGTCGGGCGCAACGTCATCCGTTAGCCTTCCGCTTGGGGAGCCGGTGGTCCATACCGGCCAGAAACTTCGGGGAAGACAACTGATGATTCGACCACACCTGGTCCTGGGGCTGGTGGCCCTGTTGGCCGTGCCTGGGTTTTCCGATGCGCGTTCGCCGGTGGACGTGGCGGCGTACACCCGTCCGGACAGCTTCGAGCAGATCAAGATCTCCCCGGACGGGCGCCATATCGCCGCCACGGTGCCGCTCGAGAACGGCGAAAGCACCGCGCTGGTGGTGATGGACCGCAACAACACGATCACCGGCAAGTTTTCGCTGGGGCGCAACTCGCACGTCGCCGCGTTCCACTGGGTCAATGACGAGCGGTTGCTGATCGCCGCGTCGGAGAAGCTTGGACGCCAGGATGCGCCGCAGCTGACCGGCGAGCTGTACGCCATGAACGCCGATGGCGGGAGCAGCCGCTTCCTGGTCGGGCAGCGCATGATGGGCGAGGGTGCCGGAACCCGGATCCAGACGCGCAAGGTGGAGCGCGTCGCGGCGTTCCTGATCGACGACCTGCCCGATGACGAGCGGAGCGTGCTGGTTTCGATCTGGCCGTTCCATGGCGACCCCTACACCCGCGTGGACCGGATGGATGTCTATAGCGGGCGGCGGGTGGCGGTTGCGCGCGCGCCGGTGCGCAACGCCAGTTTCGTGACCGACAACAATGGCGAGGTGCGCTTTGCCGTTGGCCATGGGACCGATCGCAACACCCAGCTCTACTACCGCGAGGCGGGTGCCGGCGGCAGCGACTGGCGGCTGGTCAATGACCAGGACGAGACCGGAATCCAGCAGTACGCGCTCGGCTTTTCCGCCGACAACACCGTCGCCTACCTGCAGACAGAGAAGGAAGAGGGCCCCGATGCCATCGTTGCAATGGATGTCGCGACCGGCGAAACCCGCGAAGTCCTGCGTGACGATACGGCCGACCCGTACCTCGTCCTGACCAGCAACAACAGTCCCGAGCCGGTCGGCGTCCTCTACCAGGGCGGGCGGCCGCGCACTGCGTTCTTCGACGAGGCGTCGGCGGACGCACGGCTGTACCGCAGCCTCGAAGCGGCGTTCCCGGACCCGGTGCGGATCACGTCCCAGACCCGCGATGGCGGTACCGCCCTCGTCCATACATGGAGCGACCGCAACCCGGGCGACTTCTACCTGTTCGACAACGAGGGCAAGCGCGCCTCCCTGCTGCTGAGCTCGCGGGAGTGGTTCGACCCGCGGGAGATGGCCGAACGCCGGCCCTTCCGCATGCAGGCGCGTGACGGCACCGGGCTCCATGGTTTCCTCACCGTGCCCAACGGGAGCGAAGCAGAAAACCTGCCCATGGTGGTCATGCCCCATGGCGGGCCGTTCGGGATCCAGGACACCTGGCGTTTCGACGACACGGCGCAGATGCTTGCCGAAGCGGGCTACCTCGTGCTGCAGGTCAATTTCCGTGGTTCGGGAGGATACGGGCGGGCGTTCCACCAGGCCGGCGCGCGCCAGTGGGGGCGGGCGATGCAGGACGACGTGACCGATGCCACGCGCTGGGCCATCGCCGAAGGTATCGCCGACCCGTCACGGATCTGCATCGCCGGGGGCAGCTACGGTGGGTATGCGGCGTTGATGGGCGTGGTCCGCGAGCCCGACCTGTACCAGTGCGCGGTGGGGTACATCGGCGTGTACGACCTGCCGACCATGCACTCGCGTGGCGATGTACAGACCATCGGCTCGGGGGAAACCTTCCTGCGTGAGTGGCTGGGCGAGGGAAAGATGCTGGAGGACGCCTCGCCCAACCGCCTGGCCGATCGCATCAAGGTGCCGGTGTTCCTTGCCGCCGGTGGCCAGGACGAGCGCGCTCCAATCGCGCACAGCCACATGATGGAGCGCGCGCTGAAGGCAGCGGGCGTGCCGGTGGAGACCTTGTATTACCCCACCGAAGGCCATGGTTTCTACCGTCCAGAGCACCAGCGCGAGTATTACACCCGGTTGTTGGCCTTCCTGGCACGCAGCCTGGGCGGGGCCGTCGCCTCCACCGCGGGAGACGACGGTGGAACCCCCGCGCCGGACGTTTCCGCGGAGGCCGGGGATCGCGGCTGAGCATGCAATGTGATTGTGGCTGTGGCCGCGGCCGTCACGAGCGCATAACATCCGGGGTTCCTTACCGGCCCCGGGGAATGCCATGAGAACGCACCGTGCCGTGCTGCCGCTGTTGATCGCGTTCGTCCTTCCTGCCACGACCCTCCCGGCGGCCACCGCCGCCGAGCGCGGCCTGCAGCCGGAAGACCTGATCGGCCTGGACCGTTACTCCTCGCCGGTGCTGTCGCCCGATGGGCGCTTCGTGGTCTTCGCAAAGCGCGAAGTCGACATGGAGACCGGCAAGGCCACCAGCTCGCTGTGGATCGAGAACCTGCACGCCCGTGACGCCGCGCCGCCGGTGCGGCTCACGCCGGAGGGCTGGAACGTCAATTCCCCGGCTTTCGCGCCCGATGGACGCAGCGTGTTCTTCCTCAGCAGCAGGCCGGGCAGTTCGCAGCTGCATTCCATCGGCCTCGATGGCGGCCAGCCGCGCCAGCGGACCCGCTACCCGCTCGATGTCGCCGGCTACCAGGTCTCGCCCGACGGGCAACAGCTGGCCTTCCACGCCGAGGTATTCCCCGACTGCGGCGCCGACCTGGCCTGCACGAAGCAGCGACTGGACGAGCGCGAGGCCGACCCGACCAGCGGTGTCGTATACGACCGCATGTTCGTCCGCCACTGGGACGCCTGGGACGACGGGCGCCTGAACCGCGTGTTCGTCGCCGCGCTGGCCGATGGTGAAGGCGTGGCTGGTGAGCCGGTGCTGCTGGCGCCGGAGCTGCACGCCAACGTGCCGTCGCGGCCGTTTGGCGGATCGGAGGAATACACGTGGTCGCCGGACGCGGCCTCGGTGGTGCTCAGCGCCAGGCTCGCCGAAGCGTCCGAGCCCTGGTCGACCGATTTCGACCTGTACCGGGCGCCTGCCGACGGCGGCGCGGCGGTGAACCTGACGCCGGACAACCCGGCCTGGGACACCGGCGCGGTGTTCTCGCCCGATGGCCGCACGATGTACTACCGGGCCATGAAGCGCCCGGGCTTCGAGGCCGACCGCTTCGGCCTGATGGCGCTGGACCTGGACAGCGGCGCGCGCCGCGAGGTCGCCCCGGGCTGGGACCGCTCCGCCGACAGCATCACCGTGTCCGCCGATGGCGAGACCCTCTATGTCACCGCCCAGGACACCGGCGAGCACCCGCTGTTCGCCGTGCATGCGGGCAGCGGCGGGGTGACGAAGATCATCGCCGGCGGCTCGGTCGGCTCGGTACAGTTGCAGGGCCGCACGCTGGCCTTCACCCGCAACAGCCTGCACAGCGGCGACCAGGTGTTCGTCGGCGGTGTCGGTGGGGTGCCGGAACGGGCGATCACCCCCTCGGCGGGCGAGATGCTGCCGGAGGTGCGTTTCGCGCAGTTCGAGCAGTTCCAGTTCCCGGGCTGGAACGACGAGACCGTCCACGGCTATGTGCTCAAGCCCTGGAACTACGAGGAAGGACGCAAGTACCCGGTCGCGTTCCTGATCCACGGTGGCCCGCAGGGCAGCTTCGGCAATGGCTGGAGCTACCGCTGGAACCCGCAGACCTATGCCGGGCAGGGCTACGCGGTGGTGATGATCGACTTCCACGGTTCGGTCGGCTACGGCCAGGCGTTCACCGACGCCATCAGCCGGCACTGGGGCGACCGTCCGCTGGAGGACCTGCGCAAGGGCTGGCGCTTCGCCCAGCGCGAGTACGACTTCCTCGACGGCGCCAACGCGTGCGCCCTGGGCGCCAGCTACGGCGGCTACATGGTCAACTGGATCGCCGGCAACTGGCACACCCCGTCGTCCGGCGCGTGGAAGTGCCTGGTCAATCACGACGGCGTGTTCGACACCCGGATGATGGGCTTCGCCACCGAGGAACTGTGGTTCACCGAGTGGGAGAACGGCGGCACCCCTTGGGAGGTCCCGGAGAACTACGAGCGCTTCAACCCGGTGAACCACGTGGGCGAGTGGCAGGTGCCGATGCTGGTGATCCACGGCGAGAAGGACTTCCGCATCCCGGTCAGCCAGGGCCTGGCCGCCTTCACCGCGCTGCAGCGGCAAGGCATCGAGTCGAAGTTCCTGTACTTCCCCGACGAGAACCACTGGGTCCTGCAGCCGCACAACTCGCTGCTGTGGCACCGCACCGTCAACGACTGGCTGCGCCAGCACCTGGGCCAGTAAGGCCGCCCGCCCCAAGGATTCCGCATGCCCGTCGAAAGCAGTGCCCTGATCACCAACGACGCCGTCGTCCTCGGCCTGCTGGCCGTCACCCTGGGCGCGGTCTTCTGGACCGCCTCACGCCCGTCCGGGTTCTGGCACCGGTTCTACAC
>JAEWFH010000073.1 GCA_023388955.1 Pseudomonadota bacterium
CGCTCGACCTGCTGCTGTACCTGATCCGCCGGCAGAACCTGGACATCCTCGACATCCCGGTGGCGGAGATCACCCGCCAGTACGTCGACTACATCCAGGCCATGCACCAGATGCGCTTCGAGCTGGCTGCCGAGTACCTGGTGATGGCCGCCATCCTGGCCGAGGTGAAGTCGCGGATGCTGCTGCCGCGCCCGCCCTCCGAGGATGGGGAGGAAGAGGACCCGCGCGCGGAACTGGTGCGCCGGCTGCAGGAGTACGAGCGCTTCAAGCAGGCCGCCGAGGACATCGACGCCCTGCCCCGCCAGGACCGCGACACCACCGTCGCCAGCGCCTTCGTCCCCGACCGGGCCGCGGTGCGGCTGCCGCCGGAAGTCGACCTGCGGGAGATGCTGCTGGCCCTGCACGATGTGTTCAAGCGCGCCGAGCTGTACACCCGCCACGCGATCAAGCGCGACGCGCTGAGCGTCCGCCAGCGGATGGGCGAGCTGCTGCAGCGCCTGGACGACGGCGCCTTCCACGGCTTCGTGGCGCTGTTCGACCCGTCCGAGGGCCGGCTGGGCGTGGTGGTCACCTTCCTCGGGGTGCTGACGCTGGCCAAGGAACAGCTGGTCGAGATCGTCCAGGAGCCCGGCCACACCCGCGATGCCGACGGCCGCCTGTTGCCGGCGCCGATCTACGTCCGCTCGCTGGCCACCGGCGCCAGCCCGGAGTCGATCACGCTCAGCGACGAGTTCGAAGACGGGCCCGGCGACGGGCCGGGCGACGGGCGCTGAGTTCCTCCAGCCAGGAGCCACATGAGCATGGACCAGACCCTGATCACCCGCATCGTCGAGGCCGCGCTGCTCGCCTCCAGCCAGCCGATGAAGCCGGCGCAGCTGGCGGCGCTGTTCACCGAGGAGGAGGCGCTGCCATCCGGAGCCATCGCCCAGGCGCTGGAAACCCTGCAGGCGGCCTGCGCGGGACGTGGCGTGGAGCTGGTGGAGGTGGCCTCCGGCTTCCGCTACCAGGTGGCCGCCGACGTCCACCCCTGGATCACCCGGATGTGGACCGAGCGCCAGACCCGCTACACCCGCGCCACGCTGGAGACGCTGGCCCTGATCGCCTACCGCCAGCCGATCACCCGCGGCGAGATCGAGCAGGTGCGCGGCGTGTCGGTGAGCAGCAACATCATCAAGTCGCTGGAGGAGCGCGAGTGGATCCGGGTCATCGGCCACCGCGACGTGCCGGGCAAGCCGGCGCTGTTCGGCACCACCCGCGGCTTCCTCGACTACTTCGGGCTGCGCAGCCTGGACGAACTTCCCCCGCTGTCCGAACTCAGGGAGATCGGAGAGCTCGAACCCCAACTCGCCTTCGCCAGCGAAGGCCTTCCCCCCGTGACAGCGGGGCCTGCCGGCGACGGCGGGGCCCCTGGCAACGACGCACCCGATGACGACGCCACCGTGGCCTCGTCGGAGCAGGAACCATGAACGAACAATCCCGCAACAAGCTGACCCTCAAGCGCGGCGAGTCCGCCCCCACCCGCCGGCTGGAAGAGCGCCTGCACAAGGTCCTGGCCCAGGCCGGACTGGGCTCGCGACGAGCCCTGGAACAGCGCATCGCCGATGGCCTGGTCAAGGTCAACGGTGAGGTGGCCCAGGTCGGCATGCTCGTCGGCAGCGGCGACCGGGTCGACATCGATGGCCGCCAGTTCGTGGCCAGCGCGCTGACCGAACCGTCCCGGGTACTGATGTACAACAAGCCCGAGGGCGAGGTGACCACCCGTGAAGACCCGGAGGGCCGGCCCACCATCTTCGACTCGCTGCCGGCGCTGAAGGGCTCGCGCTGGATCGCGATCGGCCGCCTGGACATCAACACCACCGGCCTGCTGCTGCTGACCACCGACGGCGAACTGGCGAACACCCTGATGCACCCCTCCCACGAGGTGGAACGCGAGTACGTCTGCCGCGTGCGCGCACCCGAAGGCGAGGAGGAAGTGGCCGATGCACTCCTCGAGCGCCTGCGCCGCGGCGTGGCGCTGGAGGACGGCCCGGCGAAGTTCGACGAGGTCGAGCGCGTCGGTGGCAGCGATTCCCACGACTGGTTCCGGGTGGTGGTCAAGGAGGGCCGCAACCGCGAGGTGCGCCGCCTGTGGGAATCGCAGGGTTGCCAGGTCAGCCGCCTCAAGCGCATCCGCTACGGCCGCGTGTCGCTGCCGCGCGAGCTGCTGCGCGGGCAATCGCTGGAGCTGGCGACCGACAAGGTCGAGGCCCTGCGCAAGGAACTGGGCCTGGAAGACGGTGCCCCGTCCGCACTGACGCTGCAGCCGGTGATCGGCCAGCGCCGCGCCGCCCGCTCCACCATCGACCTGAGCGGCCGCCGCCGCCCCGCCCCGGGCTACGTCGACGGCCATGTCACCACCGCGGATGAAGGCCGCGAGCTGCGCCGGTTCGACAACCCGCGCGAGGACCGCCGCGGTGGGCGCAGGCCGCAGGGCGGCCTGACCGTCAGCGGCGAGGCGGCCGCCCGGCAGTCGCAGAAGCCGTTCAAGCAGCGCAAGGACAAGCACAACCGCGCGCTGCCCGAAGGCAATCCGGCAGCGTTCCGCACCTGGTACGTGCCCGAGGGCGTGGAAACCGGGCCCGCCGGCCACCGCAACGCCGACGGCCGTGCCCCGCGCAAGCCGCGCAGTGCGCGACCGGGCCAGGGTGGCAAGCCGCGCAGCGGCGGCCCGGGCCGCGCGGCCCCTTCCTTCCCGTCCGACCACGGAAGCCCGTATGGCGAGCGTCCGCGCAACCCGCGCGGCGGCAAGCCCGGAGGTGGACGTCCCGCGGGCGGCAAGCCCGGCGGCAAGCCGGGTGGCGGCGCGGCGCGTCCGGGCAAGCCCCGTTCCGCGGGTCCCCGCGGTCCGCGCGGCGGGAACTGATCCCCGCCGCGACGGATTCCGTTTTACCCGCCAGGTCCGGGTGGGCCTCCGGGTTCGCCCGCCATCGGCCCCTCCTTCCCGCCCGCGGCCGTGCCCTGGGGCGTGACCAGGTACCAGGTTCCCCAGTCGTCCTGGAGTTCGTGCCCGTTGGTGTCCCCGACACTGCGGTCGCCGGCGTAGTGGTAGAGCGGATGGTCGTTGTAGGTCATCTGCTCGGTCCCGTCCGGCCTGCGCACGATGTCGACCAGCACCGGGGCCAGTTCCCCGTCGGTCGTCGGCGTCCCGCTGGGCGGCATCACCGGTGCCCAGTCACGCAGGCAGGCGTCCTGGCACCCCTGCCCGCCGTCATCGCCCTCCAGCATGTAGACCGCACGGCGGTTGCTGTCGACGACATAGGCTTCCACCGCATCGCCCGCGGTGTACGCACCCAGTGTCTGGTCCACGCCGGTGGCGTCCGTCACCAGGGTGCCGTCCTGCCCGACGGCCGAGGGCGTGGCCGTCCGGTCGGACAACATCGGCGGTGGTTCCGCCTTGCCGTCCGGGGCGGGTGCCTGGTTCCCGCTGCAGGCCGTCGCCAGCACGGCGGCGGCCAGCCCGATCAGGGTGTGCTTGCGCATTTCCGGTCCTCCGGCCGCCTCGGGATCGGCGGCCCGGGCGCAGGTTTGCATGCCCCGCGTGAGCATCGCGGCTGCGACGCCCGCAGCTGACCCGGATCAAGGCGCCGGCCGGCCACCGGGGCGATCCTGTGCACCCCGCGACCGGCGGGCCGGCAACCAGGAGTCAACGATGCTGTTCGAGGTAGAGGGAATCAGCTGCGGCAAGTGCAGCGAGAAGATCCAGCAGGCAGTGGTCGCGGTCGACCCGACCGCCCAGGTCGAAGTCGACGTCGAGGCCGGCCGGGTCCGGGTGGAAGGCGTGCTGGCCAAGGAGCAGGCGCTCCGGGCCCTTGAGGACGCCGGTTACCCGGCCCGCAACGCCAAGCCGCACAGCGGCGCGGGCAGCGACTGCTGCGGAGGCTGTTCCTGACTCAGGGGCCGGGGTCGATCGACCCCAGCGCCTCGCGCACTGGTGCGGCCGTGGTCGGCCGCACCAGTCGCGCCCGCTCCACTCCGTCGAGCAGGAAGACCAGCGTGGGCCACAGCTTCACCCCGAAGCTGCGTCCCAGCCGGCGGCCGCGGCCGTCCTCCACTTTCAGGTGGCGTACGGTGTCGTGCCCGGCCAGGGCCTGCCCGATACCCGCCTGCGCCGCCTTGCAATGCCCGCACCAGTCGGTGCCGAATTCCAGCAGCACCGCCCCCTGCATCCCGTCCACGGCCTCCCGGTCCGGCGCCTCGGCGCTGTAGTGACCGACGTAGGCCATCGTCAGGCTCCCGGGATGGAGCCGGGCCGGTCGTCCGGGGGCGTGCCCCCGGGCCCGGTTCCGCGCATCGGGTCGGCGACGGTCACGCCGCCCGCCAGCTTGCGCGACAGCGTCTCCAGCAGGTCCATGGGCATCGGGAAGACGATGGTCTGGCTGCGGTCGTTTGCGATCTCCACCAGGGTCTGCATGTAGCGCAGCTGGATCGCCCGCGGGTCCGCCCCCATCATCGTCGCCGCCTGCACCAGCTTCTCGGCGGCCTGCAGCTCGCCCTCGGCATGGATCACCTTGGCCCGGCGCTGGCGCTCGGCCTCGGCCTGGCGGGCGATGGCGCGGATCATCGACTCGTTGATGTCGACGTGCTTGATCTCGACGTTGGCGACCTTGATGCCCCAGGCATCGGTCTGCTCGTCCAGGATGCGCCGTATCTCGTCGTTGAGCTTCTCGCGCTCGGCCAGGATCTCGTCCAGGTCGTGCTGGCCGAGCACCGAGCGCAGCGTGGTCTGCGCCAGCTGGCTGGTGGCCTCGTAGTAGTGCTCGACGTTGATGATCGCCTTCTGCGGGTCGACGACGCGGAAGTACACCACCGCATTGACCTGCACGGAGACGTTGTCGCGGGAGATCAGGTCCTGGGAGGGCACGTCCATCACGATGGTGCGCATATCCACGCGCACCATCTGCTGCAGCACCGGGACCAGCAGGATCAGGCCCGGTCCCTTCACCTTCCAGAACCGGCCCAGTTGGAACACCACCGCCCGCTCGTACTCGCGCAGCACCTTGATGGCACTGAACAGCACCATCGCCAGGACGATGAGGATGGGGAACAGCGTGATCAGGCTCATGCGGGATCTCCTGCAGGTCTTGGATGGGTTTGCTGCGGCTGCACGTGCAGCACCAGGCCGTTGATGGCCACCACGCGCAACTGCTGGCCGCGGCGGACCGGGACCGGCGACTCGGCCTGCCACACCTCGCCGCGCACTCGCACCCGGCCGTGTCCCTCGAAGTCCGCGAGCGCGACCGCCGGCTCCTGGAGCAGTTCCTCCATCCCGCTGACCACCGGGCGCCGGCGTGCACGCGCCACCCCCCAGGCCGCGAGCATGAAGACCAGCGCACTGGCCAGCCCGATGCCGGCCAGCAAGCGTCCGGGCACCCCGAAGCCGGGCACGTCGGTGTCATAGAGCATCAGCGAGCCGGCCATCAGCGCAACCAACCCGCCGATGCCGAGGGCGCCGAAACTGGGCATGGCGAATTCCAGCCCCATCAGGACCACCCCCAGTGCGATGAGCGCGACGCCGGCGTAGTTCACCGGCAGCACTTGCAACGCGTACAGTGCCAGCAGCAGGCAGATCGCCCCGACCACCCCGGGCACCAGGGCGCCCGGGCTGTACCCTTCCAGCAACAGCCCGTACATGCCGGCCAACAGGAGCATGTAGGCCACGCTGGGGTCGGTCAGCACCGACAGCAGCCGTGCCCGCCAGTCCGGCTCCACTGCGGTGACCGGGGCGCCCGCGGTGCGCAGCCGCACTTCACCGCCCTCCAGCGCCACCGTGCGGCCGTCCGCGGCCCGGAGCAGCGAAGGCAGGTCCGGCGCGACCAGTTCGATGACACCCGCCTCCAGGGCCTCGCCGGCGGTCAGCGTCGCCGCCTCGCGTACCGCCCGCTCGGCAAAGTCCACGTCGCGACCACGCAAGGTCGCCAGCCCGCGCAGGTAGGCAACCGAATCATTGAGCACCTTGCGCCCCATCGGGTCCTCGGCCGGCGGCTCCCCGGCGTCCCCGCCGGCCTCGCCCGGGCCCTTCGCCCCGCCGCCCATCGAGACCGGCGTGGCCGCGCCCAGCGAAGTCGCCGGCGCCATCGCCGCCAGGTGGGTGGCGTAGAGGATGTAGGTGCCGGCACTGGCGGCGCGCGCGCCCTGCGGCCCGACCCAGGCGATCACCGGTACCGGCGAGGCGAGGATGTCGCGGTTGATGTCGCGCGTGGCGGCGTCCAGCCCGCCCGGCGTGTCGATCCGCAACACCACCGCGGCCGCGCCCTCGTCGCGGGCCCGTGCCAGGCCGCTGCGCAGGTACTCGCGGGTCGCCGGGCCGATCCCGCCCTCGATCTCGAGCACGAGCACCGGGGCAGGCGGCGCGGGCGGGGACTGTTCGGAGGCGGCGGGCAGGACCACGAGCAACCAGCCCGCCACCGCCAGCAGCAGGCCCAGCAACACTGGACGCGGGTTCGCGGCCATCTGCCTTCCTCGCCGTGTTCCATCCCTGCCCCGCACCGTACCACCGCTGGTGTCAGGCGGGATTTCAGCGCAGTTCGAAGCGGTCCGCGTCCAGCATCGCCGGGAACCGCTGCCGGTGCCCGGCCAGGCCGGAGGCAAGCAGCGTGCTGGTGGCCACCACCTCCATGTCGCGATACTCGCTCAGCGGGTCGCCGAGGTAGTCGAGGATCGCGCTGTCGCCGCTGTAGTCGATGCCGTTGCCGTCGGTGCCGACCCGGTTCAGGCCGGCGACAAAGCACAGGTTCTCGATCGCGCGCGCGCGCAGCAGGGCTTTCCAGGCATGCGCCCGCGCCGCCGGCCAGTTGGCCACGAACAGCGCCAGGTCGTAGTCCAGCCCGCCCGGGCGCTCGACGTCGAAGCGGTTGCGGGTGAATACCGGGAAGCGCAGGTCGTAGCAGACCATCGGGCAGATCCGCCAGCCGCGCCACTCCACCGTCAGCCGGTCGCGGCCCGGGGCGTAATGCTCGTGCTCGCGGGCATAGCGGAACAGGTGGCGCTTGTCGTAGTGCTGCACCGCCCCGTCCGGGGTCACGAACAGCATGCGGTTGTAGACCGCCTCGCCGACCCGGAGCTGCACGCTGCCGGTGATCGCCGCATCGGCCTCCCGGGCCTGTTCGCACATCCACTCCACGGTCGGGCCGTCCATCGCCTCGGCCTCGCCGCCGGCGTCGTTGGAGAAGCCGCTGGTGAAGGTCTCGGGCAACACGACCAGGTCGGTCATGCCGCGCACCGAGGCGACCAGTTCGCCGTAGTAACCGCGGTTCCCGTCGGGGTCGTGCCACAGGGTCGCGCCCTGCACCATCGAGATCCTCAGGTTGGTGGTCGGGCTGGCGGCGTGGTCGGCCACGGTGTCGGTCATAGTTTCTCGAGCCTCTCGATGGCGGCGTCCATGGTGGACTGGTTCTTGGCAAAGCAGAGCCGGACCAGGCGCTGGCCTGCCGGCGGGGTGCGGTAGAACGGCGACAGCGGGATCGCCGCCACGCCGTGTTCGATCGCCAGCTGGCGGCAGAACGCCGCGTCGTCCAGGTCGCTGACCGCCGAGTAGTCGGCAAGCTGGAAGTAGCCGCCCGGCACCGGCAGCGGACGGAAGCGGGTCCCCTCCAGCTGGACGCGGAAGCGGTCGCGCATCGGCTGGTAGAACGCCCCCAGGCTTCGGTAGTGGTCCGGGTGCTCGCGGATCATCGCGGTGAAGGCGACCTGGGCCGGGGTGAAGGTACAGAAGGTGTTGTACTGGTGGACCTTGCGCAGCTCGGTGGTCAGCGCCGGCGGCGCCACGCAGTAGCCGACCTTCCAGCCGGTGCAGTGGTAGGTCTTGCCGAAACTGGAGACCACGAACGCACGCTCGCGCAGCCCCGGGTAGCGCAGCACCGATTCGTGGTGCTGGCCGTCGTAGGTGATGTGCTCGTAGACCTCGTCCGACAGCAGCAGGATCCCGGTGTCGGCCAGCAGCGCCTCCAGCTGCTGCATGTCGGTGGCGTCCAGCACCGCCCCGGAGGGGTTGTGCGGGCTGTTGATGATCAGCATGCGGGTCCTGGGGGTCACCGCCGCGCGCACCAGGTCCCAGTCGGGAGCGAAGGTTTCCGGATCCAGCGGCACGTGGACCGCGGTGCCGCCGGCCATCTCGATGGAGGGTTCGTAGCAGTCGTAGCACGGGTCCAGGACGATGACTTCCTCGCCCGGGTGCACCACCGCCATCACCGCGTCCAGGATCGCCTCGCTGCCGCCGGAGGTGACGGTGATCTCCCGGTCGGGATCCGGGCGGAAGCGATAGCAGTCCAGGGTCTTGTCGGCGATCGCCTCGCGCAGCGCCGGCAGCCCGTGCGCCGGGGCGTACTGGTTGTGGCCGTCGGCCATCGCCCGGGCCAGCGCGTCGACCAGCGGCGCAGGGGTATCGAAGTCGGGGAAACCCTGGCCCATGTTGACCGCCCCGTGCTCGGTGGCCAGCTGGGACATCACGGTGAAGATGGTGCTGCCAACCCGGGGCAGGCGCGACTGCAAGGGAGGGGGCGGGGTCCGCGGGGTCTGTTCGCTCATCTGGCTCGGTCGGGGACAGGTGGCCCACGAGTCTACGAAATCCCGGCGCGCCGGGGCCCCGGCGGCCGCTTGCACCGGCGGCGGCGGCGGACGACACTCGACGCATGCGCGAATTCCAGGTCGTCGACGCCACCCAGCTGGCCGCCGCCTATGCCGAGGCGGAGTACATCGTCGAACACGGCGGACAGTCCCTCCGCGTGCAGGTCGGACTCCGTGCCACGACGCTGGAGGGATCCCTGCCGGCCACCAGGTACGCGTTCATCACCGCCTGGAACCCGGCATCCGAGCCGCGCAGCGATCAGGCCAACCAGGCCGCCGATGCCCGGCTGGTGGCGCGGATCGAAAGCCTCGGCCTGCAGCGGCACGCGGCCTGGGCGCAGTCACCGGATGGCCGCTGGCACGAGCCCGGCTGGCTGCTGCTGGACACTCCCACCGGCCAGCTGCTGGACCTGGCGCGGGAGTTCGGGCAGGCGGGCGTGCTCGACTGGACGCAAGGCGAGCCGGTGTCGCTGTGCATGCTCGCGTCCTGCCCGCCGCGGACACCCGGGACGGTGGCCACCCGCTGGGTCCCGGAGCACGCGAACGCGTAGACTGGCGGTTTGCCAGCAGGTCCCCGCCGCTCCATGGATTCCGCCGCTCCACGGCCCACGCCCCTGCTGCAGGTGCGCGCCCTGGGATTCTCCCGCAACGACGAACCGGTCTTCGGGCCGCTGGACTTCGCCGTCGACGCCGGCGAGGCATTGCTGGTGCAGGGAGGCAACGGGTCCGGCAAGACCACCCTCTTGCGCGTGCTCGCCGGGCTGCTGCGGGCCGACGCCGGCGAGGTCGAGGTCGATGGCCGCCCCGCCGACCACCACCTGCGCTCGCGCGCCATCGCCTACCTGGGCCATCTCCCGGGCCTGAAGGGCGACCTGTCGACGCTGGAAAACCTCGACTTCCTGTGCGGCCTGCAGGGTCGCCGCCGCGCCCAGCTGCCCGGTCCGGCGCTGGCGATGGTGGGCCTGGGCGGGTACGAGGACGCACTGGCCCGCCAGTTGTCGGCCGGGCAGAAAAAGCGCCTGTCGCTTGCCCGCCTGTGGCTCTCGCCGGCCCCACTGTGGCTGCTCGACGAGCCCTACGCCAACCTCGACCTGCAGGGCATCGAGCTGGTCAACCGCATGGTCCAGGCGCACCTGCGCGGGGGCGGCGCGGCGCTGGTGACCACCCACGGCGCCTACGCGGCCCCGCCGGTGCGCACCAAACTGCTTGAAATGGAGTCGCGGCGATGACCCCGGGACTGGCCAGCGCCGCGCGCGCCTTGCTGGTGCGCGACTTCCGGCTGTTGTGGCGACGCCGGGGCGATGCCCTGCAACCCGCCCTGTTCGCCCTGCTGGTAGTGGTCCTGTTCGCCCTGGCGATGGGCGACGACGCGGAACAGCTGGCCCGCTCGGCCGCCGCGGTGCTCTGGGTCGCCGTGCTGCTGGCAGGGTTGCTGGGGCTGGACACACTGTTCCGCGGCGATGCCGAGGACGGTTCGCTGGAGCAGTGGATGCTCGCGCCGGTGCCACTGGCCTGGCTGGTCGCGGTCCGCACATTCAGCCACTGGTTGGCCACGGTGGCTCCGCTGGTGGTCGCCACGCCCCTGCTGGGCGAGCTGCTGCACCTGCCGGGGCACGAGTTGCCGGTGCTCCTGGCCTCGCTGGCGCTGGGCACGCCATTGCTCAGCCTGCTCGGCGCAGTGGTTGCGGCGCTGACCGTCGGGATGCGGCGCTCCGGTATACTTCTGGGCCTGCTTGCCCTGCCGCTCTACGTCCCGGTGCTGGTGTTCGGGGCGGGCAGCGTCGCGGCCCATGCCCAGGGACTGGATCCGGTCGGCGCGCTGCTCCTGCTCGGCGCCGGCCTGGTGGTCGCGCTGGTGCTGGCGCCCCTGGCCGCCGCGGCCGCGATCCGGATTGCCCTGAGCTGATCCCCGATGAATCCACTGGTCCTCTGGTTCCACAAGCTCGGTTCCCCGCCCTGGTTCGACCGCTTCGCCGCCCGCTGGGCGCCGTGGGCCTTCCTCGCCGGTGGGCTGGTGATGGGCGTGGGCATCTGGGGGGCCTTGTTCGAGGTACCCGCCGACTACCAGCAGCTCGACAGCTTCCGCATCCTCTACATCCACGTGCCGGCCGCATGGATGAGCATGGCGGTGTTCGGGATCATGGCCTTCCAGGCGGTCCTGACGCTGGTCTGGCGGATCAAGCTGTGCGAGGTCCTGGCGATGGCCTGCGCCCCGATCGGCGCCGGGTTCACCCTCATCACGCTGCTGACCGGCTCGATCTGGGGCAAGCCCATGTGGGGCACCTGGTGGGACTGGGATCCGCGCCTGACCACCGAGCTGATCCTGCTGTTCCTGTACCTGGGCGTGATCGGGCTGTACCACGCGATCGACGACCGCCGTGCCGCGGCGCGGGCCGCCGGGTTCCTGGCCATCGTCGGCCTCGCGCTGCTGCCGGTCATCCGCTACTCGGTGGTGTGGTGGAACTCGCTGCACCAGGGCCAGACGATCCGCGTGTTCGGCGAGTCGTCCATGGACCCGAGCATGGCCTGGCCGCTGTGGTGGATGGTGATCGGGACCAAGTTCTGGTTCGTCGGCTCGCTGCTGCTGCGGGCCCGCGCCGACAACCTGCGCCGCGAGTCGGGCAAGGCCTGGGTCGCCCGGCTCGCCACCGGCAAGGCCGAAGCCGGCGATCGCGCGGCCGGCGAGGTGGCGCGATGAGCTACCTGGGTTACGTCATCGGCGCCTATGCCGTCTTCGTGGTGGTGCTCGCATGGGATGCGATCGCCGGCCAACTCCAGGTGCGCCGCGAACTGCGCGCTGCGCGCCGCCGGGCGGCCCGCCAGGCCCCCGCCCCCACTCCGGGAGAACTGCAACGATGAATCCGACCCGTCGCCGCCGCCTGCTCTGGGTGCTGGCGCTCGTCGCCGCCGCGGCCGTGGCCACCACGCTCGTGGCCATGGCGCTGTCACGCAACGTCGCCTACCTGTACACCCCGGCCGAGGTGCTGTCGGGCGAAGCCGGCCCCAGGGTCGCCTCGGGCGAGGCCCGCTTCCGCCTCGGCGGCATGGTCGCCGAGGGCTCCGTCCACCGCGAGGACGGATCGCTGGAGTCGACCTTCACCGTCAGCGACGGCGATGCACTCATGCCGGTCAGCTACACCGGCATCCTCCCCGACCTGTTCCGGGAGAACCAGGCGGTGGTGGCCACCGGCCGCATGGACGGCGACCGCTTCGTCGCCGAGGAAGTGCTGGCCAAGCACGACGAGACCTACATGCCCAAGGAAGTCGCCGACAAGATGGGCCAGGCCCACGCCAGGCACGACGTGGACGACGCCCCGGGCACGGGGCAGTAACCGATGTTGCCCGAACTTGGCCAGGTAGCCCTGGTCCTCGCACTGCTGGTGTCCGCCCTGCAGGCGGCCTTGCCGCTGGTCGGCGCGCACCGCTCGATCGGTCCGTGGATGGCGGTGGCGCGGCCCGCCGCGCACGCCCAGTTCCTGCTGGTGGGCCTGGCCTTCGTGGTGCTCACCGCCGCCTTCGTCACCCAGGACTTCTCGGTCGCCTACGTCGCCCAGAACTCCAACTCGCTG
This sequence comes from Pseudomonadota bacterium, assembly GCA_023388955.1. Taxonomy (GTDB): domain Bacteria; phylum Pseudomonadota; class Gammaproteobacteria; order Xanthomonadales; family Xanthomonadaceae; genus Novilysobacter. Next base: position 12,171 of record JAEWFH010000073.1, read on the forward strand.
TTGCCGGTGGGCTACCGCTTCACCGCGGTGTGGGGCTCGCACGAAGGCTCCCTGCTGCTGTGGGCCCTGGTGCTGGCGTTGTGGACCTCGGCCGTGGCCGCGTTTTCCCGGGGCCTGCCGACGCCGGTGATGGCCCGGGTACTGGGCGTCATGGGGTTGGTCTCGGTGGGTTTCCTGGCGTTCCTGATCTTCACCAGCAACCCCTTCGCGCGCCTGTTGCCGGCCGCCGCCGAGGGACGCGACCTCAACCCGCTGCTGCAGGATCCGGGGATGATCATCCATCCGCCGATGCTGTACTTCGGCTACGTCGGCTTCGCGGTGCCGTTCGCCTTCGCGATCGCCGCCCTGCTCGACCGCTCGAACCTGGGCGACGGCCAGTGGCGCCAGTGGCTGCGCTGGACGCGTCCGTGGACCAACATCGCCTGGGCCTTCCTGACCCTGGGCATCGCGCTGGGCAGCTGGTGGGCATACTACGAGCTGGGCTGGGGCGGCTGGTGGTTCTGGGACCCGGTCGAGAACGCCAGCTTCATGCCCTGGCTGGTCGGCGCGGCACTGGTCCACTCCCAGGCGGTGACCGAAAAGCGCGGTGCGTTCCGCGGCTGGACCCTGCTGCTCGCCATCGCCACCTTTTCGCTGTCGCTGCTGGGCACCTTCCTGGTGCGCTCGGGCGTGCTGACCAGCGTGCATGCCTTCGCCGCCGACCCGAGCCGCGGCATGTTCATCCTGGTGTTCCTGGGCATCGTGGTCGGCGGCTCGCTGGTGCTTTATGCCATGCGCGCCCCAAGTGGCGAGGACGGCAAGCCGTTCACCGGTGCCTCGCGCGAGACCCTGCTGCTGGTCAACAACCTGCTGCTGTCGACCGCCTGCGCGATGGTCCTGCTGGGCACGCTGTACCCGCTGCTGGCGGATGCGCTGGAGCTGGGCAAGATCTCGGTCGGCCCGCCCTACTTCTCGCTGCTGTTCCTGCTGTTGATGGCCCCGCTGGTGGCACTGGTGCCGTTCGGACCGCTGACGCGCTGGCAGCGCGACCAGCCCTCGCGGGTGATGGCGATGCTGCTGCCGTGGCTGGTGGTCGCGCTGGTGGGCGGGGTGATCGCGTTCTTCCTTGCACCCCAGGGTCCCTGGAAGGTCGCCGCCGGCATCGCCGGGGCCCTGTGGGTGGGCCTGGGCACGGTGCGCTTCGTGTGGTCGCGGCTGCGTCCCGCCAACGGCGGGCGCGGGCGCCTGACCCCCGAGATGTGGGGCATGACCCTGGCCCACCTGGGCGTCGCGGTGTTCCTGGTCGGTGCACTGCTGGTGGAGGGCATGCAGGTCCAGCGCGAGGTCGCGGTCCGCCCCGGGGAGCTGGTCGACCTGGGCGCCTACGAGTTCCGGCTGGTGTCGGTCGACAAGCACCCGGGTCCCAACTACGTCGCCGACCGCGGGACCGTGGAAGTGCTGCGCGACGGCGTGCCCTACACCGTCCTGCACCCGGAGAAGCGCGCCTACGTCGCCGGTGGCCAGGTCATGACCGAGGCGGCCCTGGACCGCGGCGTGACCCGCGATCTGTTCGTCGCCCTGGGCGAGCCGCTGGGCGACAACGCCTGGGCGCTGCGGATGCAGATCAAGCCGTTCGTGCGCTGGATCTGGGCCGGCGCGCTGTTGATGGTGCTGGGCGGCTTCGTCACCGCCACCGACCGCCGTTTCCGCGTTCCGCGCGACCGGCGCGGTGCCCCGTCGCGCCCGACGCCGCCCGCCGCCGATCCGGAGAGCACCCCATGACCCCGCCTCCCGCCGCCCGCCGCCCGTCGCTCGCACGCTGGCTGCCGCTGCTGGCCTTCGTCCTGCTCGCCGCGCTGCTGTTCGCCGGCGTGCTGCTCAGCCGCAACCAGAACCGCGAGGCCCTGCCCTCGCCCCTGATCGACAAGCCGGCACCGGCCTTCCAGCTTCCGGTGCTGCACGAGCCGGGGCGGCTGGTGTCCTCGGACGAATTGCGCGGCCAGCCCTACCTGCTCAATGTCTGGGGCAGCTGGTGCCCCGAGTGCCGGATCGAGCACCCCGTGCTGACCCGCTTCGCCGAAACCCGGCGGATGCGCGTGATCGGCTACAACCTCAAGGACGAGCATGCCGATGCGCTGCGCTGGCTGGAGCAGTTCGGCAACCCCTACTGGCTGGTGCTGGTCGACTACACCGGCGAGCGCGCGATCGACTGGGGCATCTACGGCGCCCCGGAGACCTTCATCGTCGACGCCGAAGGCATCATCCGATGGAAGCACGTCGGCCCGGTCACCGAGGAGGTGATGGAGCAGGAGCTGCTGCCGGTGGTGGCGCGGCTGGAGGCCGGCGAATGAACCGCATGCTGGCGCTGGCGCTTGCCGCCCTGTTCACCGGCCTGCTCCTGCTGCCGCGCGCCGCGGTGGCCCAGGTGGTCGATGCCGCCCCGCTGGAGTTCCACGACCCCGCCGAGGCCGAACGCTTCCACGACCTGGCCGTGGAGCTGCGTTGCGTGAAGTGCCAGAACCAGTCCCTTGCGGACTCCGACGCCGCGATCGCGCACGATCTTCGCAACGAGGTGCTGGCCCTCATCCGCCGCGGCATGAGCGATGCGGAGATCAAGCAGTACCTGGTCGCGCGCTACGGCGAATTCGTGCTGTACCGGCCGGCGGTGCGCGCCGACACCTGGCTGCTGTGGTTCGGCCCGGCCGTGCTGCTGCTGGGCGGCGGCGCGGTGGTGGCCTGGATCGTGCGCCGCCGTGCCCGCACCCTGCCCGATCGTCCGGTCGTGCAGGAAAACGACGAGCAGGAGTGGTGATGGCGATGTTCGTGCTGGCCGGCCTGGTGCTGGTGTTCGCGGTACTGGCCTGGGTACTGCGCCCCCTGTGGCGCCCGCGCCCGGTCGTGGGCGCCGCCACGGGCGTGCTGCTGGCGCTCGCCACTGGCCTGCTGTACCTGGGAGTGGGTACCCCCGCCGCCCTGGACCCGGCCTCGCACCAGGTGCCGGAGACCCTGGAGGACGCGATCGCCCAGCTTGAAACCGAACTCGAACGCGACCCCTCCCAGGTGGAGGGCTGGCGACTGCTCGGCCGCGCCTACCTTGCCGACAACCGCCCCGCCGAGGCGCTGGATGCGTATGCGACCGCCCTGGAGCTGGCGCCGGACAGCCCGGTGCTGCTGACCGAAGCGGCGGAGACCCGTGCCCATGCCGCGGTCGACCGCCGTTTCGACGCAGAGGCCGTCGCCATGCTCGAACGGGCCCTGGCGCTGGACCCCTCGCAGCAGCGCGCCCGCTGGTTCCTCGGCATTTCCCGCCGCCAGGCCGGCGATGCCGCCGGTGCGGCCGAAGCCTGGGAGCCATTGCTTGCCCAGGTCGACACCGCAACCGTCGCCAGCCTTCGGGTGCAGATCGACCAGGCGCGCTCGGAGGCCGGCCTGCAGCCGTTGCCGCCGCCGCAGGAAGCCGCCGCGGCCGCGGCCTCGATCCGCGTCAGCGTGTCCGCCGATCCCGGCCTGGCCCTGCAGATGCCCCCGGGTGCCAGCCTCTACCTCATCGCGCGCCGCCCCGGCGGTCCGCCGATGCCGGTCGCGGTGCAGAAGCGCCCGCTCGAGGTGTTCCCGATCCAGGCCACGCTGACCGACGCCGACAGCCTGATGCCCACCGCCAAGCTGTCCTCGCTGGAGGAAGTGGAGCTTGTGGCACGGATCTCCATCAGCGGCGACGCGACGCCGCGTCCCGGCGACCTCGAGTCGGCGCCGACGGTGGTCACCAACGGCCCCGACGCCGTGGCCGCCCTGCTGATCGACAAGGTAGTGCGCTAGCGCAAGGAGCCACCATGGCCGAATTCATCCCGCCCGGAACCCGCTGGATCGACCTGCCCCTGCAGTTCCCCATGCATCGCGGCGGCGTGCTGCAGGGCGGGAGGATGGCCTACGAGACCTGGGGCACGCTGGCCCCGGATGGCGGCAACGCCGTGCTGATCCTGACCGGCATGTCCCCGGACGCCCACGCGGCGTCGAACCCGGACAACCCGGCGCGCGGCTGGTGGGAGCCGATGCTGGGGCCGGGCGCGCCGATCGACACCGACCGCTGGTACGTCATCTCGGTCAACACCCTGGGCAGTTGCAAGGGCTCCACCGGGCCCGCCTCGGCCAACCCGGCCACCGGCGAGCCCTACCGGCTGGATTTCCCGGACCTGTCGATCGAGGACTGCGCCGACGCTGCCGCGCACGTGGTGCGCACCCTGGGCATCGAGCGCCTGGCCTGCGTGGTCGGCAACTCCATGGGCGGCATGGCCGCGCTGTCGCTGCTGGCCCGCCACCCCGGCATCGCCCGCACCCACCTCAACATCTCCGGGGCCGCGCGAGCGCTGTCATGGACCATCGCGATCCGTTCGCTGCAGCGCGAGGCGATCCGGCTGGACCCCAACTTCAACAGCGGCGACTACGACGACGACCGCTACCCCGAGTCCGGCATGCGCATGGCCCGCAAGCTCGGGGTGGTCACCTACCGCTCGGCCCTGGAATGGCATGGCCGGTTCGGCCGGGTCCGGCTGGACGCAGACGACATGGGCGACGAGCCCTTCGGCCTGGAGTTCCAGGTCGAGAGTTACCTGGAAGCCCATGCGCGCCGCTTCGTGCGCAGCTTCGACCCCAACTGCTACCTGTACCTGAGCCGGTCGATGGACTGGTTCGACCTGGGCGACCACTGCGCCGAGCGCCCCGGAAGCGCCTCCGATGCCCACACGCTCGCCGGCCTGGAAGCGATCCGCGTGGAAAAGGCACTGGCAATCGGCGCCGAGACGGACATCCTGTTCCCGGTGGAACAACAACGCGCGATCGCCGAGGGCCTGGCCGCCGGCGGCGCGCAGTCCCGGTTCCTGTCGCTTCCCTCGCCGCAGGGCCACGACGCGTTCCTGGTCGACTACGACCGCTTCGGCCCGGCGGTCCGCGGATTCCTGGACGGGATCTGAGCCGACGGTTCCCGGGCATCGGCACCGTGCCGGGGCCGGAAACAGCGAAGGCCCGCCATCAGGCGGGCCTTCGCGTATTGGTGCCGAAGGTGGGACTCGAACCCACACGGTTTCAAGGCCGGCGGATTTTGAATCCGCTGCGTCTACCAGTTCCGCCACTCCGGCGCGGGCCGGGATTATAGCTCCGGATCGAACGCGCGCGAGTAGGGATTTGCCGGAGACGGCGATGCCGGGGCAGCCGGCGGCGCACCGACGTTGGCATGCAGCGTCAGGCGGTCGGCGCGATCGTAGATGCGGATGCCAACCCTGGTGCCATGCAGGCGGGCCAGCCGCAGCGCCGCCAGCCGGGCCGCGGAAGAGGCGCGCATGAAGGTGGGATAGCGGCGTTCGCTCGCGGCGTCCGCCAGGTTGCGGCCACTCTCGGATGCCGCATCGTGGAGCTCGATCCGGTACTTCATGTCATCCCTCGGGTAAAGGAAAGCGCCCCGGTGCCGGCGCCTGGCTCCATGCGTTCGTATCCACCGCAATCCAGTGCGGTTCGAATCGGCCTGGGCAACCGGGGCCTGCGTATTCTCGCGACTCGCCAGCCCCGGCACAGTCAGGCGTCGCCCCCAATGCGGGTAGGAAATTTCCTACCCCGATCAAGGTGCCGGCCACGGCCACCAGCCACGCCCCGTCGCCGCGTACCGGTCGGCGGCACGCTCGAAACGGTTGCGCACGCCGATCCCGCCACACAGCAGGTACAGGGGCAGGAAAACCGGTCCCAGCACCATGTACTGCAGCACGTGTGCATGCTCGTGGTCGGCCAGGAGCACCGGCGGCTCCGTGCCGAGCCCGGCGCGGCAGGCATAGGTACGGCACGGGACCTCGAGCGTGGGGCCGGTGTTGAGGATGACGTTGCCCAGGGTCAGCGCTCCGCCCGGCCCCCAGGGGTAGTAGTTGAACACCACGGCGAGTTCGCCCGGCTGCCAGCGTGCCCCGGCCCCGGCAGCCAGGCCGGCCGCCCCCAGCAGCAGGCCGAGCAGGGTGTTCGGCGCCGTCCATGCCATGCCGGCCAGGAGCGCGGCCAGGCGCCACGCCCCGCTCCGGGTCAGGCGCGGTCCCCGTCGGGCATCAGCAGCCACAGGATCAGGTAGACGATGATCCCGGGAAAGGCGGCCGACAGGATCGAAACCAGGACGAACACCACCCGCAGTACGTTGGAGCTCCAGCCAAAGCGGCGGGCGATGCCGCCCATGACGCCGGCGATCATGCGGTCACTGCGGGAACGGGTGAAGGGAGCACTCATGCAACGGTTTCCAGATGGTGGACGCCGGGAGTCTCGCCAACGCGCCGTGACGAACGCGTGGCCCGTTCAGGGCTTGGGGATGCGCAGCGTCTTGCTGATCATGAGCGTGCCCGACAGCGCGTACATCAGCACCAGCGGATGGAACTGCCACGGGCCAAGCTGCCACATGCCCAGCCACAGGTCCTGGCCGATGGCGCCCTGCGCCGCCGCGATCCACAGCACCACCACCAGCGCCAGGCTGGTCGGGATCGGCGTGCCTTCGAAGTACTTCACCTTGCCCTCGTCGCCCGCCAGCTGCTCGGCGGTGACGTTGTAGCGCGCCAGGCGGCTGACGCCGCAACCAACGAAGTAGCTCAGCACCACCCAGTCCCAGCCCCCCTGCAGGCCGCAGGCATAGCCCAGCGCCGCCGGGGCCACGCCGAAGGAGATCACATCGGCCAGCGAGTCCAGCTCGCGCCCCAGCGTGGACGCCGACTTGCGCCAGCGCGCCACCCGCCCGTCCACCGCGTCGAACACGAAGGCCAGCGGGATCAGCGCCATGCCCACCATCAGGTCCGTGACCCCGCCTTCCTGCAGGAAGCGCATGGCGGCGAAGATCGCACCGGTCCCGCAGAACGCGTTGGCGAGCGTGAACCAGTCGGCAAGGTGGAACTCGCGGAACATCGAGAAGTGGCGGCGCGGCATCGGGGCTGGGCCTGGGAAGCGGGACGGCCAGACTGCCAGAGCGGGCGTGGAAGCAAAAGCATCGCGCACGGGCGAAAATGCACGCATGGCCGCGCTTCGCAAGATCCTCCACGTCGACATGGACGCGTTCTACGCGTCGGTCGAGCAGCGTGATGATCCTTCGCTGCGCGGCCGGCCGGTGGTGGTGGCCTGGCGCGGCGCGCGCTCGGTGGTGGTCGCGGCCAGCTACGAGGCACGCCCCTTCGGGGTGCGCTCGGCGATGCCCGCTGCGCGTGCGGAGCGGCTGTGCCCGCAGGCGGTCTTCGTGCCGCCCGACTTCACCCGCTACAAGGCGGTCTCACGGCAGGTGCGGGCGATCTTCCACCGGCACACCGCGCTGGTGGAGCCGCTGTCGCTGGACGAGGCGTACCTGGACGTCACCGAGCCGCTGAGCGGACTGCCGTCGGCCACCGCCATCGCCGAGTCGATCCGCGCCGACATCCGCGCCGAGACCGGCCTCACCGCCTCCGCCGGCGTGGCGCCCAACAAGTTCCTGGCCAAGATCGCCTCCGACCAGAACAAGCCCGACGGGCTGTGCGTGGTCCGTCCGCGAACGGTGCTGGACTTTCTTGCGCCGCTGCCGGTCGGCCGCCTGCCGGGCGTAGGCAAGGTCATGCAGGGCAAGCTGGAGGCAATGGGCCTCCATACCGTTGCCGGGTTGCGCGGGGTCCCCGCGGAACTGCTGGAACGGCGCTTCGGTCGCTGGGGGCGACGGCTGCATGAACTTTCCCTGGGCATCGACGAGCGCCCGGTATGCCCATCCCGCCCCACCCTGCAGATCTCCTCGGAAGACACCTTTCCCGAGGACCTGCTGCTCGCCGAGCTCGACCCGCACATCCAGCGCCTGGCCCGGGACACCTGGGAAAGCTACCAGCGCGAACGGGAGCGGCTCGCGCGCACGGTCGTGCTCAAGCTCAAGACCCGGGAGTTCCGCATCCTCACCCGCAGCCTTACCCGCCCCGTCCCGCCCGCGAGCGCCGCAGAGCTGGCCACCATCGCCGGCGAACTGCGCGCGCGCGTCGACCTGCCTTCCGACACCCGCTACCGGCTGGTCGGCGTCGGCCTGTCCGGCTTCGTGGACCGGGACCTGGCGCTGGCGCAGCGCGAACTGTTCGAACCGGAACCGGCGGGAGATCCGGCATGACACCCATCCGCAAGCTCCCCGGCGTGGCCATCATCGGCGGCGGCCCCGCCGGGCTGATGGCCGCGGAGGTCGCGCGCCTGGCCGGCCTGGAGGTCGATGTCTTCGAGGCCAGGGGCTCGGTCGGGCGCAAATTCCTGATCGCCGGCAAGGGCGGGCTCAACCTTACCCACGGCGAGTCGCGGCCGGCCTTCGATTCGCGCTACCGCGAACGCCAGGCCGAGGTCGGCGCCTGGCTGGACGATTTCGACGCGGATGCGCTTCGCGAGTGGGCCCGGGGGCTTGGCGTGGACACCTATGTCGGCAGCTCGGGGCGCGTGTTCCCGCTGGACCGCAAGGCGGCGCCACTGCTGCGCGGCTGGGTGCGGCGGCTGCGCGACCAGGGCGTGCGCTTCCACGTCCACCACCGCTGGACCGGCTGGGACGCCGATGGCGCATTGCGCTTCACCACGCCCGACGGGCCGCTGCGCGCCGATGCCGGGGCAACGGTGCTCGCGCTCGGTGGCGGGAGCTGGCCGCAACTCGGTTCCGACGGCGCCTGGGTCCCGTGGCTGCAGGAGGCCGGCGTGGAGGTCGTGCCACTGCAAGCTTCCAACTGCGGCTTCGACATCGGGTGGAGCACGCATTTCCGCGAGCGCTGTGCCGGCGCACCGTTGAAACCGGTGCGGGCGCACCTGCCCCCGCATACCGGCCCGGACGGACTCCAGGGCGAGTGCGTGGTGAGCGAATACGGGATCGAGGGCAGCCTGGTGTACGCGCTTTCGGCACCGTTGCGCGAGGCGGTCGAGCGCGATGGCAGCGCGCGCCTGGAACTGGACCTGGTGCCCGGGCGCAGCCTGGAGCGCCTGCAGCGCGACCTCGGCCGGCCGCGCGGCAAGCGCAGCCAGGGCGAACACCTGCGCCGCCAGGCCGGCCTGGATGCGGTCCGCACCGGCCTGCTGTACGAAGTACTGGGACGCGACGGGGTCGGGGACCCGGCCCGGGCCGCGGCCGCGCTGAAGCGGCTCCCGCTGGCCCTGTTGCGCCCGCGCCCCCTGCCCGAGGTGATCAGCAGTGCCGGTGGCGTGCGTCTGGAAGCCCTGGACCCCGCGACCCTGATGCTGCAGGCGCGCCCCGGTGTGTTCGCCGCCGGCGAGATGCTGGACTGGGATGCGCCGACCGGCGGCTACCTGCTGACCGCCAGCTTCGCCAGCGGCCTGCGTGCCGGACGCGGCGCGTCGGCATGGTTGCGCGTCTAGCGGCCGCCCAGGACGTCCAGCGGGTCAGGCACCTTGGGCTGCTTCACGTCGGCGGGCGCCGTGGGCAGGTTGCGGCGGTAGCGCTCGACCGCCTCGCTGCCATAGCGGGCGCGCACTTCCGGCGGCACCACCACGTCCCCGAACATGCCGATCGCGTCCTCGACCATCCCCTTGCCGCTCTCCAGGTAGCGGGAACGCTCCCCTGGTTCCAGCATCCGTACGCGCTCCAGCGCGTCCAGGGCCAGCTGCCAGGCCACGTCCAGGTACAGCATGCTGGCCTCGGCGTCCGCCGGGTCCCTGCGCAGCGCCTCCTGCACCGCCGACAGCGCCTCCACCGGACGCTGCTGCCCGGCCTCGACGCGGGCGATCTCCAGCCAGGGATCCTTGCGGGTGGGGTCGGCCCGGGTCGCCTCGCGATAGGCCGCGACCGCGCCACGCGGGGAACCGCCTTCGGCCGCGGCCCGGGCAGTGGCCATGTGCTCGCCGTACTCCGCGGGATCCGCCGGCCCAACCGTCGCGCAACCGGCCACGGCGGCCACGAAGCCGGCGACAAGGAACGACTTCACTGCTCGTGCGTTCATTTGGTTCCCACCTCAGGTTCCGGTTCCGTCCGCTTCCGGATGGCGTTCGCGCCAGGCCGCCAGGGCCTTGCGGTACCAGTCCAGTTCCTCGGCATAGGTGTCATAGACGCAGGGATCGCAGCCGCTCTCGCAGCACTCGGAGGGCAGCGGCGGTTCCGGTTTCCGGGGCGGCGGATCGTCGACCACCGTGGGCAACGGGAATGGATCGTCCTGCATCAGGGCGCAAGCATACCGTCCCCGGGCGGCCGGGTGCGGATATGCTGCCCTGCGGACCCTGGTAAGGATGACGAGCGATGCTGCATGACTCCCCGGAACGCTACGGCGTGATCACCCGCCTGCTGCACTGGTCGATGGCGGTACTGGTGCTGCTCCAGTTCGTGAAGTTCTTCGAACGCCTCGACGGCGAGGGCGGCCCGCTGGTGGCGGCGATCGCCGGCTGGCACACCAGCGTGGGCACCCTGCTGCTGGTCCTGGTCGTGGTGCGCATCGTCTGGGCCTTCATGCAGCGCCGGCGCCGGCCGGTCAACGATCCTGCGCTGGCGATCTTCGTCACCGCCGGCCACATCGCGCTCTACGTGGCCCTGCTGACCCTGCCCATTCTCGGCCTGTTGTTCATGTTCGGTGGAGGCTACGGCCACGAGGCGTTCGGGATCGGCCTGATTCCCCCCGGGGACGAGGTGCGCTGGGCCCAGGTCTGGGGCGGACTGCATTCCCCGCTGGCCTGGCTGCTGGCAATCGCGGTGGCCGTACACATCCTCGCCGCGCTCTACCACCACCTGGTGCGCAAGGACGGCGTGCTGCGGCGGATGCTCTGACACCGGGGCGGCTTCACGCCACCTGACGGGGAGCGCGGCTAGCGTCCGGAGGCAGTCCACCTCCGGAGTCCTGCCATGAAGAAGACCGTGCCGCGCCTCCTCTTCCGACTCCTGCCCCTGGTGGCGCTGGCCCTGCTCGCCGCCTGCGCCACCGGACCCCGCATCACCAGCGATGCCGACCCGTCCGCGGATTTCTCCCGGTACGGCAGCTATGCGTTCTACGAACCGCTGGCGATGGAGCAGTCCGGTTACACCACCTACCTCACCAACACGGTGAAGACCGCGATCCGTGCTGAAATGGACGCCCGCGGCTACCGCTACGACGAGTCCTCGCCGGACCTGCGGGTCAACTTCCAGGGTTTCATCCGCGAGCGCACCGACGTCTACACCGTCCCGCGCAGCGACGTGAACTACTACTACGACTACTGGGCCCGCACCTACGTCGCGATCCCGGTCTGGTACGACCAGACGCGGGTGCGCGACTACACCGAGGGCACCCTGAGCATCGATATCGTCGACGCCCGGCGCAACCACCTGCTGTGGACCGGGGCCGCGGTCGGCCGGGTGACCCAGCAGACCGCAACCGAACGCGCGGCGGAAGCCGATGCGGCGGTCCGCCAGATCTTCACCCGGTTCCCCGGCGTCGCCCGACGCTGACCCGCCCTGCTCCGCCCCGACCTGGATCAATGCGCGGGGCCCGGGTCCGGTGCATCATGCCCTCCGGTATCCGGAGGGCATCGCATGCACGGTGAGTACAAGATCCCAGGGGGCAAGCTCGTGGTCGTGGACCTGGAGCGGCAGGATGGACGGTTGCACCAGGTACGGGTGAGCGGCGACTTCTTCCTGGAACCCGACACCGCGCTGGCCGAAATCAACACCGCCCTGGAAGGGATGCCCGCCGACAGCGACGAATCCGCGCTGGCGCATGCCATCACCTCGCACCTGGGCGAAGGCGTGCACATGTATGGCATCACCGCCGAGGGGGTCGCGGTGGCGGTCCGCCGCGCCCTGGAGACCGGGGCATGAGTACCGAAGCCTGGCGCCGTCACGACTGGCAGCTGGTCCATACCGACCCGCAGTCCCCCGCCCTGCACATGGCCCTGGACGAGGTGCTGACAGCCGAGGTTTCCGCCGGGCGCCGCCCGCCTACCCTGCGGGTCTGGGAATGGGCCTCCCCGGCGGTCGTGATCGGCCGCTTCCAGTCCCTGCGCAACGAGGTCGACGCCGGGGAAGCGGTCCGCCACGGCATCGAGGTGGTACGCCGGATCAGCGGCGGCGGCGCGATGTTCATCGAGCCGGGCAACACCATCACCTACTCCATCTGCGCCCCGCTGGAACTGGTGGAAGGCATGTCCTTCCAGGACTCCTACGAGCGGATGGACCGCTGGGTCATCGCCGCGCTGCGCGGGCTCGGCATCGAGGCCAGCTACCAGCCGCTCAACGACATCACCTCCCCGGCCGGCAAGATCGCCGGTGCCGCCCAGGCGCGCCGCGGCAACGCCGTGCTGCACCACGTGACGATGGCCTACGACATCGATGCCTCCAAGATGCTGCAGGTGCTGCGCATCGGCCGCGAGAAGCTCTCCGACAAGGCCACCCAGAGCGCCAACAAGCGCGTCGACCCGCTGCGCAGCCAGACCGGCCTGCCGCGCGCGGCCGTGATCGAACGCATGATCGGCAGCTTCCGCGAGCTGCACGGCCTGGCCGACGGCCACCTCTCCGCCGACGAGCTCGGCCGGGCGCAGGAACTGGCCGCAAGCAAGTTCTCCACCGCGGAGTGGACGGCGCTGGTTCCCTAGCTGTGTGAACCTGGCACGGGTCCCGGAGGAGCCCGGCCCGGCTCCCCGGCCCTAGGCCACGTGCGCGATCACGGCCAGGAAGTGCGAGACGCTCCCGGCCAGCACGAACAGGTGCCACACCGCGTGCGAGTAGCGCATCGACGGGCGGTGATAGAACAGCGTGCCTGCGGTGTAGAACACGCCGCCGGCCAGCAGCCAGCCCAGTTCCCAGCCATCGAGCGCCCCCAGCAGCGGCTTGATCGCCACCACCACCAGCCAGCCCATGCCGACGTAGATCAGCGTGGACAGCACCCGCAGGCGCCCGGTGAAGAACAGCTTGAACACGATACCGGCCAGGGCCAGCGTCCAGATGGCGGCGAATAGCCCCCAGCCCCAGGGCCCGCGCAATCCCACCAGGGTGAACGGAGTATAGGTGCCGGCGATCAGCAGGTAGATGGCGCAGTGGTCGCAGACCTTGAGCCGGGCGCGTGCGATCGGGGAGGGCGTCGCGTGGTACGCGGTGGACGCCACGTACAGCAGCAACAGGCAGACACCGAAGGTGATCGCGCCGGCCAGCTGCCAACCGTCCCCGCGCAGCGCGGCCAGCCAGACCATCACCACGCCGCCGGCGAACGCGGCCACCGCGCCAATACCATGGGTCAGCGTGTTGGCCAGCTCTTCCCCCGGCGGATACACGACCGGGGATGGAGAAGGCCGGGATGCGTGCGGGTCCATGACGACCATCCTAGCGCGTATGGGTGCAGGTGCGAGCCGCCGGCCCGCGCGTCCGGCCGGCGCAGGCCATGCGAGAATCGGCGCGCCACAGGACCCGGAACGACATGTCGACGACACGCCCCACTTCCCGGACCCGCGACGACCGCGGCCCCCGCCACCGCCTCGCCCACTGGGCGGTGCAGCGCGCCTACGGCCATCGCAACGACATTTCCGACACCGCCGTCCCGGGGCGCGGCATCCACCGCATCCTCGTGGTCAAGGTCAGCCACACCCTGGGCAACACCCTGCTGCTGACCCCGCTGTTGCAGGAACTGGAAGCCCGCTTCCCCGGCGCCGAGGTCGACATCGTCACCCGCAACCCGGTGGCGGAGGCACTGTTCCCCGGTTACCCCAACGTGGGCCGCATCTTCCGCGTCCCCCGCCACGGTCTGCGCCAGCCGGGCACCATCACCGCGATGCTGCGCACCATCCGCGCCGCCGGCTACGACCTGGCGATCGACGCCGACAAGCGCTCGCACAGCGGCCGCCTGGTCACCAACCACGCCCGCGCCCGCCACACCGTGGGGTTCATCAGCAGCAAGCAGCGCGGCCACGTCACCCACCCGGTCCCGCTGCCCGACAACCGCCCGCGCGAAAGCCTGCTGCCGGTCTACCTGCTCCGCCAGGCCATGGGCGACGGCAACACCGTGCAGTGGCCCAGCCCCGACCTGCGCATCACCCGCGAGGAGCGCCAGGCCGGCCACCGCCAACTGGAGCGCCTGCTCGATCCCTCGCCGGCCCCCGGCGCCGAACCCCCGCCTCTGCGCCGCCCGGTGCTCGGCATCTTCGCCAACGCTACCGGCGACAAGCTGATCGCCGGCGACTGGTGGACCCGTTTCCTGGCCGAACTGGCACCCGCCTGCCGCAGCCACGACATCATCGAGATCGTCCCGGCCTTCGGCCGTTCCATGCTCGACGACCGCTACCCGGCCTACTTCAGCACCGACATCCGCAAGCTCGCCGGGGTGCTGTCGGCACTGTCGGTCTACCTGAGCGCGGACTGCGGGATCATGCACCTGGCCAATGCCTCGGCCCCGCGCTCGATCGGGCTGTTCGACCAGACCGATCCGGCCGAATGGGGGGTCTTCGGGCCAGGCCACCACAACGTGCGCCACACCAACCGTGCTCCGGAAGACGTGGCACGCGAGGTGGCATCCCTCATAGCAAAGTAGGTCCTTCCCGCGCACGCGGGGAGCCATGCTTCTGCGATCCCCCGCCCTCTTCGGAGCCTTCGCGGGGAGGTGGCTGCCATGGACGATTGATGGGGCTTCGGATGTGGGGGGGCAGATATCACCGGATATGGCTCCCCGCGTGTCCGGGTCCCTACTTCCCGCCGCCGCTGCGCCAGATGGAGACGACCAGCCACGCCCCCGCGATCGCCGCGCCGACGAAACCGAGCAGCCCGAACAACGGCAGCCCCAGCAGCGTCGGCCCGCCCTCGACCGTCAGCGCGATCGATGAACCCACGATCAGCGCGGCCAGTACCACCCCAACCGTCAGGCGGTTGGCGGAGTGCTCGACCTGCGCGCCGAAGCGCTGCAGGTGGTCGATGTCGACGTGGAGCTTGAGGCTGCCGGCACGGGCCGAGCGGAGCAGCCGCTTGAGGTCGCGCGGCAGGGTCGACAGCAGGTGGCCGGCGTCGGTCAGCACGCGCAGGCCCTCGTTGGCCAGGCGCACCGGGGAGTAGCGGTCCGCCATCGCTCGGCGCAGGAAAGGCTCGGCCTCGCGGGCCATGTCGAAGTCCGGGTCCAGCTGCCGCCCCAGCCCTTCCAGGGTGACGAAGACCTTGATCAGCAGGGCGAGTTCGGCGGGCAGCACCAGGTGGTTCGCGCGCAGCAGCGCGGTCACGTCCAGCAGCATGCCGGCCAGGTCGAGCTGGCCAAGCGGCACGCCGTGGAAGCGGTCGAGCAAGTCGTCGACCTCCAGCAGCAGCTGGTCCTCGCCCTCCCCCGGCTTGCGGCTCCAGTCCAGCAGCAGGTCGGCCACGCGGCTGCTGTCCCGGCGCACCATCGCGTCCAGCAGCGCGACCACCTCGAGTCGGCGCTGTTCGCCCAGCCGGCCCACCATGCCGAAGTCGATCAGGCCGATCCGGTCGCCGGGCAGCACCATCACGTTGCCGGGATGCGGGTCGGCATGGAAGAAGCCGGTGGTGAACATCATCCGCAGCACCATCCGGGCACCACGACGCGCGACCTGTTTGCGGTCCACGCCGGCGGCGTCCAGCGTGGCGACGTCGCCCACGCCGGTGCCGTCGAGGAAGTCCTGCACGTTGAGCTCCTCGCAGGTGTACTCCCAGTACACGCGCGGGATCACCAGGTGCTCGAAATCCGACAGGTCGGCGGCGATGCGCTCGGCGTGGCGGCACTCGGCGGCCAGGTCGAGCTCGCGCGAGAGCGAGGCGCGGAACTGGCGGACCATCGCCCGCGGCTGGAACTGCCGCAGGTCCGGGAGATGGTCCTCCACCACCTGCGCGGCGCGGCGCAGCAGGCGCAGGTCGGCATCGACCACCCGGCGGATGCCCGGGCGCCGCACCTTGACCACCACCTCGGTGCCGTCGTGCAGGCGCGCCCGGTAGACCTGGGCAATCGAGGCGGCAGCGAGCGGCACGCGATCGAAATGCGCGAACACGTTCTCCGGCTCGTCGCCCAGCGCGTCCACCAGGTGGGTGTGGATCTGTTTCCACGGCACCGCCGGGGCCTGGTTCTGCAGCTTGCCGAACTCGGCGATCCACTCCGGCGGGAACAGGTCGACGCGGGTCGCCAGCACCTGGCCGAGCTTGACGAAGGTGGGGCCCATTTCCTCGAGTGCGCGCCGCACCCGTACCGGTGCGGGCAGCTCCACCCGCGCCTCCAGGTCCTGCACCGGCAGTACCCGGCCCGCGCTGTGCAGCAGCCGGCCCACGCCCAGGCGCCGCACGAAGTCGCCGAAGCCATGGCGGATCAGGATCCCCGCAATCTCCTGCAGGCGGCCCAGGTCGCGCGTGGCACTGAGGCTTTCCACCAGCATGTCGATCTCCGTTGCGTGCCGGTACCCTAGCACCAGCAAAGCATCAGCAAGGATCATCGATGAGCCACCCCAGCAAGCCCCGCATCGGTCTCGCCCTGGGGGGCGGCGCGGCGCGTGGATGGGCCCACATCGGGGTGATCCGGGCACTGGAGGAAGCCGGCATCCGGCCCGCGGTGATCGCCGGAACTTCGGTCGGGGCGCTGGTCGGGGCGGTGCATGCCGCCGGCCGGCTGGACTGGCTGGAGGAATGGGTGCTGGCGCTGGAGCGCCGCGAGGTGTTCTCGCTGCTGGACTTCGCCCTGGGTGGCGGGGTGATCCGCGGCGACAAGCTGATGGCCTTCCTGGCCGGGCAGCTGGGCGAGGCCCGCATCGAAGGCCTGTCCCTGGAATACGCCGCCACCGCCACGGTGCTGCAGACCGGCGCCGAAGTATGGCTGCGCTCGGGGCCGCTGCTGGACGCGGTCCGTGCCTCCATCGCCCTGCCCGCCCTGCTGCCGCCGGTGACCCGCGGCGAGCAGCTGCTGGCCGATGGGGGGCTGGTCAACCCGGTGCCGATCTCGGTGGCGCGGGCGATGGAGGCCGACGTGGTCATCGCCGTCGACCTGGCCAGTGACATCCTCGGCCGAACGCTGCAGCCGCCGGAGCCGAAAACCGGGAATGACTTCATGCAATGGCTCGGCCACCTGCTGCCCGGGTCCGGCGAGCAGGCCTGGTCGCCCTCGATGCTCAGCGTGGTCACCGCCAGCATCGACATCATGCAGGTGCGCATCACCCGCAGCCGGATGGCGGGTGACCCGCCCGATATCGCAATCACGCCGCGGCTGGGCTACCTGGGGCTGATGGACTTCCACCGCGCCGCGGAGGCGATCCAGGCCGGTCGCGACGCCGTCGCACTGGCCATGCCGGCCCTGCGCGCCAGTGGACTGGCGACCTTGCCCGAGCACGCCCCGGCGGCGGCACCGGTACTGGCCACGCCGCCCCTGCCCGAGCCGTGATGGTCACGGCCAGCCGACACCGGCACGCCTAGATTGGCGACGAACCGCAAGCGAGGACGCCATGCAGATCCAGATCAACACCGACAACCACATCGACGGCCACGAGGCCCTGCAGTCACGCGTGGAAGGCATGATCGAGCAATACCTCGGCCACCACTTCGACGGCCTTACCCGGATCGAGGCCTACCTGTCGGACGCCAATACCGTCGCCAAGTCCGGGGACAAGGACAAGCAGTGTGCGCTGGAAGCCCGACCACGCGGTTCGGGGCCGGTCGGCGCCACCCACCAGGACGAGGACATGGAAGGGGCCATCCGCGGCGCCTGCCAGAAGTTGCGCAAGCAGCTGGAAGAGCTGGCCGAGCGCCGCCGCGGGTACTGACCACGCGGCGTTGGCTAGACTGGCGCTCCCCGAATCCACCACTCCCTGCGCATGCCGAACCACCTGCCGCCCTGGCTCGACAACTGGCTGGGCGTCGCCGCCCCCATCGGGCAGGTCCTGCTCATCCTGGTCGTGGCCTGGGTACTGGCCCGCATCGCCAGCCGGATCATCCGCGAGACCACGGCGCGCTACGAACTGCCGCCACAACTGGCGATCGGTGCGCGGCGGATCCTGCGCTTCGTCATCTACGGTGCCGCGTTCCTGCTGATCCTGGAACGGCTGGGCGTCTCGGCGACGGTGCTGTGGACCGCGTTCACCGGCTTCGCGGCGGTGGGCGCGGTGGCGTTTTTCGCCGCCTGGAGCGTGCTGTCGAACATCTTCTGCACGATCCTGATCCTGACCACGCGCCCCTTCCGGCTGTACGACTACGTCGAGCTGCTTGAGAACGGGGAGAAGCCGGGCCTTCGCGGGCGCATCGTCGACATCCGGCTGGTCTACACCATCCTGCAGGAGACCGGCGGCGAGAGCGAAGGCACCACCCTGCAGGTCCCCAACAACCTGTTCTTCCAGCGCATCGTCCGCCGCTGGCACGGGGTCCCGCCCCCGCGCGCGGCCCCCAACCTGGAGCTGCCACGGGAGAAACCCGCGTTGCTGGAGCTGCCGGAGGCCTAGCGCAGCTGGCTGTCCTTGCTGCCGCGGCGGTTGTAACCGCTACCGGCCTGTTCCTCGCGGTCCGCCGCGTCCTGGCAGGCGACGCACAGCCGCACGCCGGGAACGGCGTCGCGACGCGCCTGCGGGATGGGCGCATCGCATTCTTCGCAGTGTTCCAGTCCCGGCCCCTGCCGCAGCCGCGCCCGGGCACGCTTGATCGCGTCCGACACCGTGGCATCGATCTGGTCCTGTACCGCGCCGTCGCCCGCCCAGCCCGTGGCCATGGCAAACCTCCACAACACCCGTCATTGCAGGCCGACAGGATAGCCGGGGGGCACTGAACCGGCACCCCGGGGGTGCTAGGCTGCGGCACCACCGGCCGCGACGAGGGGCGACCGGACGAACCGGAGAGGGGAACACGCGGTGGCGCGCGCCTTGCGCTGGATGTGGCTGGGACTGCTGGTGCCGGTGCTGCTGGTCGGCAGCGGCCTGCTGCTGGCCGACCACCTGACCCCGCCGGCAACCGGAGCGCCCTCGCACGCGTTGCCGGTCGCGGCCGCCGAAACCGTACTGGACCGCGAGCTCGCCCCGCTGCTGGAACGCGAGGCCGGCCGTACCGGCGTACTGCTGCTCGCTGACGGACTGGAGGCCTTCGCCGCCCGCGCCACTGCCGCGCGCAAGGCCGGGCGCAGCCTGGACCTGCAGTACTACATCTGGAAGGACGACCTCACCGGCTGGCTGCTGGCGCGCGAGTTGCACGCCGCCGCCGAGCGCGGCGTGCGCGTGCGCCTGCTGCTGGACGACCTCAACGCCCATGGCCTGGATCCGGAGTGGCTGGCGCTGGACGCCCACCCCAACATCCAGATCCGCCTCTACAACCCGTTCCGCAACCGCGAGGGCGCATGGCGGGTGGTGGAGATGGTGCAGCGGGTCTTCAGCCTCAACAGCCGCATGCACAACAAGGCCTGGATCGCCGACGGCCGGGTGGCGATCGTCGGCGGGCGCAACATCGGCGCGGAGTATTTCGCCGCCAACCCGGAGGTGAACTTCCGCGACCTGGACCTGCTGCTGTTCGGCCCGGCGGTCGGCCAGGCCTCGGCGATCTTCGACCGGTTCTGGAACAGCGATGCGGTCGTGCCGATCGACGCGCTCCACCCCATGACCGGCCCCGAACTGGAGCGCGTGGTCGCCGGATTCGAGCACGAGGCCGCCCGGCAACGCGCCGCCCCCTACCTGCAGCGTGTGGTCACCGCCGCCGGCCTGGTCGACTACCACGCCCGCACCCTGGAGCCATTCTGGACCGGCCAGGTCCGGATCGCCTCCGACCCGCCGCGCAAGACCGACGACAACCGCGCCGAATGGCTGCTCGCACCACTGTTGGCGACACTGTCGGATGCGCGCGACTCGATCCAGCTGATCTCACCCTACTTCGTCCCCGGCGAGGTGGGCACGGCCGGCCTGGTGGAACTGGCGGAGGCGGGCGTGGAGGTCGGCATCGCGACCAACTCACTGGCCGCCAACGACGTGCCCCTGGTGCACAGCGGCTACATGCGCTATCGCGAACCGCTGCTGCGCGGCGGGGTCGGGCTGTACGAGCTGCGCGCCGAAGCCGGGCACGAAAGCGCCGGCCTGCTGGGCAGCAGCGGCGCCAGCCTGCACACCAAGGCCTTCGTGGTCGACGACCGGCATGGCTTCGTCGGCTCGTTCAATTTCGATCCGCGCTCGGCCAACCTCAACACCGAGATGGGCGTGCTGTTCGACGATCCGGACCTGGCCGCCGCGGTGCGCCAGGAGTACGAACGCCTCATCGCACCCGCGCAAAGCCATCGGGTGTCACTGGCGCCGGACGGCACGCTGCGCTGGCATGACGGGCTGGCCGATCCGCCCCGCGAACTGGACACCGAACCGCAGGCCTCCCCCTGGCTGCGCGCGGCGACCCGGGTGCTGGGCTGGCTGCCGCTGGAATCGCAGCTCTAGTCCCGACCCTCGGCCCCCAGCCCCCAGCCCCCGGCCCCCGGCCCCCGGCCAGGCTCAGCCGCTGCAGCTGCCGCAGCACACCGAAGGCTGCCGGACCACGTCCTCCAGCGGCACCGGATGGCCGATGTCGGCCAGCACCTGCACGATCTCGAACTCGTCGGCCGAGGTGGCCAGGCGGAGCGTGCCGGTCGCATCCACGTCGGCAAGTGCGGCCGGGTCGAGCTCCATCAGCCCTTCCTCGATGACCGCGATATCGACCTCAGGCTGTGACAGGCGTACGTGGAATTCCATGGCAAGCTCCGGTAGTTGCCCCGCCATGATCGGCCCGCCATGCCACGGACTCACTGACCTGGGTCAACCCACGTCTTCCAGGCTGCGCCGCAGGCGCTTCCATACCGCTTCGTTCAGCGCCAGGTCGGGCTCCACCGCCGCGAGCTGCTCCAGCGCCTCCGCCTCGTCCAGCCCGTCATGGCGCCACAGCATGGCGAGCGCGCCGACGATGCTGCCGTAGCGCAGCGACCGGACCGCGGCGCCGGTGGCATCCTCCTGCACCAGCGCCTCGAACGTGGGTCCGAGCCGGTCGGACAGTTCCCAGCGCCCCGCGATCCGTACCGCAGTCGGGGCCGACCATTCCTCCATCAGCGTGGCCACGACTCCGCCGTCGGCCACCAGCGATGGTCGCCGCAGGTACTGCTCGCGGACCGTGCGCACCACGACGGCGGCGCCCAGTCCGAGCATCAGCCCGCCCAGCTGGGCCACGAACGCCTGTCCGCTGGAATGGCGGCGCGCATGCTCGGCGGCCGCCGCGGACGCCAGGCCGGTGTGCTCCCAGACGAGCGCTCCGAGACGGCCGAACACCCCGTCTCCCGTTGTTCCCATCACCGGCTGCACCAGTACCGTCGCCACCAACCGGCGGATGCCGTCGGTGCCGACCGAAGCCACGGCCCGCTCGAGGCTCTCGACCGGGCGGGTCTGTACCCGGTACAGGGCGCTGTTCGCGATGCGCAGCAGGCTCGCCGCCAGCACCGGGTCCTGCGCGACGATCCGCGCGATCCGCGTCCCCGACGCATCCGGGTCGCTGACCTCGCGCATCAGTTGCGGCAGCAGACCGGGGCGGCGCGGCGTGTGACGGACATCCTTGCCGACCTCCTGCAGCTGCGCCACCGAGCGCGAGACCACGGCCTCGTGTCCGGGCCCGGCCGCGGGTTGCAGCGCTTCGTTCCCACTCCCGAACGGCAAGGCATGCAGGCGCGCCAGCAGTTGGCGCTGCATTGAAACGGTGGCCCGTATCGCCGGGTCCGGCGGGAAGGCGGACGCGCGCCAGGCGGATGCGCCGCTGGTACCCGTCCTCTCCCCTGGCCCTGGCCGTGCGGGTGTGCGGCGGGCACGCCGCCAGAGCACCGCGATGACACCCGCAACGCAGGCCGCGAGTGCGATCCAGAGCCTTGTATCCATTCCCCTCCCCAGGGTTGCGCGTAACGCATTCTATCGGCAGCGGGTGGCCGCCAGGGTGCGCCTTTTTATCGGCCCGGAACCAGACGCCTGAACCCGTGTCAACAGGAAAGAAAGCAGTCGTTCAGCCGCGATTTGTATAATGGCCCGGTCGCCACGCGACCTTAAGACGCCCGGCACCTCCCGGTGCAGGCCCGACGGCCCCGCCGTCCAGCGCTTCCAGCGCTCCGCTCCCGAGGGAGTGAATGCCCGGCTACGACGTACGCCTGATCGAGCTGCAGGCGGGCAGCGAACGCTTCCGCCTGCGCGTGCTCAGCGACCTGCAGCAGTTCTCCGACCCTGACGGGCACGGTGCGCGACTTGGCATCTCGTGTTCGCAGTGGAGCCTGTTCGGCCAGCTGTGGCCCGCCGGCGAGTTGCTGGCCGAGGTGATGAGCGGCTTCGACATCCGGGGCAAGCGTTTCCTCGAGATCGGCTGCGGCATCGGCGCGCCCAGCCTGGTCCTGCAACGGCGCGGCGCGGACGTCGTGGCCACCGACATCCACCCCCAGGCCGAGCCGTTCCTGGCCTACAACGCCGCGCTCAACGGCCTGCCGGCGGTGCCGTACCGGCAGCTGGACTGGCTGGAGCCACTGCCCAGCCTGGGTCGCTTCGACGTGCTGATCGCCAGTGACGTGATGTACGAGCGCGACCACGCCCGCCTGCTTGCCGGCGTGGTCGAGCGCCACGCCCGCACACGCTCCGAGGTGGTCGTGACCGACTCCGGCCGCGGTGGCCGGGGCCTGTTCACCCGCCTGCTGGAGGAACAGGGCTTCGTGCTCGAACCCTGGACCCGGGCCGCGCCCGCCGGTGACACCCGCAGCCGCCTGCGGGTGCTGCATTTCCGCCGACTTTCCCGCCCCATGCACTCGATTCCCCGGCTGCATGGCCTTCCCGCCACGACTGGAGAACCCATGTCCCAGAGCACCACCACCCAGACCACCCCCGCCAAGAATGCCGCCAAGCCGGCCAGCGCCCCGCTGCGCCGTGGCTCCGGCCGCTCCCGCGCCGCCAGCACCGCGCAACTGACCAGCCAGTCCATTGCCCAGGACATCGCCGAGTTCAAGAAGCGCGGCGGCCGTATCGAAGTGCTGGGCAACACGCCGTTGCGGCCCTACGCCAGCAAGGCCGCCAGCCGCAAGACACCAGCCCGCACGACCACCAAGGCACCGGCCGGCACAGCCAAGAAGACGGGCACCACCGGCTGAGCCGGCCGCCTCAGAAGATCGAAAGCCCGGTGATCTCGGTGAACCGGTGCAGGGCGTACCCGCCCAGCAACGAGTTCCCCTTGGTGTCCAGCCCGGGCGACCACACGCACAGGCTCATCACCTTCGGCACCACGGCGACGATGCCGCCGCCCACCCCGCTCTTGGCGGGAAGCCCGACATGGAAGGCGAAATCGCCGGCCGCGTCGTAGGTGCCGCAGGTGAGCATGACCGCATTGATGCGCTTGGCGCGGTCGACGCGGGTGACCTGCGCGTCCGAAACCGGGCAGAAGCCCTCGTCGGCCAGGTAGAGCATGCTGCGCGCAAGATCCACGCAGTCCATGCGCAGCGAGCACTGGGCGTAGTAGAAGTCCAGCACCGCGTCGATTTCGTTGTGGATGTTGCCGAAGCTGCGCAGGAAGTTGACCAGCGCCGCGTTGCGGTAACCGGTCTCCTTCTCGGAAGCGAACACCTCCGGGTCGATGTCGACCCGGGGGTTGCCCGATCGTGCCCGCATGAACTCCAGCAGCGCCTCGCGGGGCTGTCCGTAATGCGACAGGATCACGTCGGCGACCACCAGCGCACCGGCATTGATCAGCGGGTTGCGCGGGATGCCCTGCTCGAACTCCAGCTGCACCAGCGAGTTGAACGCCACCCCTGACGGCTCGCGCCCCACCCGGTCGAACAGCTCCGCCCCGGCGGCCTCCAGGGCCAGGGTCAGGGTGTGGACCTTGGACACGCTCTGCACCGAGAAAGGCTCCAGCGCATCACCCGCGTGGTGGACCTGGCCATCCAGCGCCACCAGCGCCATGCCAAAGCGGTCGATCGGCACCGCGCCCAGCATCGGGATGTAGTCGGCCACTTCGCCTTCTCCGAAGCGCTCGCGCACCTCGTGGTTGATGGTGTCGAGGACGGCGGGCAGGTCGTGCCGGTCCAGCACGTCGCGGATGGAGGACAGTGGGGACATCAGTCCGCTCGCGGTGGGGAAGCGTGGGCGCCGCATTGTAGCCGTGGACCCGGATCCGGCTCCTGCCCGTCCCGGTCCAGGGCCACCGACAATAGCCAGCGCGCGCCTTCGCGGAACTCCTCCGACCGCGTCGCGTCGTCATGCCCGCGCCCGGGCGCCACGACCAGGCGCTTGCAGCCCGCCGGGAGCCGTGCCTGCACGTGCAGCTGCCGGGTCAGTCGCGCCGGCGTGAGCGCATCGCGGTCACCGACCACGAACAGCACCGGCTCGTCCAAGTGCGCCATCAGTGCCGAATTGCCCCGCCCGGCAAGCGTTGGCGCCGGCTCCACCCGCCTGACCACCAGCCGCACCCACCACGGCTGCAGGGAATGGAAATGCCGCGCCCAGTCCTCCACGGTCGTCACCGAACTTTCCAGCACCAGGCCGTCCAGGCGATGCGTGGCCGCCACCTCGCCGGCGAGGAAGCTGCCCAGCGAATGGCCGTGGACGAGGAGCGGCAGGCCGCGCTCCCCGGCCGCGGCGCGTGCATGGCGATATACCTCCCCCGCGTCCTCCAGCAGTGCCTGCACGCTGGCCTGCCCCGCGCTGCCACCGTAGCCGCGGTGGTCGACCAGCAACAGCTCGACCGGCAGGTCGCGCCAGGCACCCGCGGTGGCGGAAGCGAAGTTGCCGATCGTGTAGCCGTTGCCGCCGAAGTACAGCACGCTGGCGACCGCATCCGAGCGCTCCAGGCGCAGCGCCTGCAGGCGGGTCCCGTCACCGGCCTGGATCCATTCGCGGCGGATCGCATGGCCGGGGAACTCCGCGCCCAGGACGGCCAGGTCCAGCGCGGCCCCCCGGTGCGGATACAACAGCGCCGACTCATCGACCTGGTGGGTGCAGGCCGCCAGCGCCAGGAGTCCCGGCAGCAGCGCGGCCCGGGTCATCCCGCCGTCCCGGTTCCTTCCGCCCTCGCGGCACGCGCCCTGCGGCCAGCGCTGCGCACCGGGGCGGTGATGCCCATCGACAGGTACACGCTGGTCAGCGTGTCCACTCCGATGTCGGCGGGCACGACCCACTCCACCGGCACGTACAGCAGTCCTCCACCGACCGGGATCGGCGCGGTGGGCACCAGTACCGCCAGGTGTGGATGGCCCTGGATGTCCAACGGCTCCGGGTTGGGCAGCAACCCGAGCACCTTCACCCCCGAGGCGCCGAAGCTGCACCACACCGGGCTCATTGCCGCGATGTCGGCGGCCTTGCCGCGGTCGCCAATCACGCTGACGAAGCGCTGCGCGACGTCGTACACGCGACCGACCAGCGGGATGCCGCGCATGGACGCGTCCAGCGCCGCGGTCACCGGCCCCTTCAGCCGCGACTGCACCAGCAGCCCCAGCAGGTAGATCGCCACCAGCACCAGCGCGGTACCCAGCAGCCACGCCAGGGTCGGGCTGCCCGCGAACACCCCCAATACCGAAAGTCCCTGCCCGAACAGGCTCTCCGGCCCGACGAACCGGTTCAGCAGCCGCACCACCCAGACCACCAGCGCCAAAGTCAGCACCAGCGGCAGCACCGCCAGCAGGCCGGTGAGCCAGGTCGACAGGAACGGTTTGAGCAGACGGGTGCGGAGCATCGGGCGGGCCGGCATGAGGGAGTGCGAAGTCTAGCCGCCGGGACGTCCGCGGCCCGCTGCGCCGGTTCTGGTCGTAACGGAGCTTTCACATGGCTGACATCGACGGCAACGGGCTGGACTACCGCGCCTACACCGTCGATGGCACCCTGATGGACGAGCCCAGCATCGAGAAGTGACGGTCAGGGACTGCGGCCGGACATCCGCTCCAGGTCGCGGTCCTTTTCCTCCCACAGCCCGTTCATCCACTGCTGGAAGCGGGCGCGGAAGGCACGGTCGTCCTGGTAGCTGCCCTGCAGCACCCAGTCCGGGGTCGCCCGCTCGCGCACCCGCACCTCGACCGCCGGCACGCGCCCGGCCATCAGGTCGAGCATCGACGGGCGCCCCGCCGGGTAGGCGATGGCCACGTCCAGCACCGACTCCAGCACGTTGCCCATTGCATCGAGCACGAAGGCCACGCCGCCGGAACGCGGCTTGAGCAGGTGCCGGTACGGCGGGTCCTGCCGCGTGTGCTTTTCGTCGGTGAAGCGCGTGCCCTCGACGAAGTTCATCACCGCCACCGGCACCTCGCGGAACTTCTCGCAGGCGCGCCGGGTGACCTCCATGTCGCGCCGCCCCAGCTCCGGGTTCTTCGCGATCTGGGCACGGCTGTAGCGGCCCATGAAGGGAAAATCCAGCGCCCACCACGCCAGCCCCAGCACCGGCACCCAGAACAGTTGCCGCTTGAGGAAGAAGCGCAGCAGCGGAATGCGCCGGTTGAACACCTTCTGCAGGATCAGGATATCGACCCAGCTCTGGTGGTTGGCCAGCACCAGGTAGTGACCGCGGCGGTCCAGCCCTTCCAGCGCGCCCTCCACCCGTACGCGGGTGCCGGTGAAGCGGTCGAGCAGGAAGGTATTGACCGCGATCCAGCTCTCCGCCACACCGGTCAGCAGCGGATCCACCGCCCGCCGCACCGCCGCGAACGGCAGCACCGCCTTCAGCGTGGCGACCAGCAGCAACGGCACCGCGTGGGCCAGGGTGTTGAGCGTGGCGGCCAGCAGGGCCAGGGCGATACGCAGCCAGGAGATCAGGCGCACGGCAGGACGACCCGTGACAAAAAGGGGGCGGCAGCTTAGCAAGCCGGCGCGGCGCCATCGCGGCACGGCGCCTGCACCGCATGGATCAGCCGTGCCATCAGGCGGTGCAGCTCGTCCCGATGCCCCGTGCGCGCCGAGGCCTGGCGGTCATCGGAGCTCATCGCCACCGTCAGGCGCATCGACGGCACCACGTACAGCATCTGCCCGCCATAGCCCCAGGCATAGCGCACCGGCTCGCCGGCCAGCTCGCGCAGGAACCAGCCGTAGCCGTAGCCATCCCCGGTGAAGCGCGAGTTCGTCCGCGGCTGCCAGGACGCCTCGATCCATTCCTGCGACAGCAGGCGCTGGCCGTCCGGGGTGAACCCGCCATTGCGGTAGAGCTCACCGAAGGCCAGCAGCGAGCGCGTGCTCATGGCCATGTTGTTGCCGCCCAGGTGGATGCCCTGCGGGTCGCGATCCCAGGCGGTGATGGCGAAGCCGTCCAGCGGGCCGAGCCAGTCGCGGGCCAGTTCCAGCGTGGGACGACCGGTCTGCCGGGTAAGGATCGCCGACAACAGGTGGGTGGAGCCGGTGGAATACAGCATCGCCCCGCCCGGCTCGTCGACGAAGGGCCGGCCCAGCGCGTCGCGGACCCAGTCCGGGCTCGCCACCCAGGCGCCGTAGTTGCGCCCCGAGGTGCGCTCCAGCCCGGCCTGCATGCTGAGCAGGTGGCCAATGGTGACCTGCTCAAGGCGCGGGTCCGGGTCCGCGGGCAGCCGGTCGCGCAGCAACGGCGCCATCGGCTGGTCGACACCCTCCAGCACGTCCTTGTCGATGGCGATGCCGACCAGCGCCGACATCACCGTCTTGGAGGCCGACTTGATGTTGGTCGGCGAGTCCGGCGTGGCGTTGCCGTAGCCGCGTTCGGCAATGACCTCGCCATCGAAGGCGACGGCCACGGCCTTGAGCGGCCCGATCGCCTCGGCGCCTTCGAGCAGGGACCGCACTGCCGGCCCGGGGTCGGTCGCCAGCACGGCTTGCACGGGAGGCTGCCCTGGCGCGGCCGCGGGCGCGGAGGTGGCCTCGGGCGGCGTCGCCGGCCCCTGCCCGCACGCCGGCGCCGCCACGCATGCCACCAGAAGCAGGAGCACTCGCAAACAACCCATGCGGCCGAGAGTGGCGGAGCTGCGGTCATCGTCGCGTGTCCGAACCCGCGCAGCGCCGGGTAGGATGCGGCCATGAAGACCGGTACCCTGCTCGCCGCCCTCCTGCTGGCCTTGCCGGCCACCCACGCTGCGGACGCCGCCAGTCCAGTCGCCGACCCGCTGGTCGCCGACGCCCCCGCCGCCCATGCGCCGGTGGCCACCGTCCGGGTCACCTTCGACCGCGACGGCATTACCTCCACCCTCGCCGAGGGCCTGGCCGACCGCACCCACGGCCGCCCCGTCGCCGCCGACGACCCGGTGCGCATCGCGTCGATCTCCAAGCTGGTCACCACCCTCGCGCTGATGCGGCTGGTGGAGGCCGGCACGCTGGACCTGGACGCCGACGCCGGCGAGCTGCTGGGGTGGCCGTTGCGCAACCCCACCCATCCGGACACCCCGGTCACCCTGCGACGGCTGCTGTCGCACACCTCCAGCCTGACCGACGCTGCCGGCTACTGGCAGCCGCCGCTGGGCGCGCAGTTGCGCGGGCTGCTGGACGACCCACGCGCCTGGGACCCCGCCCATGCGCCGGGCACGTATTTCCGCTACAGCAACCTCAACTTCCCGCTGGTTGCGCAGATCATGGAACGCGCCACGGGCGAACGCTTCGACCGCTTGGTCGACCGGCTGGTACTGGCCCCGCTGGACATCGACGCCTGCTTCAACTGGACCACCTGCAGCGACGCCGCCATCGCCCGCGCCGTGGTCCTGCACGGCGCCGACGGCACCCCGGTCCGCGACGCACTGGACGGCCGGCGCCCCGCCTGCCCGGTGATCACCGCCGAGGGCGAGGCCTGCGACCTCGATCGCTGGGAGCCCGGGGTGAACGGCGCCCTGTTCTCGCCCCAGGGTGGGCTGCGGATCTCCGCAAACGGCCTGGCACGCATCGGCCGCCTGCTGCTGGGCGGCGGCGAGGTGGACGGTGTGCGCCTGCTGGCAGCGGAGACGGTCCGGGCCATGGCCACCCCGCAGTGGAGCTGGCGCCCCGGCACCGGCAGCAGCGGCGAGGAGGAAGGCGGGGCCCACGATGGCTTCTACTGCCGCTTCGGCCTGTCGATGCACGTGCTGGCGACCGCGGTGGAGGGATGCCGCGACGATCCCTTCGGCGACGGCATCGCCCGGGTCGGCCACTCCGGCTCCGCCTACGGCCTGCAGTCCGGGCTGTGGCTGGACCTGGAAGGCGGCACCGGCGTGGCCTGGTTCCTGACCGGCATGCCGGCCGGGCGTCGCGGCGTCCGCTCGGCATTCAGCGCCGCCGAGGAGGCACTGGCGGAGGGCGTGGCACGCCCGTAATCCATCACCACGACGACGCGGGCGCAACGTCCTGTCACCCAGTCTGTGCCCTCCGGTAACACGCCCGCGGTAAAGCTGGGCACCCCTGAAACGAGGAAGGCAGGCATGAACCGGCTAAAGGACAAGATCGCAGTCATCACCGGCGGCTCCGGTGGCATCGGCAAGGTGACTGCCGAGCGCTTCCTGGACGAAGGCGCCTCGGTGGTGCTGGTGGACCTGGACCAGGATGCCCTGGACGGCGTCGCCCGCGAGCTGGATGCCGGCGACCGGGTGCTGGCACTCAAGGCCGATGTCACAAGGTCGCCCCGCTGGAGCAGCAGGACATCGCGACGTTCGACACCCGCATGATGCGCTCGCTGGAAGCCGGCTTCGACCCGGACGACGCCGAGGCCGCCAGGGACGCCATGGAAAAGGCGATCCCCCTGGGCCGCTACGGCGAGTCCGCGGACATCGCCCACCTGGTGCTGTTCCTGGCCTCCGACGAGAGCCGGTTCATCACCGGCGCGGCGTACCGGATCGATGGGGGAATGGCGGCGTTGTGAGGGGGTTCAGTCGGGCTGGCGTACCTGGATCTGCGAGGCGTCGGTGACGTCCACGTGGGTCTGGTAGTAGTACTTCCCGGTGCGCTGCCCCTCCGAGATGAAGTCGATGCGCACCCGCCGCGCCGTGCCCGCGACCAGGATCTGCTTGCCGAGCAGCGCGACGTGCGGCGGCGCGCCGAACTCCCCGGTCAGCTGCGCGGCGGCGGCGGGCCACACGGTGACCGACAGGTTGCGCTGGTCGCGGTAGTCCTCCTCGGAATTGAGGTGCGTGCGCCGGGTCGTGCCGGTGCCACGGACCGTCATGGCGAAGACGCCGGTCACGCCCCGCTGGGGCGCGGCGGCGGCGAGCTGGACGGCATCGCCGGGCGCGATCCACTGCCCCGCGTCGACTGAACCGGGCCGCGTGGCGCAAGCGGCAAGCAGGAACAGCGGGAGCGCGAGGAGGAGTCCTTTCAGCTTCATGGTCGTTCCGTGGTTGGGTGGTTGCGCGGGAACATACACGAGCCGGGTTTCCACACACCAACGGCGCGGCCCGAAGGATACGCCAGGAAAATTCCCCTAAAGAAGCGCAAGCGCCTGCCGATATGCCCAGTTCTTGGGGTCTGCACGCGGCACTTGGGCCGCCACCGACAGGAGTGGGGAATGGACAGCAACACGCACGATGACTCGAACGGCCGGCTCACGGAGGCCCAGGCCACGGACACCAACGTGCCCAGCACCACCTCCACCGGCCAGCGGGTGCAGTTCATGGGCAAGGACGAATCCGAGCTCGCGGTACGCATGGGCGGACGGCTACTGGACCGGGGCGGGATCTAACCCCCGCCCCACCTCCAGCGCCATGCAGCGCGAACGCGGCTGCATTTCCAACGCCGGATCCGTTCGGCGATCCAGCGAAATCCAGGAAGCAGGATGTTCATTGTTCGAGACGGGGATGTAGAGCACGGGCCGGTGTCACTGGCCCGGGTCCAGGCCATGCACGACAAGGGTGAGATCGGCACCGATGCGCAGTTCCGCGCGGAGGACTCCGGGCACTGGATGTCGGTAGGCAAGGAGTTCGGCAAGCCCCCTGCCCCCGCCCCTGCCGGGGCCAAGCCAGCGGCCGAGCGGGAAAGCACCACGAACACGATGACCGGCACGGTCAAGTGGTTCTCACAGGAAAAGGGCTACGGCTTCCTCGTAGGCAGCGACGGCCAGGATCGCTACTTCGCGGTCCAGGAGATACGCGGCGCGGTGCTGCCCGGCAACGGAACCCCCGTGGAGTTCCGCCCGGCCGCCGGGAAACGCGGCCCACGGGCACGTGGTGTCGAATTGCTGGCGGCTCCCGCCAGTAACGGCCGGACCGACGACCGGGCCACCTGCGGCAACTGCGGAAAGCGAATGATCCCAAGGGTGGTGACAGGACCGCCGGCATTCAGTGGTCACCGCTGGACACCAGAGCCGAAGTATTCGATGTGCCCCTTCTGCGCAGCCAAGCACGAGACCTTTGAAAAGGAAGCGGACGGCACCTTGATCCTGATCATCGTGGTCGTATTCGCCGCACTGATCCTCTTCGCGATGTTTTGAGCCGGAGAGTGAAGCGGGTCACCAATACGGGAGAAGGTAGATGGAGTACTACGTACGTGACGGCTCAGCTGAGCCGCGGCAGGTCAAGCACGACGAACTGGTGGGATTGATCAAAGAGGGGAAGGTATCTCCCGCTGCGGAGTTCAAGTCCATGGACTGGGCGTCATGGTTACCGATAAGTCACTTCAGTGGGACCGACGCCGCCGAGGACACCGGCAGCGGAGACAACACTTACACCGAGCATCGGGCGCCCGCCGTAGCCGCGACGGAATCAGAGCTCGCGGTATTGACCGGAACCGTCCTGATCGTGCTTGGCATTATCGTCGCCCTGGTAATCCTTCTGTCCAGCTTCCTTGTCGAGGTTCGGACTTCGTTTACAACGACCAAGACGGTCGTGAGCTGGAACGCCCTCCTGTTGGCGACACAGTATGGAATCCTTGTTGCAGTAACGGGCTGGATTCTTCGCATTGCAGGAAAAACCCTGGGCCGGATCGAGAACTGATTCCCATCTCAGCAACGGAGAAAGTCTTGAAGAGTTCGATCACTCGGGCCGCAGCCTTGGCGGTCCTTTCGCTGTGCAGCACTGCAGCACTCGCCGACCCGACTGTATTCAATCTGGAGCTTGGGACGACCAGCGAAGACCAGATGAAGTCGCTGTACGTTGCGGAACACATCGGCATCAACAAGTACAGCAACGGAAACATGTACTCCATCCCCACGCGTGAAGTCAGTTTCAACGGGGTCAAGGAAATAACGGTGATCTTTGACACAAGTGGTGTACTGGCCGCTGTGCTGACCACCTTCCCCAAATCCAAGTTCAACTACTTGAATGAAATCATGGACGGGAAGTACAGGAAGACCAGCGAGCAGATCCCGTTTGTCGGAAACAAGCTGGCCAAGTACCGGGACGGTGAAACTGAAATCACGCTTGATTCGCCGCACATGAGTTTCGACATGTCATTGAACTACATCCGGAATGACTTCATGCACACATTCCGTCAGAGAAGCGCATCCGACGAGCGCACGAAACGTACGCAAGAAGCATCCCAGCTGTAGTCGCCGCGCTTTAGCCGGCAGCCGGAGCATAAACACCAACGGCCCGTTATACCCACCGCAGTCGTGGGCGATCCATTTTTCAGAGAAAGATTTGAACCGCTCGATCCTTGCTACTGCCGTCTTCTCGGCTCTTCTTCTCACTGCCTGCGGTGGCGGCGGTGGTGGTGGCGGCAACAACGTGAAGCCGGAGGCCCCGCCGCCGGTACAGCCCCCGCCGACGCAGCCGCCGACCGACCCCGATCCGGACCCGACTCCGGACCCCGGCCCGACCCGCGTCTACAACGGCCGCATCGACAACACACTGATGCCGATCAATGCCGATCTCGCGCACGAGCACGGCATCACCGGCAAAGGTGTCACCGTTGGTTTGCTCGACGACGTTCACTACGAGGACTACACCGTACTCGAGGGGAAAGTGTCGTCCTACAAGGACTACACCGACACCCCCGGCTCAGAAGACACGCACAAGAAGCGCGGACACGGCTCGCGCATGGGCGCCATCATTGCTGGCAACATCGTAGATGGCTGGAAGGGTGGTGTGGCGCCTGATGCCCAAATCGCCTGGGGCCGCGTCTGTGTTGAGGATGGTTGCAGCTCTCGTTATATGAGGGATGCCGTTGAAGAACTCGTCCAACAGGGCGTGACAATCTTCAATGTCTCGATCGGCGGATCTCGTGAGACCGTTTCAGATCAGCAAGCGTCAGCACTTGCCTACGCAAGCTCCTTCAGTGCCGTGGTGGAAGCGAATGGGCTCGTCATTGCCAGTGCCGGAAACGACAGCCGTGACGAGGCTGGCTATCCCGCTGCTTCGCCTGTTCACCAGCCGCACCTGGCCAATAACTGGATCGCTGCGACCGCGGTCGACGTAAATTCAAAGGGTGAATTTGCGGCTCACGCCGAGTATGCCAACGAATGCGGCCAAGCCGCCCAGTGGTGCATTTCGACCCCAGGCCTTCACAGCACGCCCAATGTACCCGATGGCGACCCGGCCTACGCCACGGGCTCCCAGGGCACTTCCAATGCTGCAGCGGTCACCACCGGCGTCGCCGCCCTGGTGCAGCACGCGTTCCCGTGGATGAACGGCCACAACATCCAGCAGACGATCCTGACCACCGCGACGGACATCGGAGACGAAGGCATCGACGCGACCTACGGCTGGGGCCTGATCAATGCCGAGAAGGCGATCTTCGGGCCGGCCCAGTTCCAGGGCGATGCGTTCGTGGCGGACGTGAGCGGCAATTCGGTCTTCGCCAACGACATCAGCGGCGAGTTCGGCCTGATCAAGAACGGTACGGGTGGGCTGCGCCTTGCTGGCGACAACACCTTCAAGGGCGATACCGTCATCAACGAGGGCGTGCTGAGCTTCTCCGGCGACACCGCCTCCAGCGTCATCGTCAACGAAGGCGGCACCTACCGCGCCCGTGGCGGCAAGATCGGCGGCGATTACACCGCCTATGCCGGCTCCCAGACCAGCATCACCCTCGGTGAGCCGCTGATCATTGGCGGTGCCGCCACCCTCGACGGCTCCCTGCACCTGCGGCCGGAGGCTTCCGACTACCAGGTCGCCACCACCGAGAACCTGCTGAGCGCCGCTTCGGTGGAGGGTGCGTTCTCGGACATCAAGTACGGCTCGTCCTTCTTCTGGACCGCCGACCTGGTCTACGGCGATACCACCGTCGATGCCGAGCTGGCCCGTGCATCCGCTACCGCCACCGCGCAGTCGATGGGTACCAGCCAGGCCGTGATCGACGGCGCCGGCCAGATGGATGCCCTGGTGGGCCTGCTCGACCAGCGCATGCAGTCCGGCGACACCGCCGGCATCGAATCCCTGCTGGCCTCGGTCGGCAGCATCATCAACGCCTCCGACGACACGGCCTCGGTCGCACTCGCGAGCCTGACCGGCCACGCCCACGGGGTACAGCGCACCGTGGCCGTGCAGTCGGTGATGAACGATGCCCGGATGCTGGCCGACCGCCTGCCCTACCTCGCCTCCACCACCGCCCCGACCGCATGGGCCCAGGGCTACCACGTGGACGGGGAGCTGGACCGCACCGGCTACGCCAGCGCCGAGTACCGCCAGGATGCCTTCACCATCGGCATCGACGTGCCGCTGGGCGGCTGGGTCGTGGGTGGCGCGCTGACCAAGGGCGAGAACCGGGCCGATGTCGACTTCACCCGCAGCCGCATCGAGGCCGACCGGGTTGGCGTGAGCGCCTATGCCTACAAGCCGTTTGGCTTCGGCTACCTGTCGGCGGTCGCCGGCGTGAACGAGTTCGACGTGGACAGCCGCCGCGACGTGTATGACGGCACCACCGCCCAGCAAGTGCTCTCGTCCCGCGATGAATCGTCCTGGCATGCCCGCCTTGAGGGCGGCCTCAACCTGGGCAACGGCCTGACCCCGTTCGCCGCGGTGGGTGCGATCAGCCACGAGCAGGATGCCTTCGTCGAAGACGGTGCCAACGGCCTGGGCCTGAGCGCCGGCAAGGACGAGGTGACCATGCAGTACGCCGATGTCGGCCTGCGCCACACCAGCCGTGCCGGCCGGTGGGCCTTCAACAGCCTGCTCGCCTACCGCGACGTGTTCGACACCGAGGACACCGGCTTCAACGCCTGGTTCACCGGCGCCCCGGACGCAACCTTCGCAGTGGAAGGCCAGCCGCTGCCGGAGGACTCCATCCGGGCAAGCGTGGGCGCGGCCTACGCCCTGTCGCGCAACGTCCTGCTCTACGGAAACGTGGGCCTGGAGCGTGGCAGTGAGGAGCACGACAACACGAGTGCTGCCGTGGGCCTGCGCTGGGCTTTCTGAGTTTTGCTTTCGCTTCTTTCGAGTACCCAACTGATGTTCAAGAAACTGATTGGCTCCCTCGCTGTCGCGGTGGCGCTCGCTCCTCTGTCCTCCTTCGCGTCTTCCCAGGTAAGCGAGGAAGACGCGCGGGAGCTGTACGGCAAGCTGGCCGACCACTATCACGTCGTCGATTCGACGGCATGGCCGCTACTGACCACGGGCGCGGACCTGTGTACCCGTGGCACGCAGTGGCGTACCGGGATTCGCCCCAAGGCCTTTGAGTTCGACGGCGACCCCACCCCCACCGTCTTCACCGTCGCCACCGGCTCGCCGGCAGACCTGGCTGGCGTGCAGGCCGGCGATGTCGTGGTCTCGGTGAACGGTGACAAGCCGCGCCGCGGGTTCCGGACCTCGTATGAGGAAAAGCTCGCATCGCTGTTCGCACACGAGTCTGCTGATCCGGTTGAGCTCGTGGTCACCCGCGACGACGGGGAGCACGCCTTCACCATCACTCCGGTGGAAGCCTGCAACCTCAGGCTCACCTACGTGCCGCGCATGACCGGGCGATTCCACAGCGAACGGATCAACGACATCATCGTGACCGAGGCCTTCTTCCAGGCCGGCGACGAGGAGTGGCAGCGCCAGGCGTTCCTGGCGACGGATCTCGCCTACGCAATGAGTGAGACCCGGGCGGCCAACGAGAAGATGCGCGGCTTCCTTGGCAAGGGTGCGGCGTTCCTCGAAACCGTGGGGGTGGCAGGCGGCGGATTGCTTAACACGGCCGCACTCGGATCCCACTTCGTGCTCAACGCCGACCAGGCCCTGGCGGCCGATCGCGTAAGCCTGTTCCTGCTGGCGCGGCTGGGTGTCGATGTGGAGCAGGTGCCTGACTATTGGCGCAGCATCTACCGGTACGCGGAAGGCGACGGCGCCCTGGACAAGCACTTCGGCCTACGCCCTGGGCTGACCGAGCGTGAGGCGGCCTTTGAGGAAGCCCTTGTCGAGATCCGCGCCAAGATGGCCGCCGGGGAGCCGCTGACGCCGGACCGGTCCTGATCTGCCTGCACGAATATGGAGTGCTAAGTGGAGCTCTCCGTGCCATCAGGCGCGGAGAGCCTGCCTCCGGAGCCCGCGGCGGTGGCGATTAACGCACCGCCGCCCCCGTCACGGCGCCTGCTTCGCCATGCGGCTCTGTCACCCCGGGCCGCTGGCCGTCTCCCCGGTCAACCCGGGCAGTTCCTCGTAATCCGCGGGTTTCAGCTTGTACGCGTCCACCCGCGGCAGGTCAGAGTTCAAGGTGGGACCGGATGCGGGCTTGTTCGCGCTCCTTTTCTCATGCTGAAGATACGGCGGACGCCATCGCGCGGCGTATAGCCAACCGCTGTGTCTTGCGCGCCCGAATTACCGTTACTACACTAATTCGCATGAAGATTACCTTCGACGAAGCCAAGCGGGCCAGTACGCTCCAGGCACGTGGTTTGGACTTCGCCGAAGCGGATCTGGTCTTCGCTGGACCGACGGTGACGCTCGAGGACACACGACGAGACTACGGCGAGACACGCTGGATCAGCATGGGCTTGCTCAACAGGCGCCCCGTCGTGCTGGTCTGGACACCACGCGGGGACGCCCGCCGCATCATTTCCATGAGGTACGCACATGACCACGAAGCAGAAAAGTTCGGCCTCGACCTGGGTTGACCCGGACGATGCGCCCGAGCTTACCGAGGCGGATCTGGAGAATGGCACCTGGCGCATCGGCGGACGGGTGGTTACGCGCGAAGTCGCCCGCAAAGCGGTGGCGCGGCGTGGGCGGCCGCCCGGAACAGCGAAGAAGGAGTCCACCACCATCCGCTTCGACAAGGACGTGCTGGAAGCGTTCCGCGCGGGTGGGCCGGGGTGGCAGTCGCGCATGAACGCGGCACTGCGGGAGTGGCTGGGCGAGCATCCACAACGCTGAACCACCCCGCGCTGCACGCGCGTTCCCTCACATCTCCAGCACGATCTTCCCGAAGTGCCGCCCACTGGCCTGGTACTGGAATGCGGCGACGATCTCCTCCAGCGGGAAGTGGCGGTCGAGCACCGGACGCAGGTCACTGGCGTCCAGGGCGCGGACCATGTCCTGCTGTTGGCGACGGCTGCCGACCAGCAGGGCCTGCAGGTCCAGCTGGCGGGCCAGTGCAAGGGCCAACGGCAGGCGGCTGTCGATGCCGCTGAGCACGCCGATCACCGCGATGTGTCCGCCCACGCGGGTCGCGAGCATGGACTGGGCGAGGGTGTCGGGGCCGCCGACCTCGACCACGTGGTCCACGCCACGGCCGCCGGTCAGCTTGCGCACGGTGCTGCCCCACTCGGGGTCCTGGCGGTAGTTGATGAGCGCGTCGGCGCCCAGCTCGCGCATGCGCTGCAGCTTCTCGTCGCTGGAGGAGGTGGCGATCACCCGGGCCCCGGCCA
Source organism: Pseudomonadota bacterium (assembly GCA_023388955.1). Classification (GTDB taxonomy): domain Bacteria; phylum Pseudomonadota; class Gammaproteobacteria; order Xanthomonadales; family Xanthomonadaceae; genus Novilysobacter. Next base: position 49,687 of record JAEWFH010000073.1, read on the forward strand.
GCCTGGCGAACTGCAGGGCGAACACCGACACGCCGCCGGTGCCCTGCACCAGCACGGTCTCGCCGGGGCGCAGGGCGCCGTCCTCCATCAGCGCGCGCCAGGCGGTCAGGCCGGCGGTGGTGAGCGTGGCGGCCTCGGCGTGGCTCCAGCCGCGCGGGGCGCGGGTGAACCAGGTTTCCGGCGCGGTCACCTGCTCGCGGGCGTAGCCGTCGATGCCGTCACCGGGCGTCCGCGCGAAGCCCTCGGCCTGCGGCTCGCCGTCGATCCAGTCCGGGAAGAAGGTGCTGACCACGTTGTCGCCCACGGCGAACTCCCGCACACCCGGCCCCACCGCGACCACCTCGCCGGCACCGTCGGACATCGGGATGCGTCGTTCCGCCGGCCCCATCACCCCGCTGACCACGCCCAGGTCGTGGTAGTTGAGCGAGCTGGCACGCAGGCGCACGCTGACCTCGCCGGGGCCGGGCTCGACTGCCTGGGTGGCTTCCACGGTGACGTGCTCGAAGCCGCCGCCGGCGGGGATGAAGACGGTGCGGATGGTCATGGAGGGGGTCCTGTTGCGCGGTGGCTCCATGCTGCCTGAAATGGGATGCGCGGGAGGGCACCTGCCAGGCCGTTATGCTGGGCCACCTATCCGGGGCATATGGACATGCCAGCTACCGACAAGGAAATCGCCGAAACTGCGGAGGCCTTTGCAAGGACGAACCGACGCGCCATCGCCAGGCGGCTGACGGATCCCGAGCTGTATCCTCGTGAGTCCGCCCCCGTCTCGGTGTTCATGGCTGGCGGATATACGGGGAACAATGACGGCCCCGGAGACCCATGCACATCTTCAAGCCAACACCCGCCCGACCCAACGCCTTTGCCGAGTTCATCCGCAACGCGTCTGCGCGCGACAAGAAGCGGGTGTACGAAGGCGTCCTGAAAAGGGCTACGGAGCGCCAGAAGGCCCTCGCTCCCGGGGAAGCCACCTCCTCCGGGTAGGGACTGTCCTACCGATGCGGCAGCCGGCGTGAGCCGGCTTTTTTGCGGACCGGGCACCTCACTGCAACTTCCCGGCAACACCTCCGCAACACAATGGACGGTCAAGTCCAGCCGGTGTTCCCACGATGACCGCAGCCGCCCTCCTCCACTCGCCGCTCGCGGCTGCCCTGTTCACCGCGCTTGCCGCGGCCGGTTCGCCGGCCACGCAGACGACGTCCAACGGGGCGGCGCACCTGGCCGTGCCGGCCGGGAGTGCCTGCACGCAGACTTCCTTCCGCATCCGCGCCGACCATGCCGCGCCGCTGGATGCCGATACCGGCTGGGCTGCCGCCGAGGGCCAGGCTGCGACGGTCCGGGTCGACCAGCCGTTCCGCCTGCGCCTGGAGGTCGAGGCCGGGCCGGCGGAAACCACGGCGCGCTACTTCGAGCTGCAGTACCGCCGCAACGGCGGCGAGTGGACCGACGTCGAGGCGGGCGACTTCCCCTACCCCTTCAACGCGACACCGCCGGTAAGCACGGTGTCCACGCCGGCCTACGGGAACGGCGCGGCGACCGGCGACCTGCTGGGCGGATCGACAGCACCCTTCGGCGGCGGCGCGGGCGTGGCGCTGGACACGCTGGCCCCGGCCTGGCGCGGCAACGGCGTGCACGGGGAGTGGGAGTGGGCACTGGTGGTCCGCGCCTTTGCCGACGGAGCCGTGCAGCACGCCGATGGCGACCGCTTCGAGTTCCGGATGGTCGACGAGAAAGGCTGCCTGGCCACGCCCGCGGAACCGGCGGCGGTGACCCTGGAGGTCCCGGCCGGACACATCGGCGGCACCTTCATCGAGACGCCCGGCCCGATCGGCCCGTGGCAGGCGTCCAACGGCGACCTGTATTTCATGATCGAGCCGGCCGAAACCTTCAACGTGCTGATGATGCTCAAGTCCGTCAACGGCGGGCGCAGCTGGCGCGAGGTGGACGCGGCCAACCGCCCGCGGACCGATGACCTGGAGGGTTTCGCCAGCACCGTGCACGCCGGGGTGGTGCACATGCTGCACCAGACCTCCGACGATGTCTGGCACCACGCCTTCCGCACCTCCGACGTGGCCGGCGCGCCCGACACCTGGGTGGTGCGCGACGAGCGGCTTGCCTCGCCGGTGGAGCCGCCGACCCAGGTTGCCGCGATCGCCGCCCGTGGCGACGGCAGCCTGGTGGCGGTGTACGGGCAGGACGCCGCGCTCGAACTCAACCTCCGCTCCGCCTCCGGTGCGTGGGGCACGCCGCAGCCGATCGGGCATCCGGGCGCGGGGGTGGTGTCCGGCCCGATGCTGGCCACCGGTACCGACGACGTGGTGCACCTGGCCTACACCGTCGACGGCAGCGCCTGGTACCGGCAACTGGACGCGGACGGGCTGCTGGGCGAGGCCCGCGAACTGGCCACCGGCCTGCCGCGCGGCAGCGACGATGCGGTCGGCGCGATCCTGCCGCTGGCCTGGCTGCCGGAGCGCCATGAGCTGGTCGTGGTGTACCGGATGGCGGACGGCACGCTGTGGTCCCGGAAGGTGGGCAGCGACGGCCGCTTCGGCACGCCGGCGCAGGTAAGCACCCGGCGGGTGGTCCAGGGTGCGATCGACTCCGACCAGGCCGGCGCCGACGCGGCGGTGGTCGGCGACGTAGTGCGGGTGCTCTTCATCGAGCAGTCCACCGGCAGCGTGTACCAGGTGACCCGCCGCGCCGATGGCGGCTGGGAGCCGGAACAGCGGCTGCACGGCGACGTACAGGCGCAGTGGGTGCGCGGACGGCCCGTGCGGCGCGCGGACGGGAGCGTGGTGTACGGCTACGTGTTCGACGCCGGCTCGGATGGCGGCTCGGGGTTCAACCGCTACGACGAGGCGGAGTAGCGCGGTACAAGGCGGCGGATCCCGCGCAAAACGAAACGGCCGGGGCATCCTGCCCTGGCCGTTCCCGGGTCCCTCCCGGAGTCCTTCCCCCTGGTTCCGTCCGTGGCCCTGCCGTTTCCTTGCCAGAACAGGATGGGTGGATCGGGGCGCGGACAGTACTGGGGCGCACCCTATGCGGAGCGCGGAACGCGTCGTCCTTCACGACTGCCCCTCCTGCTGCGGACGCCATCCTAACGCCGGCCCCTCTAGAACCGGAGTCCTCCCCCAACCGAGGACACACCATGGCCACGCAACAGGAAATCGCCGGCAAGCTGTGGGATGCGTTCCAGCAGGACCGCTTCGTGATGCTGGGGCTGGATGGCCCCGGCTGTGCGCCACTGCAACCGATGACGTTGCTGATGGACGGGAACCATTCCCCGTTCTGGTTCTTCACCTCCAGCGAGACCGACCTGGCGCGGGCGCTGGGGGGACAGGCCAAACCGGCCATCGCGACCCTGGCTGGCAAGGGTCTGGAGCTGTTCGCATCGATGCGCGGGACGCTGGCGGTCGACAACGACCCGGCGGTGCTGGACCGGCTCTGGAGCCCGATGGTCGAGGCCTGGTTCGAGGGCCGCAACGACCCACGCATCACCCTGCTGCGCCTGGACGTGTCCGAGGCCCAGGTCTGGTTGAACGAGGGCCAGTTGCTGGCGGGCGTGAAGCTGATGCTGGGCATCAAACCCACCGGCCAGGAGGGCCAGGACCGCGACACCGTCGACCTGGACTGAACAGACAAAAGCGCCGCACCCCGAACCGGCGGTGCGGCGCCATTCATCGGCCAACTGCGCCTCTTACCAGATGCGCACGCGATCCTCCGGCGCGACGTACAGCGGGTCGGCCTCGGTCACGTTGAAGGCCTCGTACCAGGCGTCCATGTTGCGCAGCGGGGCGAAGGCACGGATGTGGCCCGGCGAGTGGGTGCCGTTGACCAGCTGCTGGCGCAGCGCGTCGTCGCGCCAAAGGGTGCGCCAGACCTGCGCCCACCCCATGAACAGGCGCTGCTCGCCGGTGAAGCTGTCGATCACCGGTGCCTCCTGGCCGTCCAGCGAGCGGCGGTAGGCCTCCAGCGCGATGGTCAGGCCACCCAAGTCGCCGATGTTCTCGCCCATGGCGACGCGGCCGTTGATGTGCATGCCGGGCAGCTGCGGGAACTCGAAGGCCTCGTACTGCGCGCCGAGCTTGGCGGCCTGCACCTCGAACTTGGCCGCGTCCTCGGCGGTCCACCAGTCACGCAGCAGCCCGGCACCATCGGACTTGCGGCCCTGGTCGTCGAAGCCGTGGATGATCTCGTGGCCGATCACGCCGCCGATGGCGCCGTAATTGACCGCCGGGTCGGCGGCCGGGTCGAAGAACGGCGGCTGCAGGATCGCGGCCGGGAACACGATCTCGTTCTTGACCGAGTTGTAGTAGGCATTGACGGTCTGCGGGGTCATGCCCCACTCGGCCTTGTCCACCGGCTGGCCGATGCGGCCCTTGCGGTAGTCCCACTCGAAGGCCATCGCGCGCTCGGCATTGCCGAACACGTCGCCATTGGCCAGCTGCAGGCCGCTGTAGTCGCGCCACTCGTCCGGGTGGCCGATCTTCAGCCCGAAGCCCTTCAGCTTGGCGTGGGCCTCGGCCTTGGTCGCCGGGCTCATCCACTCCAGGGTGTCCAGGCGGGCGCCCATGGCGGCCTTCACGTTGGCGACCAGGTCGTCCATCTTGGCCTTTGCATCGGCCGGGAAGTACAGCTTGACGTAGTCCTGGCCGATCGCCTCGCCCATCGCCGAGGAGGCGTAGGAGACGGCACGCTTCCAGCGCTCGCGCTGCTCGGGCTGGCCGGACAGGAACTTGCTGCGGAACTCGAACTCCGCCTCCACGAAGTCACTCGACAGCAGCGAGGCGGCGTTGTCGGTGGTGTGGAAGGCCTGCCAGGCCTTGAGGGTGCCAAGGTCGGTGTCGGCGAAGATCTGCGCGATCTTCGGCAGCGCGGTGTCCTGGCGCATCACGCCGGCATCGGCATAGTCCACGCCGGCGGCGGCCAGGTAGGTCTGCCACGGGAAGCCCGGGGCGACGGTGTCGAGCTCGGCGAAGGTGACCGGGTTGTAGGTCTTGTCGCGGTTGCGGCTCTCGGCGCGGGTCCAGTGGGCCTCGGCGATCCGCGTCTCCATCGCCATGATCTTCTGCGCGTTGCCCTGCGGGTCGTCCCAGCCGGCCAGTTCGAGCATCTGCGCGATGTACTCGACGTAGCGCTCGCGCTGCGGGGCGAACTTGTCGTCCAGGTACATCTGGCGGTCGCCCAGGCCCAGGCCGGACTGGCTCAGGTACAGGGTGTAGACGTCCGGGTTGCGCTGGTCATCGCCCACGTAGTGGCCGAAGAAGCTGCCGCCGAAGCTGGCGTTGCGGTTGCCCATCAGGGCGGCCATGCCGTCCTTGTCGGCGACGGCGCGGATCGCCTCCAGGTGCGGCTGCAGCGGCTGCGCGCCCAGTGCCTCGACGGCGGCTTCGTCCAGGAAGCCCTGGTACAGCGCGGCAAGCTTGGCGGCGTTGCCGGTACCGGCCGGGTCACCCAGCTCGTAGCCCTCCAGCAGCTGGCGCACGCGGGCCTCGGACAGGTCGCGCAGGACCAGGAACGAGCCGTACATCGACTTGTCGGAGGGGATCTGGGTGTTCTCCGCCCAGGTGCCGCTGACGTAGGCGAAGAAGTCCTCGCCCGGACGGACGCTCGTGTCCATGCCGGCGGTGTCGATGCCCCACTCGCCGAAGCGCTGGGCCTCGATCGGTGCGGTGCCACCGCCGGTGGAATCGACGGAGTCGAACAGGGACAGGGTGTGGCAGGCGTCGTCCAGGCAGGCGTCGTGGGCCATCGCGGCCGGCGCGGCCAGGCTGAGCGCGAACGCGGTCGCAGCGAAAAGCAGGGTCTTCTTCAAG